>JAWCLR010000029.1:0-3394 GCA_038850615.1 Candidatus Woesearchaeota archaeon | reverse complement strand
GTTTGGCGGGCTTGTTATGACTTCATTGTTCGGACAGGCAGGAGAAGCATAAGCACCACCATAATACAAAATATTGCTCTCATTAATCGTGTTATTAACAACCTGGTGAGTACTGAAGTGCTCAATCAAGCAACCTGTCACGTGCAAGCCATCACTAACAGACCACACAGAATTATTAGTAACATTATTGCCTATTGAGCCTGAAATAATGATTCCAAAGCTTTCAATCTCAGAAGTATTAATGTTGTTAGCATGAAGTCTTGAATAATTCGAATTGTGGACGTACAAGCCATAACTTCTCATTGACAGTGTTGTAATGTTGTTGTTGCTGACAATGTTGCCCGGGCTGTAATACAAGTATATTCCGTACTGGTCTTTCCTGTTGCTCGGCGATATGACCTTGAGTGTGTTGTTTGCAACAGTGCTGTTCTCACCATACTGGAGCGGTATTGCACTGCTGGTCGTGTCTTGGCTAATGCTTCCTGTTAGTTCAACATAATTGTTTGTTATGTTAAGGAATCCACCACCACGCCTTCCTTCATGAGAAATGCCGTATGTTGTTCCTGTGCCAGTAATGCTTATGGTGTTATTCCTTATGTTGTGCCAGCCAGAAATGCTGCTAGCGTCCTCGCGCACGTAAATTCCATAATTTCCTAAGCTGCTGTTTATTGTGTTATTCTCAATAAGATTTCCGAAATTACTCCCATAGAATTCAATAGAAGAGTAGACATTTGTGCAGTTTATCCTATTATTAGCTATTGTGTTGTAAGAACGGCCATAAATAAGTCTTTCATAATCTCCTGTTGAACTACTAATCCCGATTATTGTGTTGTTAAGGATTTGGTAAAACGTGCCATAATTAAAGTCTATGCAAGAATCATAACTGTTGAAATTATTGCATCTTACATAATTGTCTGCAATGGTGATGTATGAACAGGCAGACTCGTCATCCAAAGCATAATTATTAGTTATTATTGTATTGTTAGTAATTCTCAAGTACCAAGACCCACCAGTGTATATTAGTCGTGATGTTCCTGTAATGTTATTGTTTGTTATGTTTGTCATGTATTCATTGGTCAAGTACATCCCAACAGGAATTGTATTATTGTCAATCCAGTTATAAGAAGAACTTGTTGATTTCAGGGCATAAAAGCCGTAATACATAGTTGTAAGATTCAATACGTTATTCTTGAGTATGCTCTCGTTTGAGCTTTGTAGGAGTATTGGTTCTGAGCTTGAGTACCCTATGGTTGTTATGTTGTTGAACTCAATAAGGTTCTTGTTGGAATATGTTGAGGTAATTCCACGATTGTAATAATACCCAGTGCTGAAGATGGTGTTATTGCTGATATTGTTCTCATGTGCCCGAGATAACTCAATTCCATAATTCTCATTATGCGGACTTGTTGTTGGTCCTGAAACATTAATGTAATTGTTGCGTACCGTGTTGTTGTTTGCACCTAAGTATATTCCGCTGTTGCTGTATCCAATGAATGTTATGTTGTTTTGGCTTATGTTGTTGTTCGTGCCGGTAATAGCTATTCCACTGCTGTAATTTGATATTGAAACAATGCTGTTGTAGGAAACCGTGTTGTTGTCATCGCCAATTATTATGCCGGTGCTGAGGTTTGCTGTTATTGTGATGTTGTTGTTAGTGATTCTGTTGTTTGATGAGAATTCCACGTAAATGCCATCATTGTATTCCTTTCCTGTCTTGCCAATCCAGATAATGTTATTATCCACAACATTATCTCTTGAATAAGAATAAATCGTGACAGCTGTCATATTGTTTTGTCTAACAGCAGTTGTTGTGTTAGTGTCAATGAGTATTGTGTTATTCATCATCGTGTTATTATCAGAATAATAATAGATGTATGCGCCGATGTTTGCTGTTCCTGTGCCATTGCACGTTATTGTGTTGTTGACAATAAAGTTTTCATCTGCCCCGTAAGTATAGATTCCCGCACTATCCTTGATGCCGTACGTGTTAATTGAGTTCAGCGTAATGTTGTTGTTGTTTGCTTTCGTGTAGAACGTGATTCCTGTTATGCTTTCTGTCCTTGCATAACCAACAATATTATTACTAGTTATTGTGTTGTAATAATTGTCAGCACCAAAATAGACTGCTGAGGAATCAGTAGTGCCATTCACACTAATATTGTTGTACGATAACGTGTTAAGTGTTGAGTTCTGCACGAACAAAACTGCATAATTATTCGCGCCAGTGCTGTCTGCGATTATGTTGTTGTTCGTGATTTTGTTTTCTGAGCTCTCCCTGATTTGCAAGGCATAATAGCCAGGCAGTGTTGTGTAACCAGTTATTGTGTTGTTTGAAATAGTGTTGTTTGCCGAGAATATGAGCCTAACGCCTGGCGTGTTATTTAGCGCTGTTGAGTCATTAATTGTTGAGAATGTTGTGTTTACTATCGTTATGGTGTCTCCTGGGTTTGCATACCTGATTATTGAGCCAATACAGCTTGCAAGAGTCAAGTGCCAATAACCACTCGCATCAACGCTTGCAGGACATGCAGGAGAGCTTCCTGCACCGCCATAATACATTATTTGCCTGCCATCAGGACCAATGTTTGATGTGTTAACGTCATGGGTTGTCCAGTGTTCCCTGATTTGTCCTTCAACACGCAACGCCTCATCAGCAGGATAAACAATGTTGTTGCCAATAACAATGTTCAATGAATCGTTTATTTGCAGTCCATTCGCGTATTGTCCTGTGGCGCGAATCGTGTTATTGTAAATTGTTGAATTAGTGACATTAAGGAACAGTATGCCGTGAGTCTTAAGGTTTGCAGGGCTGTTATTGCCTATTAATGAACAATTCCTAAGCGTGACGTTGTTCGTGTTCTTTGCATAAACACCATACACGTAATCATCCCATGCACGGTCATAAAGCATTACGCTTCCAGAACAATCAATACTCACACCATCGCTATTAACAAGATAAGCAGCCTCATTACCGGCAGTAATATTACCATCAAAAGTCAATCCTGACGAATTACTTGAATAAATTCCTGCTGTGGCACCTGTTCCTTTTTGTGTTATTGGGCATTGTTGTATGCTTATGTTTTGTGAGTTTATTGCTTCTATTGCTGGGCTGGTGCTTGTTCCTGTGCTGTACGTGTTGTCGTGATTGTTGCACTGGAGTGTTATGTTCTGGCTATTAGTTATTCTTAGTATGCTTGCGTTTGCCGTGATTGTTCTGTTCGTAATCCTGACGTTTTGGCTGTTGTTTATGCTTATTGCATGACTGTTTGTTCCTGACGTTGTTATGTTTGCGTCCCTGAAATCAAAGCTTGTCGTGTTATCAAGATAAATTCCTATTGTTGTGCCTGTTCCTTTTTGTGTTATTGGGCATTGTTGTATGCTTATGTTTTGTGAG
>JAWCLR010000028.1:0-4422 GCA_038850615.1 Candidatus Woesearchaeota archaeon | reverse complement strand
ATGAGTTGAACTTTGATGCTATTGCGCTGACAGGCTTGAGCAGGCTCTTGTCAGCGTTGTCCTCAAAGCGGTTTTCGTGAGCATTCAGCATCCTGACACCTATTTTGTTTTTCAGCAGGGCATTGTCCTTGATTGTGTTCCTGTTTCCTTCCTTTACGTAAATTCCCACGTCATAATTCAGGATGTTGCAGTTCTTCACGGTAACGCCGTTCGCGTGGTCAATTATTATCCCCTGGCCGTCCTGCAATGCTGTTCCCCGAATTATTGCGCCGTTGCAGTCAAGCACGACATTGTCTGTTTTGATTGTTATTCCGCTTGGAACGTCATATGCCTTGTTGCAGAGTGTTGTGTCTTTTGTTATTTGCATGAGGTCAAATGCAGCCTCGCATTCGGCAATGACGACTGGAGCCAGCGCCAGCAGTGCAACCACGAAAAGAAGGTGCTTCATTTTTGCCTCCTGCTTTCTGTGAAAACAACGATTGCCGGTAGGTAAATAAGCACGAGCACGAAGACAATCACAAATGAAAGCGTGTTAAATTGTCCTTCAAGGATTCTCAGAACTGCGTATGCAAAGGGAAGCGCCAGCAATGGCTCAATAAAGTCCATATAGTTGTATTTGTTGTGCCAGAGCCAGCCGAGGAACCCTCTTTTTTCTGTCATGTCGCTTAGTTGTCAATCAGAAGATAAAAACATTTTGGTCAGTTTGTGCCGTAAAACTATCAGCGCGTGCGTCGGGCATGGCCTGAACGGGCTCAGGCGCAGCGCCGTATATTGGGCATTGCTTAATCATATTACGTAAAAGTCGAGATAGTCTTTTGTTTCTTCAAGAACACCGTCTTGCCAGACCTCAACGCGCAACGGCATTCCTGTCATTTCGTCAACCCAGATGTGCGTTTTCCTGTTTGCGTCCTGCAGGTCCGTGAACTTGTAAAGGGTTGCTGTGCGCTTGCCTATGTGGCTGCCCGGCAGTGTTGTTATTGGCGTGCGATAGAGGAACTCCTCAAGCCATTTTATTGGCATCTTAAATGCAAAAGTGTCAAACGGCACTTCAAACCTGTAGCCGATGAACTTATCGCATACGGTGTCCTGTTTTGCCGCGACAAGATTCGGTGGCGGAATGCATTCTGCGATTGCATTCCTGTTTGTAAAGTCAAGGTAGACTGTGTTTACTACGACATTCATCCTTCTTCCGTTGATTGTCTGGCTGCCGACAGGGTATTCGGATACCAGCCTGCGGACGATGGTGTTGTTTGCCACAAGAATCTCGTCGCCCTTGTAAATGAACCTGTAGCTTTTTACCTTTGTTGCGTTGGCGTAAAGCTCATTTACTATTGTGGGCTTGTACCTGCCTGACTTTTCTGCTGTTTCGCGGGCTTTTTGCGCTGCCAGTTCGTACTCCTTCTGCCTTTCTGCTTCGAGCTGCTCCGCGAACTCAACGGTGTCGCAAATGCTGTTCTCGTTAAGGTCCCTGCAGCATCCTGTGTCAGATGGAATTTCAGGCCATTTGCATTGGCTGGTTGGAGGCAAGGTGCTGGTTTGCGCAGTGCATCCCGCAAGTAAAACCAAGAGCAAAAACACAATCCATCGCATATCCCTTGGCAATGCTTTGTGGTATTTAAATCATGCTGGGCGAATGCAGGCTTGCAGTATTTTCGTATAGCCGACAAGAATAAGCTCTGTCACCCTTTTTAGTCTGTTTCATTCCTTATCTCTTATTCTCGACGTCTGCAAGCCACCTTTGATATAGTGGCTCAAGAAACCGCAAAAAAGTTGTGGTCGGTTTGTGCTACGTGACTGAAGTAACTGTTATTGTGTTCTAAAGCCTCCGGCGAGAGTTGCACTCGCGACCCCCACCTTTTTGTTGCAATGCATACCAAGGTGGTGCTATAGCTACTAAGCCACGGAGGCGTTGAAAGAAAGACGACGAGAACTGTATTTAAAGATTGCCAATTTTTTAATAAACCTGTCTTGGAATGTCTTTTACCTGCACGTACTTGTTGAATAGAATTACTGGCTGGTTGTGCTTGCGTGGTCCTTGTATTTTTGTGTTTCCTGTCACCATGAACGTGATTCTTTCTTCAAGGCTTAATGGTTTTGCAAATTTCACTTTTGCGCCTGTTGCGCCGTCTTCTGCAGGAAAAGGCGCGATGTAATTGAGTTCTGGGACTGAAATGCTGACAGGAGCATACAGCGCCCACTTGTTGCTCACTGCAGGGCTTATTTGCAGATTTATTCCGCTCCAGGACTCAGAGGTGTTGTCAGAGGCGAGGAGTTCAAGCATTATTCCGTTTGCATTATGGACTGTGACGTTGTTGTAAAAAACGCGCTTTTTTTCGTGCTGTTGGATAATTGCTTCTGGCTGTTTTTTGCTTTCTGCCCTGCCTGTAATAAGCAAGTATCCTGCGGATGCGAGAGCCGCAAGCCCCAATGCGCCAATGGTTAGTATTGAAAAATTATTGCTGAACTTGTAAGCCGCCATAACAACTTCAAGCGTTGTGGTTCTTTAAAAAACTGATGCCCGGGGCCGGAGTCGAACCGGCGAACCCCTGCGGGACCGGATCTTAAGTCCGGCGCGTTTGGCCACTTCGCTACCCGGGCAGGGTTAAAGAGAACAAGAGCATTTAAAAATGATACGCTTTACTTGAGCATTTTGCGTATCCTTGCGAGGTCGCGGTTTATGTCAGCAAGGCTCCTTTCAGGCTGGGCTTCTGGTTTTGCTTTTTGCGCGTTGCTTTCCTCTGTCTGCTTTACCGCCTCTTGCCGTGGTGTCTTTTCCAGCCTGTTCATTCCAAACACTGCAAGCGCTGCAACGAAAAGCCCCATAAGGAGCCCGACTGCTGTCAGGAACGGCTTGAGGTCTCCTATGTCGCCTGCTGTTATTGTGTGGTTTCCTGTGGCAAGCCCTGTGGGCGCGCCAAAGCGGAGCATTGCAAGAGTTATCATAAACAGCATCAGGAAGAGAACAAGGTGGCTCCACGCATGAAACCGCTCTGTGCTGTTACTCATGCTACTAGCCGAGAAGAACAGATATATAAAAGTAACTTTTGCCGTCCTGCCAAACTTAATTCAGTATTACTGCGTCACAAGCACTTCAACGTCCTTGCCGAAAATTTTCTTCAGGCTTTCAAAAACTGGTTCCTTGATGAATACTTTTGGAGGGATTGCGACCTTTGCCAGCGCCTTCTCGAATTCGTCCCACGAGCTTGACTCCAATGGTCCGAGGGAGCCGTCCCTGTTGATTGCTGCTTTCTCAATGATTTTTTCAGGCGCATCAAGGTTCCTGATGACAAATGCAACGCTTCCAAGGAGGGTGATCTCGCCAAACTTGTCGCCGTACTTCACCCTGACCTTTGCCTGCTCTAATTCCCTTCCGCGCTTGCGCTGCAGGTGCTCAACAAGGAATTTCACGAGCTCCGCTGAGTTCTTGCGGGTTTTTTCAAGGTCTGTCTTTGTGAGCTTTCCTGCGTCGTATGCCTTTTTTGCCTCCAGGAATTCGTTCAGGAGCCTGAGGAATCTTGTAGGTATTTTTCCTGTTGATATCAGTTTGTCCTCAAATGTGCTGATTAATTCTTCCTCAAGCACTTTTTCCACTCCTTCTGCCTTGAGCACATCCCTTATTATTGTGAGAATGGTTTCGTGCAGGTTGATTATCATTTCTTCTTCTTTTGTTTTTTCTATTTGTGAAAAGAGCTTTTTGAGGCGTTTCATGTATTTTTCAGAATCCTCAAGCAACTCATCAAGTTCTTTTCCTGTGACGTCTTTCTTTATGCCGTGCTCGATGTCCTTTCTTGTCTGGATGACGTTCTCAAGCATTTTCACGTATTCTTCTTCAAGGAGTTTTTCCTTTTTGACAAATATTTCCCTGAGGACTTCGCAGGTTTCCTTTGGCGCTGGTGGCGGGACGCCGTATAGCATCAGGGCTGCCTGTGTCGGCGTTAGGATGCTCCAGAAGAAGTCTTCTGTTGCTATGTCCTTGAACTTGAACTTTATGCGGTCAAGCCCCTGTTCGCCTGTGCTCATGTACATGTCAATTGCCTCTGGCGACGGCTTGATTTTGCCCATCTTGAGCAGTTGTTTCCACGGCATGAATATTCCCCTGTCAAAGAATGGCACTCCGTCCCTCAGGAAGGTGAACATGACTGGGTTTGCCTCTCTTATTGCGTCCCAGAAGTCTGTTAGTATGTATGTCTGTATGTTGAGCTTGTTCCTTATTCCGGTGATGTCTCCTGCATCAAGTCCCATATTGATTATTATTGCGCGGAGCTTGTCCTTGAGTTCTGCCCTTGTCATTTTCTTGACGTCTGTGTCGTCTATGACAATGAAGACGTCTATGTCGCTCTCTTTTGTTGCCCTGCCCGTGACTATGCTTCCTGCAAGGACGTAAGCCACGATGTATTTCTCAAACTTCTTGAGCGCCCGTGT
>JAWCLR010000027.1:0-5233 GCA_038850615.1 Candidatus Woesearchaeota archaeon | reverse complement strand
CATTTTCTTGACGTCTGTGTCGTCTATGACAATGAAGACGTCTATGTCGCTCTCTTTTGTTGCCCTGCCCGTGACTATGCTTCCTGCAAGGACGTAAGCCACGATGTATTTCTCAAACTTCTTGAGAGCCATTGTCTTGTGAACTTCTGCAATCTTTATTGCGCCGAGCATTCCTGTGTCATAAATGGGTGCTGACATTGCAATCAGCTGGAGCCAGTCGTATTTTGCGTCATAGCAGTTCTGCCACAATTCCGTTATCAGGAGGGTTTGGGGGACTATTGACTGGTCTATCTCGCGCGCAGTGGTGTCCATTATTGCTGTGAGCTTGTCCTTTAGTTCCTGTTTTGACATTTTTGACGGTTCTGTGTCGTCAATTAGGACGAGGACGTGGTGCTTGTCTTTTATTTGCTCAAATCTTTTTTGTTCTTCTGCAAGAATTTCTGGAGGCAGTGTTGCTGGTGGGGCTTTTGGGGGTGGCATTAGTGCTATTCCCTTGATGTACTTGTCAAATTTTTCAATTATTGATTTCTGGAATTTTTCAAGCTTTGCTTTGAGTTGTGCAAGTTTTTCTTTTACTTCTGGTGGGAGGCTTGCGTCTTGTGGTGCTTCTTCTTTTTTTGATTCTTTTTGTTCTTTCTTGTCTTTTTTTGCCATAATTATCATTCCTCCTGGATCATTATCGGTTGTTCTGTTATTGTGAGCATTCCTTTTGCCAGTTGCAGGAATGTTTCCCACGCGGTTGTTCCTGCCTTGATTATTCTTTGCACAAAGTCAAATGCTATGTTGTGGAGTCCGTTGCTTGCGGGATTTGGCAGTATGTTGCTTCCGATTCCTGCAATGTTGTTTTCCCTTATTGCATTCATCCATGCCAGCGAGAACGCGAATGCCTTTGCCTCTTCGTCATGTGGCGATTTTAGGGTTGGTGTGAGCACGTGTCCTATTTCGTGCCCTATAGTGAGCATGAGCCTGTCTAGCTGGTCTGCCCTTGCAAAAACAAGGCTTGGGCCGTTGCTGTTTGCGTTGATGCTAAATCCCTGTATTGACTCATTCCATATTCCATTGTGCTGTGCGTGGGCTTTCCTGAACTGTTTCTCATTCAGCACCCTGACGATTATGTCATTCGGCATTTCCTCGCCTGTCGTTAGCCTGAATGCTTCCTTTACATCTTCTTCTATTTCCTTTGCGCTACCAATGAACCTTGCAGTGCTTCCTGGCACAAGGAATTTGTCAGCAGCAAAGTATTCCATTGGGGTTCTTCCAGAGAGGTATGCTCCTTTTGCAGAACCTGGCACGTATGCTGTGCGCGTCCTTGTCTGGCTTTCTGCAATTGTCTCAAGCGTTGATGTTGCGTTGTTGTGCGCGTAAAGGCTTGCGTCTGTCTTCCAGCTTCCGCCGTATGAAAATGACTGGGAGCCTGCGCCTGAGAAGATTCCTGCATAAGAAGATTTGCCCTCCGCATTGGTGTCTTTGCAGTATGTCGGCTGTATGCCATAACTGCTGCTTCCCCCTCCGCTGTAAGAGCCGGAATAGGTCATCTTATCTTATTTTGTCCTCCAATGGTTTTTTTGCTGCTGCCTTTTTTGCTTCTGCAGCAAGGTCTATTCCAAGGTCCTTGAGCGCCTTGACGTGCATCTGCATCAATTGCTCAACAATCGCGAGCAGTCTTCCGAGTTCCTGCCTTTCTTTTGCCAAAGTTGTTAATGCTCCTTTGTGGAAGCCAATCTGCTCTTCTGAGCCTGCTGGTGTTTTTTTTGTTGCCATAACAATCATAACCTCCTGTATGACTAAAAAGTCACACTGCAGGATAATACGTGAATTATGGATATAAATCTGATGGGACAAAAAAGTCATATTTTGCTAGGTTTCAAATATCTTTCCTATTATGTTGCGGCAGTCTTCCTTGTTGAAGAGGTATTCGCTGCCTTCCATCAGGTAAACATCATTTATTCTTGCTTCAAGTATTGCCTTCCAGCACGGTTCGCATATCCACCAGTCTCCCCACAGGTAAATGTCTGCATTTTCCGTATTGTGCCCTGCTTCTCTTGCATACCTTATTGCTTTTTGTTCGCTGTGGTTCCTGGGGTGGCATCCTTCGCATAATTCATATCCCTGTCCTGTTGGCGTGTTGAGCTTTTTTCTCTCGCAGCCGTGCTTTTCGTGGTATCCGCTTCCGTTTGCGCCTCTGCCGATTATTTCTCCGTTCCTGACAACAAATGATGCTGTTGGGTGCTCTTTGTCGAGTGACATTGCCCTTGCATAGTTCTCCAGTTTTTTCATTATGTGGTGGTGTGCCGACACATAAAGAATGGTTTTTCCTTCGGGAATGTATGGGTAAATTATTTTGTTAGTCAAATCTGCTCACCAAAGCATACTGCTTGGTAATAGGTTTATATATGTTTTCAGAAATCGCCCAATGACTTTTGCGCAGGCTTTGTGATTGCTACAGGCGCTGGCTTTGCCGATTCTTCTTTCTCGTCAAATATTGGGTGGCCGTATTCTCCGTCATAGCCAGGATGCCACTTTATTTGTTGCTTTCTGTTTTTCATGATGAACTCAACAATTTTTGGCTCTGTCGCAGTGGAAAGTTCTTCCTCTATTGCGTTAAGTAAAATGTTTAGTTCATTGCCGAACTTTCCTACAAGGTCGTAATATGCCTTGAATGTGTTTTTTGACCCGACTGGGCTTCTGATTGCTGCTGAGATGAGTTCTGAGAGCGGGATGAGGTTTGTGTATGGTTTTGCGTTTGGCGCCTTGCTTCCTTCAGGTCGGTCCGCGAGTTGTTCAACGCGGTGGGCAACTCCGATTGTCAATTGCTGTCCGCACTTTGGGCATGTTTTTTTGACGGCAAGGGCTTCTTTTGGGCTCATTACTATTCCGCAGTTCCTGTGGCCGTCAAAATGGTATTTTCCTTCTTCTGGGAAAAATTCTATTGTTCCTGCAAGCCCTTCTCCTGTGCGTATTGCTTTTAGGATGTTCTTGTAAGTTAGTTCTTTGACTTCAAATATTGTTGCTTCCCTGCCTATGCGCCAAGGCCAGAACGAGTGAGTGTCAGAGAAGGAAACAAGGTTGATGTTGTCAAGTTCTGAAAGGCGCCAGTTCATTGGCGGGTCGCTACTCAGCCCTGTTTCTATTGCGTGAATGTGTTTTGTTTGGTCGTGGAAGCAGTCCTTGAGGTGGTCGTATCCGCTTTTGTCGCCGAAAACGCCAAACCACGGCGTCCAGGCGTGGGCAGGGATGATTTCTATGTCTTCTGAGATTGAGCGCATCATTTCAACAAAGTCTGCAGAGCTTATGTTGAATATTGGTCTTCCGTCATAATCAAGCCTTCCTTTTTTGCCAAGCATTTCTGTTATTTGTTCAACAACTTCCCGTGATGGTGCCATAATAACATGATGGACTCTTCTTCCTTTTCCTCCATCTGTGTAAACCAATGAGATTTCTGTTTGGTAAATGAACGGATACCCTGTTTTTGTCTGGTAGACGCCTGTTCCGGGAATTTCTGTGAGTTCCTGCTTTAGTTCAGGAGCCCATTTTGGGTGCTGGAAGTCGCCTGTTCCCAACAAGCCAAGCCCTTTCAGCCTTGCGTACTTTTCAAGGTTTGCAATGTTTGTCTGTCTTGAGCACGCCCTTGAGAAACGGCTATGAATGTGCAAATCAGCAATAATGCGCATACGCATTCTGCATTTGATGATGTATTAAATACTTTTCCTTAGCCGAAATAGCGCTGTAGGTTGAGCTCCACGATCACGAAAACGACATAAAAGAGTATGAGCGAGACTCCTTCCTTCCAGGTGAGCTTGTCTCCGCTTTCAATGAATGTTGCAAACAGGAATGTTATTGCTATCATGAATGCGGCGCTTGTCACAAAGAGGAAGAATGAGTTTGTTATTGGGTTGATGAGTGCGGTTACTGCAAGGACCACTGTTGAGTTTACCACAACAGCGCCTACAAGGTCTCCGATTGCGAGCGGCGCGTGCTTTGCCAGTACCGCCCTTGCGCTGAAGGTGAGGTCAGGCAGGGATGTGCCTATTGCAACGAAGAACAAGCCGATTACTATCGGGGGGAGCTCGAGCATTCTTGCAAGCTCCACTCCGTAATGAACGACCATTTTTGAGCTGAAATAAAGTCCGACAGCGCAAACGACAAACAAGACAAACATAAGGAGTGCAATCCAGTGCGGCACATGGTCTGCGGGCTGTTTTTCATATTGTGCATGCTTTGATGTTACCATTTCATACATGTATATTGCGAATGCGCCGAGGAGGATGAGGCCGTCGAGCCTTGATAGTTCCTTTCCAAAATACATTAGTACCACCGGCAAGGCTGTAAGGAATACCATTCCGAAGACTTCTCTTGGGATTATCTTGCGCTCTATCCTTATGCCTCTTGCAAGAAGTATTACTATGCCTGCAATCAGGGTCAGGTCAACTATGTTTGAGCCTATGACGTTTCCAAGCGAGATTGTGGGCTTTCCTGCCAGCGCAGAGCTTATTCCGACAAATAACTCTGGAAGTGATGTGCAGAATGCCATTAATATGAATGCAGCAATGAATTCGTTTATTCGCAAAAATACAGAGATTTTTGATAAACTCTTTACAAGAAGCCAGCCTGAAATTACGAGCAGTATGCATGCTCCAAGGAACAGTCCTATTGTTGCAAGCACCATCTTTTTTCAATGCCGTTTCAGAAAGAAGGTTATTTATACCTTTTGGTCTCTGAATGGTGCGCAATGAGAGGCTACATGCGCAGCGTAAGCGGATTGGTTGTTGGCTGGATTGCAAGATTGCTTTACATCGCTTCGCTGACTTCGCTGGTTCCGTTCGGCGCCCTGCTTCTCACTTCTGCGCCTGCGCAAGTTCCTGTTCGGCTCGGTTATCTGCCCGTGACCGCCCTTGCATTGTTTGGCTTGAGCGCGCTGTTGCTTTTGTGCTATCACAGGAGTCTTGCTCGAACTCTTTCATCACTTGGCTGGATGACGCTTTTGCCAGGCCTTGTTGCGCTGTTTTTCATTATTTTCAGGCGCGACCGTGGTTTTGGAATGCTTTCATGGCTTGTTGTTGGTTTTGGAAAGATAGAGCCTGCATTGAATGCTTACCTTGAGCGCACACTGCCAAAGCTGTGGGTTTTCATTGTGGGATACATAATCATAGGGTTTGTGCTGGTTTATTTTGCAGGCAAAATTGAGAAAGAGCGCACGCTTACCTCGTACCTTAAGAGGCTTTTTGGGCCGCGC
>JAWCLR010000026.1:0-9929 GCA_038850615.1 Candidatus Woesearchaeota archaeon | reverse complement strand
TGAAAATGTTCGCAACCTTTAAAAAAGTAAGTCCTGTAATTGCCCTATGAACATTGAGGAAGTTGTCAGGATTCACGAAAACATCAGAAGATGGCTTTTTCCACGCGCGGTTCTGCACTTATTCTTCCTTTTGCCAGGAGATGAAGTAGTCGCCTGGGCTAGCAGGAGTTTCAAGCAATACCTGCCTCCAAAAGATGACTTAGTATTTACCATTAATCGGCTGATGCAACAAGACACCCTGGCGCATGACATGCTGAACATAATGGGCACAATGTACACTTATTTGCGGGCTGACATTAAAATGATGAGAAGCATTGAGCTCTCAGCAGCATATGCCACTGACGCGTATTCAGAACTGATTTCAAACCTCAAAATCGCGCACGAACTGGAAAAGCGCGACGAAGGGCTTTGCCAGGTTTACGGCGGGCTCTTTGAAATGTTTGAGAAAGAGGCAAAAAAATGCAAAACATATGATGAAATCCACAAAGCAAGCCCTGCCCAGATAATCCACAACCTGCGCGCATACGAAAACAAGGACAAGATGACCCGGGCTGCACACTGTTGGGCGTGCGTGACAAGCACTGACGAGCTCAAGGCAGGGCTTTCCACGCCAATGATAATTGATGCAATAATGCCAGACCTGATTTACGTGGTGAATGACTACTGGCAACAAGCGCACCGCGACATAAGAAAAAAGGACGCGCAAATTACGGAATACCTGAAGGACAAAAGGCACGCAGAACAAGAAGCCAGCAAAGCCAAAGAAGAAATTGTTGCACTAAAAGCAACAAATGCAGCGCTTGAGGAAAGAATAAAGGAGCTTGAAAACCATGCGCACGAGCCAAAACTTCCACCTGACATTGAAAAGCTAAAAGAAGAAATTGAGTCTCTGAAAGAAATTAATATGATTTACGAGCAGGAAAACGCCAAGCTAAGACAGGAAATTGAGGCATTGAGGCAAAAAAACATGGAGCTTGAATCGCTCAGCAAAAAAAGCACAGCAAGCCCTGCCCAGCAATCCTGCTATGACCTTTTCGCAGCATACGTGAAAGCAAGCGGCTATGACCCTGAGCTCGTCAGCACAATCATTATAGCCAACAGGGACTTCCGGAACAAGCACGGCACGCCACACTTCAAGAAGAACACAGAAGAAAGACTAAAGGAAAAATCACTTATCAAGGACTTTGACAAGACGCTCCGCTGGCTCATAAGCGAGAAAGTCGTACTGGTAAAGGAAGGAATCGGCACGAATTCCGTCAACACACACTTCTCTGAAATTGCAGCCCAGCCTCTCAGGGATTATGTCTCCTCTGTTGTCAACAAACAATAGCCACCGCAACATTTAAATAAGATTTCACCATTCTGCAATGGTGATGAGGGGGGTTGTTCTGGTCATTGCAGCAGTTGTTCTAGCGTCTACTGCAAGCGCATTTGTCAGTGTTGAACACTGGAGCGTGCATGACGATGCTCCATTTTATGAGTTTGTTGAGAACAATGTTGACCTTGATGTTTTAGGAATGAAGGCAGATGAAATAAAGGTTGTCTTTGCAATCCCTGAACTTGCAGTGAGGGAAAGCAAAGGACCATATGCATGGACACAAAGGAATGAGCGCATCAGCCGTTCAATTATCCTGCCGGATGATGCAGAGCCGGGCGAGTACGTCATAAGGATGACAATTACTGACAGCAAAGGAAACAAGAGGATAAGGCACAGAATAATCGAGATTGAATAAAAGAATTAAATAAAAGAATTATTTTTGGGACTGTGCTGCCATTTGTGCCTTGACGAATTCTGAGCGCTCGCAAGTAATGTAAACCTCTCCCTGTGCCTGACCGCCAACACTCGCAACAGGAGCTGCAACCTTGACCTTGGCGCCAACCTGTCCTCCCGGCAGGTTGAACTTGAGGTTTCTTCCAGTGTCCTTCTTTGTTGTCTGCTGAACAAAGATGCCAAAGCCAGACAGGCCCTCATTCATGTCAGTGGCGTCATTGTAAAGCATCTGCACCCCGCCAGTAATGTCAACATTTATGCCTGGCGAGAAGGCAAAACTTATGGTTTCAGGACCGCCGCCCTCTGCGAACAAGGAGGACTCAACATACACCTGCCCCGTGAATGCGGCAGGATTAAGTATCACGCGGATTCCTCCTGATGTGACAATGTCTGCCTTTCCGCCAACTGCGCCGTTGCCGTCATGGTCGCTAAGCAGTTGGTGCGGCGGGGCAGGATTGACAACAAATGCATAATGATTTCCGCCAAGAATCACGTCACCCGCGCCTGTTGCAGGGTCGTAAGGCGCAGCAACATTCTTGCCCCCCAAGTCCTTGAAATAAACCTTTTGTTCATCAGTATTTATTGAGCTGTATTCAACAATGTTTGTTATGCCTCGCTTGTTGTTGCCATTAGTCACTGCAAAAATGTCATTAGGCATTATTGGTGCTCCAAAGAAGACAAAATTCTTTGACTGGTCGCCCCACTTCAGCCCTGCTCCTGTGTCATAAACAACAGGGAACTTGTAGTATTGCCCCCTGTTGTTCGTGAACTTCATGTTGTACTTTACATTGCCTGCTGAATCAAAGGCAATGACGTTTGATGACTCAAGGTCCTGCGGATAGGTCTTCTTTGGAGGGGAAACTGTTTTTGGAAGGCTTCCTCCAAGCCCGCGGAAAAGTATGTCAAAATCGCCGAGGAATCCTGCAGGAGTCCGCAAGAAATGTTTTGTGCCGTGCATGCTAGGAACATAAACATCGCCGCTTGCAATCGCGATTGGCGTGAAGCGGTACTCAATGCTGTTAATGCTGAATATCCTTCCATCGTATGTTGCCCGGATTCTCACTCTTCCTTCCATTATGTTTTGGCCGTTTGCCCTTATGTACTGGCTGAACAAATTGTCGTCATACTGGTCTTGCATGTCAAGCGTGCCTGCAGGACCCATGAGCCGCAATGCAACAGTCCTGTCAGCAGTGTTTGCTTCTGCACGGACTATTGTGTACATCGCGCCAAGTATTGGCAGGTCTTTCTCCAAAATATCCTCTAGCTCACCGTCCTTAAGCTCGCTTCTAAGACCTGAATCAAACTCGATTATGAACGCAAGCATGTCCTCTGTTGACGGGCAGCGCATGAACAAGCCAGTAATGTCCTGTTCTGTCTGTCCGAATTCAATCCTGCAACCGTTAAAGCCGCCTGCAGTCGGGTCGCGCAACAATAATGTGTAACGGACAGTGGTCCTTCCTGCATTTGTCGTGATTTTCCTGTCCATCATGCACGCAAACTCATTGCCGGTGATGCTTGGCCTCTTGTAACCAATCGGTTGACCTATGTCAATTCCGGATATGACCAACGTGTTTGTCGGCTCTCCTGGCTGCTGCAATCCCTGAATTATCTTGGATGTTGTTTGTATTTGCGCAAATTGGCTCATCTGTCCGTAAGTTATTTCCTTTTCTGGCACGTCAAGAATGACAAGAATAGATATTAGCCCGATAAGAACCACAACAAGAAAAATCCTTAACTCAAAAGGGACTGCGAGCTTCATAAAGGCACCTCTCTTTTATAAGGCCAAATCTTAGACATTAGGTATTTAAATGTTTCTGACGAGAATTCATATTATGCGTTTCTTTGTCTGCAAATCCTCAATGTGTATTACTGAAACAGGGCATGCCTGCGCAGCATCCATCATTTGCTTGAATTCATCCTCTGAGATTTCCAGTTCCTGCACAGAATTGTCATCATTTGACTTGCCGCCCTTGAGGTCTGCCCTGCCGTCATCAGCCATTTCCCACCGTTCGGGATAAGCGGCAATGCAGGCAGCAGCGCCAATGCAGTCCTCACGGTTGTAGATTATTTTGTACCTTTTCTTGCTTCCGTCTTTTCCTTTTACTGAAACATTCTGCTCCATCGGCATTAATCGAGGTATATTATGGGCTTCCGCTTTACTGACGTGTTGGTTGTTCCATGCCAGTATAAAATTCTTTCTTCTCCCTCCTGCCAGCAAAGATTGACTTCCTTGCCGTTAAGCTTGTGGGGAAAATCAACCAAGCCCCTGTCAAGGTCCTGCAATACAGGGCCGAGCTCGTTTAACCGTTCATAAGTCCTGAAGAAAGCGCACAAGTGCCTGTGCAATTCCTTGTTAAGCATCATGTCCTGTACGAACGCAAACCTGTACGCCTGCTCCTCCGTGAAGGGGTCATCAAGCAAGACAGGGTCACGGGCATCTTCTGAAATCAGGCTTATTTGCGCCTTTATGGTGTGAAGCCTTGAGAGAATCCGTTCCACCTTTGGAAGCAAACGCTCTGCCTCGTCAAGGGTGAAAAACCTCTTTTCCAACATGAGAAAAAAAATAATCCAGCAGTTTATAAACATATAGCAACTGTAAAACAATAGTGCAAGACTATGCTTCATTGCAATCTATTTGTTCATCAAAATCTGCTTGTTCTTCATCATCTGTTTGCTTAATCTTGCCGTTCTTGCGAGCATTATGAATAGCCTTGACTAATTCAGTGAGATCCTTTTCAAAAGCCTTGGCCTCTTTTTTGAAAGTTTTATCTTTTCCCCAAAACTTTCAATGTAGTCCCTGAAATAATCAAAAAGCCTTATGAGTTTGTCAACTACTTTTTCAGCTTTTTTCTGCTTTGCGCCAGCCCGCAGGAGTATCTTGACTGCATCTTCCCGCATACCATGATATAAAAAGTAAGATAAATCCCAAAGCTCATTGATGCTGCCCACTTTCAGGGGTATAACAATTGGTCTGATTTTGCAATAACAAACGCCCTGATGCGGTCTGAACGCTCCATTTCTTCAATTCTGCCTGTTGATTCTGAAACATCATCATCTTCCACCATGCGTTCCAGCTCTTTCCTTGTGCTTACCCCTTTTCTTTCTGCCTTCCTAGCATTTGTGACCTTAGAAAGACTGGTTGTGCCCTGAAACTGGGGCGGTATGGCTATTTCAGAAAGCTGTTCCAGTCTGGCTGGAGTGAACTTTTCAGCTTTTGCAGGCAAATATTTCTTTTCGTCTCCATCCATAACCCACAAAAATACATACTGCAGAATATAATTTTGGCTTTAAAAAAATCTTTGTTATTGTTATATATACTTCAAGAATTCAACCAAAAGCCTGACTCCATACCCTGTCCCGCCCTTCTCAAGATAATGCTTTTTGTCAATACTCCAGGCAGGCCCTGCAATGTCCACGTGAGCCAAAGGGGTTTTTTCAACAAAATTATGCAAGAACCACCCGCCCGCAATAGGTCCTGCCTCGTAACCTTTTCCTCCTGGAATGTTCTTGACATCAGCAACCTCACTCTTGACGATCTCCTTGTAATCATCCCACATTGGCAACTCCCACAATCTTTCACCAGTTGCCTCGCCTGAAAGCTTAAGCTTATTTGCAAGAGCAGCATCCCTGCTCATCAGTCCTGCTGCAAAATAACCAAGCGCAACAACGCAGGCACCTGTCAACGTGGCAAGGTCAACAATGCATTTTGGCTTGTAATTCTTCTCGGCATAAGCTATCGCGTCTGCAAGAATAACTCTGCCTTCTGCATCAGTGTTGCCAACCTCAATTGTTTTGCCGTTGTACGCAGTTATGACGTCGCCCGGCTTGTAAGCATGACAGCCAGGCATGTTCTCGGCGCAAGGAACAAGCCCAACAACATTTGCGTTGGCATCAAGCATTGCAAGCGCCTTTATCGCGCAAATAATTGCTGCCCCTCCTGCCATGTCACCATGCATGCCCTCCATGAGCTGCGGCTGCTTTATGTCAAGGCCTCCTGAATCAAAAGTAAGCCCCTTCCCAACAAGCGCAACAAGAGGCTTGCTTCCTTTATTGTACTCAAGAATTATGAATCTTGGCTCTTCAGCACTTCCTTTGCTAACAGCAAGCAAACCATTCAGCCCAAGCTTTTCAATCCCCTTCCTGTCATGCACTGTTACTTTCACGCCAAGCTTTCTCAATGCAAGCGCTTCCTCAGCAAGTCTTGAAGGCGTCAATAACGAAGCTGGCTCGTTAACAAGGTCGCGACAATAATTCTGGCAGTCAGCAATTATTTTTCCTCTCCTGCTACCTTCTTCTGCAGCCTTTTCTGCCTCAAGCAAAGTAACGCTTTCAATGTTTTTTATCTTGTCCTTATTCTGCGTCTTGAATTTTGTAAAATGATAAGCTCCAAGGATTGTTCCTTCTGCAACTGCCTGAGCCTGCTCTCTCAAAGTTGCTCTTTTTGCAGGAACATTGTGAAGTGTCGTCGCAAAATTCAGAATGCCATTATCCCTAAGCACCCTTGCCGCAATCCCAGAAGCCCTTCTCAACTGCTCAAGACCAAAATCCTCCCTCTTGCCCAATCCGACAAGCAAAACATGCTCGCAAGGAAGCTTTTTCAGCGTGTTAATCAGTTTTACCTGACCAAACTCGCCAGTAAATTCCTTCTTCCTGATGATGTGGTCTATTGCGCCGTCAAGAAGCCTGTTAATTTCATTAAGCAACGTGTCCGGTTTTGGCTCAAAAACACCAAGAACAACAGCCTCTCCATCAAATTCCTTCCAGCCGCGCCTGTCAGTCAGAATGTCAACCATGAAATTGCTGTTTTTATGGTATTATTTAAGGTTTTTGGGATGCAATTACTGCAAAAGCAGCAAACTTCGCATTCACTTCTTCAATCAATTCAAGAGCCCTTCGTTCATTGCCGGATTTTGCTGCAATCAGCCCTTCCTCAAACTGGTTGTAAGCTTCTTCCATTATTACAAGCCGGTTCTTCAAAGCAACAGATGTTGTTGCAATCTCAATGAGATCACTTGAAGCAAGCCTGCTGAACTGCTGTTTTGCTTCTGAATTAAGCTGCCGTGCACCCCTAACGTGCTCTATTGCTTCATCAATCCTGTTTGACTCCACAGCAGCAGTAACCTTAGTAAACCTCTGTCCGCTGTCTACAAAAACACCAACAGCATCAAGATATGCGCCCACATCACCAAGCCCTTTTTCAGCAGAACCAATTTGGTTTTTGTCAACGCTTATGAAAACACGAATGTCTGAAGAAGCACAGTTGAGGTTAATTGAATTAATTTTGGACTTTGCATTTGCAAGCTCTAATTTTGCCTCTGCAACCTGTTTTTTTGCCTCACTTATTGCAATACCCATTTCACTAAGGTCAGTGGTTGCTTGAAGCTTGCTCATTTCTTTAATTATGCCAAGCATTTTTTTCATTAAGAACAATGCATGCACGCATGTATTTTATGTATTCCTTAATTGCTGCAATATCACATTTTTCTTGAGAAATTGTTGATTTCTGCGCCCTCTCAATTAACAAGTCTGCTTCATCAAGGTAAATGGGCATTCAACAAAAGCATTGCCTCGCTAAAAGAGCCCTTCTTCACAAGGCTCCATAATTCCCTGTTTGCCTCGCCCGCCTTGACAACCCAACCCCAGCTCTCATTAATCTCAGCAGCTGCAGAAACAACCTCCTCCTTAGGCACAGCCTCCTAGACAGGACCACAGGAAACAACAAACAATAAACAAAGAAACAATACAGGCATTAATAACCGCGCCATACGTGAAAGTAAATAACGGTTATTTAAAAATATTTTCATAGCAAAGCCCTCTTAACGAAAATGTTTCTTGTCCTTTTTCAGGTTTGCAACTACGCCAAGGATACCATATTCCTCATTCAGCAGTCTCAATAAATAAGCAGCTCCACTTGCCCTCAAAAGGTTACCTGCTTGGTCAACCTCAACCCTTGCATAATCGCCATTATTCTTGTTTCTGATCTCTATAAAACCTGGTCCTGTGGTTGCTTCAACCTCATCATCAATTGACATGTTTCACCTCCCTCGCTCTTAGTATTAATCATTCTCTCATGCAGCCAGCAAAAAAAGCCCGCCAGGCAAAGCCCTGTTCAGACAGGCAGTTCCATTGCGGCACAAAGCTTTGCAGGGTTTCATTTACAGGCACATATTCGGATTTTTTTTGCAGTAGTCGGGGTCGCTAATTGCTGTGGTTCGTGGAGCAAAGGGACAGTTGTTATCTATACAATAAATTGGTCTTAATTGGGGGATATCAATCATTATTGGTATTGTTATCAATCGGGGTAGGTTGGGCGCAAGAGCGGCAAGCGTACTAAAAAATTCATTAATTCTAGAATTAGCCAACAAGTCTTTTGCAACTTTACTAGAAAACAGTTCTTTCAGCAGCTTCTTTGCATCAAAACCAAACTCTTTGCCGCCCAATTCCTTAACGCAAAATCCATTAGGAGTTATACCTATGTGAAAATTATTACCCAAGACCACAACATTTATGTGTGCAGGACTTACACTCTTACCACATTTTATTGGCTTAAGCTCAAACCGTACCTCAAACAGCTTGCCGCTAGACTTCACTTGAACGTTCCCTGCAGCATACGCTGTTGGTAAGAATGCCAAAAATAAAATCAAAACAAACATTAATATTTTTGGACTTACATATTTCATTTTTCCACCCGCATTGTTATAATTTAATGAAACCATTACTGCAATAATGCTTCACAAACAACACATAATCATCAAGGCTTACTTTCAATAGTTCGGATGGAGCGCAATTCTTTTTTGCAAAGTTTATGATTGCAGTCTTTCCAATAACCTCAACACAGCCCTCTCCTTCTACAAAGACGTCTTGGCTTGGGTTTCTTTTATTTAGCGTGATGTATCCTTGAAACAGTTTCCTTTCCAGTGGTTCTTTCTCAAACATCGTTTCCATTTTGGTGTGAGGCTAATCTTCAGCGATTGTGCTCATTAAGGGAACAATAAAATTCCTGCTACGACAATAGTCTCTTATGTGTGTTTGAAGTTCACGCGCCAGTTCAGGATCACAATTCCTTTTTACGCATGTGCTGTTGTCATTACAAACCAATATTTTGGCACTTCTGTTAGGTAGTTGTTCTGCAGCGATAACGCCGTTGCAGTTATGGAACACACCTCCTGTGCTTTGGTAGTAAATTCTTTTACCGTAAGGCGTTTCATTAACACGCATGGCTTCGCTTATGCTGGGTCCTCCAACACCAACGTGATATTCGCGCAACACCCTTTCAACCAAATTCATTGCCTCATCCGCAAAATAATTGTATATCACGAAACTTGCGCTCATCGTTTCACCTCTTCGCTTTTAGTATTAATCATTCTCTCATGCAGCCAGCAAAAAAGCCTGTCTGGCAGGGCCCTATTCAGGCAGGCAGTTCCATTGCGGCACAAAGCTTTGCAGGATTTCATTATTTCACGCAGTCGGTGACCGGGGCGGCGCCTGATGCCTGTGCTGGTACATCGGCGGTGCCTTGTGGCCATGCTGATAGTTTACTTCCATCCTGGAATAATACAA
This sequence comes from Candidatus Woesearchaeota archaeon, assembly GCA_038850615.1. Classification (GTDB taxonomy): domain Archaea; phylum Nanobdellota; class Nanobdellia; order Woesearchaeales; family ARS49; genus JAWAAW01. The sequence goes on along the minus strand of JAWCLR010000026.1, from coordinate 598 downwards.
ATCTTCTGGGTGAAAGTGGTGGTCAAGGGAAAGCCCCGGCACAATATGACTTAGGTCCTCCTTTACCACAAACAACCTCGGGTTTATTGGTTTTACATCGACATCTCCCATTTTTCTCACTTCAAACAATTTTCATTGACCACTATAATGTGGTTGATTCAAATATTATTAGCGAAGAATTAAGATTCAACTAGTTGGTTTACTTTACGACAATTCAAACAACTTCATGTTTATTACGAATTTAAACCAAAAGGTTTAAATATCTCGCAGTATTACGTTGCCATATGGGGGTAGTGGTTCCATTTGTAGAAGGCAGCAAGAGCATCAAGGACCTAATCATCTCGCTGCTTGCAACAAGCCCGCCTCTTACTATTAAAAAAATTCATTCGCAGCTGCGGAAGAAATATTCTGTCGGTGTCACATACCAAGCAGTCCACAAAGCAGTAGCAACACTTATCGTGCAGGGAGCTGTTTCAAGAAGGCATAAGCTATATATGATCCATCCTGACTGGGTAACACGCCTCACTAATTTTGTTCAGGCACTGAAGAAAAATACAACCAAGTACTCAGGGATAGTCGAAAGCAAGCAGGAAGGCCC
>JAWCLR010000025.1:1235-10754 GCA_038850615.1 Candidatus Woesearchaeota archaeon | reverse complement strand
GCGCCCGACAGGGACGACCCCAATGCCTTTGATGTTGTAGACGTCCTGCAATGGCAGGCGCAAGGGTAGGTTTGTTGGTTTTTCAGGTGGTGAGAGTTTGTCAAGGGCTTCAAGCAGTGTTGGTCCTGTATACCAAGGCATGTTTGCGCTTTTCTTGACAACATTATCTCCAGGATATGATGCGATTGGCAAAACCTGGATTGTCTCCACCTTGTAACCGACGCTCTTTAGGAGGTTGAGCGCATCTGCCTTCGTTGCCTCAAACTTTTTCTGGTCATACTTGTTTAGGTCCATCTTGTTGCATGCTACGATTATCTGGCCGACGCCAAGCGTCTTGCACAGGAATGCATGCTCCTTTGTCTGCGCTTGAACCCCTTCCGAACCGACTACGAGCACCGCGGCGTCTGCCTGCGATGCGCCAGTAATCATGTTTTTGATGAAGTCCTTGTGGCCAGGCGCGTCAATTATTGTGAAGTCGTACTTTGGTGTTGTGAACTTTTTGTGGCTCAGGTCGATTGTGAGCCCGCGCTCGCGCTCTTCCTTGAGCTGGTCCATGACGAATGCGAACTCGAATCCGCCCTTTCCGAGGCGTTCTGCCTCCTCCTTGAGCTTCCTGAGCGTTTGTTCCTCTATGTTGCCTGAGTCAAAGAGCAGTCTTCCGACTGTTGTGGACTTGCCGTGGTCAACGTGACCAACGAACACAAGGTTTATGTGCGGTTTTCCTTTTGCCATGATGATACCCCTCCATATTTCGAAATTTGATTATAGACGAGATGGAAGGGCATTTATTTATAAAGCTTGCGGAAACCGCAGTTTTAGCAAGTTTGCCGGCAAAATAACGGCATTAGTTGAGGAAACGATCACTTTGTGCATTTTTTTCTTATTTTTCCTGTCGCCTTGAGCCATAATGCCCTTAAGAACACCCTTGCATAGCTGAATGAGAGCTTTATTGTTGAGAATTTGCTTCCGCCAAAGTCGCGTTGTATCCATGGAACAGGAACTTCGCCAACCTTGTAGCCGAGTAGGGAGGGATAAATGCCTGTTTCGGCGTTTGCTGCAAAGTGCGGCTCAATGGAAGGGATGCTTAACGCTATTTCGCGCTTCATCAGCTTGAAGTTGTTTGTCAAATCCTTTGATGGGATGTTCAGAAGCGTGCATACAACTGCGTGAAACACCCTGTTTGCGAATTTTTTGAACGGCGGATATCCAATCAATTTTCCTCCAGGCATGTACCTTGAGCCTGTCACCATGTCGTATCCCTTGTTTGCCTTGTGGACGAGCAGTGGGAAATGCTCCATGTTTTTGAGGAAGTCGCAGTCTATCATGAGGATCCAGTTTCCGGTTGCCGCCTTCCAGCCAGCTCTTAGCGCGTTGCCGACTCCTGACTTGCACTCAACACACCTGAAGAAAGGATATTTTTTCTCAAGCTGCCTGCAGACTTCCCCTGTCTTGTCCGTGCTTTCTGCATTTACTGCGATTACTTCGTGTAGCCAGTTTTTGAGCGCTTCCTTGAGCCCCGGCACCATGCGTTCTAGGTTTTCTGCTTCGTTGTGCGCAGGTATTACTACTGATATCTTGTTTACTGTGTTTGCCATTATCGTTTCACTGCCAGCTTGATTAGCATTTTGAGCATGCTGAAGCCGTCCCTGAATGGCCTCATTTTTGGCGTGCCGCCTTTGCGCGCAACATACCTGATTGGAATCTCAACTATGCGTGCCCCTGCCCTTTTTGCCCTGATGAGCATCTCAAAATCAGGCCAGTTGTCCTCCTTTAGTTTTCCGCGTAAAAGGCTTGTGTGGAATGCCTTGTATCCGCATAAAGAGTCTGTGAGTTTTTGCCTTATGACGAGCGAAACTAGTGTTGAGAATATCCATTTGTTGCCGAACTTGTTAAGTCTTGACATTGCGCCCGGCTCCATAGGCAGGATGAATCTTGTGCCGTTGACAAAGTCAGCCCAGCCTTCAAATATTGGGCGCACGATTTGCGGGATGTCTGCTGGATTCATGTCGACATCTTGTATGACCGTGACCTTTCCGCGCGCGTGCTTGAGTCCAAAAGCGCAGGCGTATCCTTTTGTTCTTGCTGGAGAGTATCTGATAACGCGCAATCCCTTTTTTTTGATTGATTTCGCGACTTTGAACGTGTCGTCTTTGCTTCCGCCGTCAACAACAAGTATTTCAGTGGACCATGGCATGTCGGGGACGGCCATCACGCACTGTTTGATGCTTTCTTCCTCATTGTAGCACGGTATGAGAACAGTCAGTTCAATCTGTTTTTTTGCCATTGCACGCCTCTGCAATTGTTTTCGTGCTGGTGTTTATGTGCTTATGCGCCGAGCATTCCGGCAGTGAGCCCTTTGCGCTGGACGATTTGCCTGATTACCTTGTCTTGCAGTTCTGACGGCAGGCGCTCAAATACTTGGTCAATTAGAGAGCTTGTCCCCCTGCCGCCCGTGGCAGACCTTAAGTCAGAGCTCCACCCAAGCATTTCAGCAACTGGCAGTTTTGCCTTGACGATTGAAAGCGCCCCTTCCTGGACGAGCTCAAGCACCTGTCCGCGCTTGTTCATCACGAGCTTCGTGACATCACCTGTGTATTCTATGGGCGCCTCTATGAGGTGTGTCTGCATTGGCTCGAAGATTGCAGGCCCTGCACCCATCATCGATGTCTTTATTGCTTCCCTTACCGCAGGATACATTTGTGCCGGTCCGCGGTGAATTGCATCTTCGTGCAGTTTTATGTCGCTCATCACGACTTTGACGCCGAAACACGGCTCCCTTGCGAGAGGGCCGCCGTCCATAACCTGCTCAAAGCCGTCGAGCAGGAGTTCCATGACCTCTCCTATCTGCACTATTCCCTTTGTCTTGTCAATGAAGAGGTTGCCTTTGTAAATGTCCTTTACCGATAACGCCGTGTCGTTGTCATAACCGACTTCGACAAGCGTGTCCCTTATTGCAAGGTCTTTCTTCTTGATGCGTCCTTCTGGCAACTCGCCGTTCTTGATGAGTTCGCGGACGTGTGGCTCAAGCGGCTCCACATACATGTATACCTTGTTGTGCTTGTTGGGTGATTTTCCTTCCGCTTCTGGTCCTTTCTTCGTGACTGTTTCCCTGTAAACCACGATTGGGGGAGATGTCTTGACCTGCACGTTTTTTTCTGTTATGATGCGGTTTTCAATGATTTCCAAATGGAGCTCGCCCATTCCGTGCATAAGGTTCTCGCCCGTCTCGGGGTTGATTTCAATCTTGATTGACGGGTCTTCCTTTGCAACTTTCCTGAGGACTTCCACAAGCTTGCTTAAGTCTTGGGGCTTTGCTGGCTCTATCGCTTTCGTGATAACCGGCTCAAAGATGTGTTTGAGTTCCTCAAACGGCTGTTCCGGCTCGAGAGTGATTGTTTCTCCTGCTGTTGCCGCAATGCCTGCGAGCGCAAGGACGTTTCCTGCTGGCACCTCGCCGATTATTTCCGGCTTTATGCCTTGGTACATCATCACTTGGGCAATCCTTTGGGTCTGCTTTGCCATGTTCAGGTAGACTTGCATGCCTTCCTTTATCGTGCCTGAGTAAAGCCTGCCTGCCGCGATTTCCCTTCCTGACTTCGGATCAATGAGGATTCTTGTTACGCAGAAAGCGACCTTCCCGTTCTTATTGCAGCTGAGCAGGTCCTTGCCGAATTCCGACTCGAGGTCTCCGCGCCATATTTTTGGAATCCTGTACTTTTGCGCTTCTACCGGGTTTGGCAGGTGCTTGATGACCATATCAAGCAGGACTTCGTACAATGGCGCGTTCTTCCAAACCCATTCCTGGCGCTGCTGTTCTGTCATGCCTCCCTTGTAAAGGTTTATGAGGTCCTTGAAGCTGACCTTTCTTTTATGCATGAACGGCACTGAAGTTGCCCAGTTTTCCCTGGCAGAGCCAAATGCCACAGAGCCGCTTGTTATGTCAACCTGCCATTTTTTCTTGTATTCGGGCTCTGCAATGCTTTCAATGAGCTTGTTGAATTCGGTCACTATCTTCAGGAAGCGCTGTTGCATCTGCTCCGGCGTGAACTGGAGTTCGGTTATGAGCCTGTCAACCTTGTTGATGAACAATACCGGCTTGACGCGCTCCCTCAATGCTTGCTTGAGGACAGTTTCTGTCTGGGGCATTATGCCTTCTGATGCGCAGACAAGCACGACAGTCCCGTCAATTGCACGCATTGCTCTCGTGACGTTTCCGCCGAAATCAACGTGCCCTGGCGTGTCAATGAGGTTGATGAGGTATTCCTGCCCCTCAAACTTGTGGACCATTGAGACGTTTGCAGCATCGACTGTCAGGAGGCGCTCCTGCTCATCTGCGTGCTGCCAGGTTGCCATTCCTTTCTCAAGGGAGCCTGCCGCTGCCTCTGACATGAGGCCTGCTGCTGCAAGAAGGTTGTCTGTCAATGCTGTTTTTCCGTGGTGGATGTGTGCGCTTGTGCAGATGTTGCGTATGTTTTCCTGCTTGTTTGACAAGCGCTTCATTTTTTCCAGTTGTGTCTCTTTTTCTACCATTTTGCATCACATTGTGTGTAAACATCATGGACTGTCTTGTAGTAATGTAGTTCTTCTGGCTTGAACCACAGCGAGATTTCGCGCTCTGCCTCTGCCTTGTCGCTTGAGGCATGGACAAGGTTCCTTACTGAAACGTTGCGGATGTCTGCGCAGTGATAGCTGTGATGTGCGAAGTCCCCACGGATTGTGCCGGGCAGCGCTTTTTTTGGCTCCGTGTCCCCGACTATTTTTCGCGTGACCTCAACTGCGCTGCTGCCTTCCAGACACATCACTATCACAGGGCCTTCCCTGATGAACCTGATTAGTTTTTCCCTCACATGCTCGCCTCTTCTTTTCGCGATGTCCTCCGTATAATGCTTTTTTGCATGGTCTTCGGTTGCCCACACCATTTTTGCGCCTACTATCTTTAACCCCGCCCTTTCAAAGCGTGTGATTATCTCTCCTATTATGCACCTTTGCACCGCGTCCGGCTTCAGCAGCACAAGGGTGCGCTCAATCATTTCTTTTCCTCCTTTGCGGCCTTGAGCTGCTTTTTCTCCCTTGCATACTCAAGTGTCCATTTTGTTGTGCGGGGTTTGTGCTCGAGCTTCAGCAAATGCTTTTCGCACTTGCCTGAGCAGAACAGGAATATTCTGCCGTCTGTCTTCACGAACATTATTCCTGTGCCCGGTTCTATGACTTTCCTGCAGAATGAGCAGCGCGCCATCTTTATACGCCCCCTGCCCTACCGCCCTTGTTCAGTGGCCTTGCTTCTATTTCTGTCTCCCTGAGCATAAGTATGTCGTCCTTTTGGACAGGTCCTTTCACATTTCGTCTCATTATCTTGTCCTTGTCTCTTCCGTCAAGGACCCTCACACGTACCTGTATTGCTTCCCCCCGCATGCCTGTGCGACCAATGATTTCCTCAACGCGTGCGGGCGTGGCAGTAGTGAACTTGATTCCTTCCGCTGCCTGGGCTTTTGATGGCGGTCCCTTTTGGGGGGCGACCTGTGTCATGTCAATTATTCTTCTTTTTGGGTCTCCCATCTTACTCAGGCTCCTTTGAGGTCCTTGATGATTGCTTTTGCCTCTCCTTCTGCGATTACTGCTATTGCCCCTGTTGGCACTTTGATTCCTGCTGCTGCGCCAAGCTCTTCCTTGCTTGGCACTTCAACGCATGGCACTCCTTTTTCCTTTGCGAGGAGAGGAATGTGCAGGACGACTTCTGCGGGCTGGACGTCTTTTGCGTAAACGACAAGCTTTGCAGCCCCTCTTTCCAAAGCCTTTGTTGTCTCATTCGTGCCTTTCTTTATCTTGCCTGTACTTCTCGCAAGCTCAACCGCTTCGAGAGCCTTTTCCACAGGTCCTTTGTCTGCCATGTTTTTCCTCCTTCCGACAATGTGAGGATGAGAATCAATACCTCACTCTGCGCAAGACGCTGAACGCGGTACGCGAGACGCCTTGCGCATCATTGTTTCATCGGTTTAATCGCAAAATCAGGGGTTTGTTTATAAAGTTTTCGCGGGCTTGCATTTTCAATCCCAAGAAAAGCTCTTTAATGCGCTTGTTATTTTGTTTGTGAAGCGCCAAGTTTTTTAGCGGATTGGAAGCTTAATGTTGTAAGCCTTGTGCCGCTCTTGGCTTTTCATTTGCGAAGCTACCGCTGGAAAAAGTCCGCGTGCAATCCCTGCGCTTCTTATTTTGAGCAGCGTCCTCAGGGCTTCTCTGGTCCTTGCGCTTTTGCAAATACACTCTTAATTATGGCGCTGGAAGAACAAAAGGCTGTTTAAAAACGCTTCCTTGCCGAAATCCTTCCAGCAAAAGTCAGAAAAATGCACTGTTGCACCTGGCGAGTCCCAGAGGAGTATGCTTCCTGTTTTTCTTGCAGGTGCCGTGTGGATTATCAGGCTTGGCGGAAGCAATGTTGAGGTAAGCATTGCTTCCTTGAGTGTTTCTTTTGTTATTTGTTCTGGTGCCAGCTTTCCCAATTGGACGTGCTTTGCCAGCAGTTTCGCGCCTTCAACAATGTCTTCTTGGCCGTCATAGCGGATGCAGAAGTTGACAAAGCACCTGTCATAGTCGCTTGTTGATGAAATGACGTGCTTTATTGGTTCAAGGGCGCGCTCCGGAAGCTCGTACCACTTGCCAAGCACTGATATTTTCACTTGGTTGTTGTCAAGGAATTGCTCGTGCATTAGCGCAGTGAATATTGTTGTTATTGTGTTGACCTCGCTTTCTGTCATGCCTTGCTGGAAGTGCAGGGTCAGCATTGGAATCCTCAGGCTTACCGCCAGCGTCATCAGCTCCATGATGTTACGGAGTGTTGTTTCCGGTGGCACGTGCTGTGGCGATGAAATGCTTATTGCGACATGGGTGGGCAAAGGCTGTGGGCTCAGTGAAATCCCGCTTCCTGTATTTACCGTCAGATTCACAAAGGGGTTTCAATGGGCAAGTATTTATATATGTTCTGAAGGATGGTTGTTTTTATGCTTGAGGCTGTGCTGTTTTCAGTAATGCTTGTGGTCCTTGCTGTTGGCGCGTATTCTGACATCCGCACAAGGGAGGTTCCTGACTGGCTGAACTTTGCAGGCATTGTTGCAGGGATTGGAATAAGGGCTTTGTGGGGTGTTGCTGGAAACGGCTGGGCTGAACTCGGCTACGGGCTGCTGGGCTTTATTGTGTTCTTCGGTCTCGCAACAATTATGTATTATTCCGGGCAGTGGGGTGGCGGTGACAGCAAGCTCCTTATGGCGGTAGGCACGCTTCTTGGTTTTGGATTCTCGCTGAAAAGCCCCTCGCTTGCCTTTGTGCTGTGGGCTTTGCTTGCGGGAGCTGCTTACGGCGTGGTGTGGAGCATTGCGCTTGCGGTGAAAAACTGGAATTCTTTTGCCAAAAGTTATGGTGTCCTGTCACGCTCGGTTAAATGGGCGCATTTTCCTGTTTTAGCAGTGCTTGCGCTCGGCGTTGCTTTCGCTATTGCCACTAATGATGAGCTCTTACGCGTTTTGATGCTTGTTGTTTCGCTTGTTGTCCCCTTGCTTTTCTATGTGGGGTTGATGGTAAAGGCTGTTGAGAATTGCTGCATGTACAAGTTTTTGCCTGTGGGCAAGCTGACAGAAGGGGACTGGATTGCAAAGGTTGTAAAAGTGAAAGGGAGCTATGTTTGCGGTCCAAAAGACCTTGGAATCACCAAGGAAAAAATTGAGCAGCTCAAGCGTTTAAGGGTCAAGGAGGTTCTTGTCAAAGAGGGGATCCCTTTTGTGCCGTCTCTTCTTGTGGCTTTTGTGCTTTTTCTTGTTTTTGGAAGCCCCTTGGCATGGTTTTTCTAATACTTTATCTCAAATCCTGTGAATTCGCCTGTTGGTTCTGACCATTTTTGCTTGACTTCCCTGACATCCGAGAGTAATGGGCCTTTTTTTAGTTTTTCAACAAGTTCAACGAGCGCTTTCTTGTCACCTTCACCGACTGCCTCGACTGTTCCGTCAGGATTGTTTCTAATCCAGCCTGTTACGCCAAGCTTTCTTGCAACGCTTTGTGCAAACATTCTGAAAAAGACCCCCTGCACCTTTCCCTTTACTATTAAGCGGACTCTTGCTTTCATGGCAGCCTTTCAAGCTGTTTTAGAAGGTAGTTCTCTTCCTCCTCCTTTATTTCCTCTGGCTTCTTGATTTCCTTTGGCTTTTCCTCTTCTTTCTCAAATATCCCTATGTTTTTTGATTCGTCCTTCAGCTTAAGCTCTATTGTGCTCATTTCCTCTTCAGAAAGCTGCTTTGGCTGCCACGCGAGGTTGATGCCGTCGTTTTCTCTTCTTGGAAGCACGTTGAGCAGGAAGTGATTTGTTGCTTGGCCGGCTGCGACGCCGTTGTTTAGTATTATGTTTGTCCCTTCAGCACCAAGCGCCTCAAAAACCGCGATGGATACCTTGTTTGCCTTGTCAAAGATTTTGCCGACAAGGAAGTCAGGGACCTGCTCAAGGATTGCCGCATGCCTTTTCGGCGCAAGGATTATGTGGCCTGCTGTTGCGGGTTTTGGGGCAATGAGTATTGCGATCTGGTCGTCCTCGTACAAGAGCCCTTTTTTCTCTTTTATCAGGCTGCAGGTTTCACACGCCATCGTTCATCCTTTTGTCAGGAGTCTTGTTATTTCGTCAAGGTTTGCGCCTTTTGCAGGAGGTTCAGGCTTGCCTTTTTTCTCAGCCGGCTTCTTTGCGTCTGCTTTCTTAGTCAGCTCTTCTTTTTTGGAGGCCTGTGATTCTTCCTCTGTTTCTGGCTCGCCCTCTGTTTTTAGCCCAAGGGCTTTTGCCAATGCTTTTTTCAGTACCTGCTGCGCCTTTTTCGCATCAGCAGGCGCCATCGACCTTTCCGGAAGCGTCAGCCCCACGCCGTCATTTTCCATTCGCGGTATCACGTGCATCATGAAGTGCTGCGCCCTCTGCCCTGCTGTTACGCCGTTTGCGACAAAGATGTTTGTTCCCTGTGCCTTGAGCGCTCTGAGCTGAGCGTGGGAGATTCCTTTTGCAATCATGCCTATGTGTTGCATAACGTCTTCAGGTATTTGTGGCATTATCACGTAGTGCTCTTTTGGGATGATTAGTGTGTGCCCTGGGTTTGCAGGATTGATGTCAAGCACTGCAACAACCTTGTCATCCTCATAGATTTTCCTGGAGGCAACCCTGCCCGCCGCGATGTGGCAGAAAATGCACTGCTGCCTTGACATGGCTTCTATTTCTTCAGGCGTGAGCTGGTGTTCTTCTGCCATACTTGCTCTTCAGCTTCAGGTTGTTTATAATCTTTTGCCCATAAAAACCCGTTATATTTATAAATGGGCTTTGCCCAAGCGAACTCAAAAAAGAGGAACGCCGTGATGAATAAAAAGGGAATTTCACCGCTTGTTGCAACAATCCTGCTTATTGCGCTTTCCGTGGGGATGGGTGTTGCTGTGATGAGTTGGGGTGAGGATTATATTGAAGCGAAAGCGGAGTTCGTGCAGGGCGTGCAGGAGACAGTGACA
>JAWCLR010000025.1:0-1225 GCA_038850615.1 Candidatus Woesearchaeota archaeon | reverse complement strand
GCTGCGACCTCGTTTCGTTCAGCATCATCAGAATAGGCGGTGTTGACCAGCTTTGCATTGCTGATGGCATAGTGAGAGGGCTGATTGACAACGGTCCTGACGCAAATATTGCAGAAATTCACGCGCGCATTGTGGGAGATGCAGGAATTGGCGTAATTGAGAATATTCTTGATAGGCCGCTGCCAAAGGGGAGCGCCGCGCAGATTGAATTCAATGCAGGGGGCGGCTCGGTCAGTCAGATAAAGTTCACGCCGAAGGTGATGATTGCGGGCAAAACTGTGGCGTGTAGCAAGCAGGCGCTTCTTGTTGAGAACATCAGGCCCTGCTGAATACAGAGCTGCCTGGGTAAATCCAGGCGCGGAGGTTGTCCCTGAGCTTTCTGGAAAGAGCTTTTTCTGCTGCGCTTGACTTTGCGCGTTCTGCCTCCTTCGCAGCCATTCCTGTTGGCGTGTTGCACTGGTTGAGCCTGCAGTTGTCATCGCCTATTTTCTTGTTTATGTAATGGAATGTGTTTCCTGAGGAATTTATAAGCTGGATTGGCTTTGTGAGGCTTATGTCGTGGCTGTTTTCAACAACAATACCTCTTGAATTGACCAGTTTTATGCCAATGATGTTCCTTATCATGTTGCTGTTTAGTATTGTTATTTCCTCTGAGTTTTTTATGAGGATTCCTGTGTTGTAGTTTGCCACCTGGCAGTTTTTTACAGTTATGTTTTTGCGGTTTGTAATGACTATTCCTGCATTTGCAAACTGGCCGTGGAGCACGCTTGTGCCGCAGTCCAGGACAATGTTGTCATTTGTTATGTTTATGCCTTGCGGGTAGTTGTGGGGGTAATAATTATCTGAGCACAGTATTGTGTTTTGGTAAATCCGCGGGGGGTCAATGGTGCGCGTGCAGGTCCTGCTGGCCGCAAAAACTGCCGGGCTCATTAGGATAAGCACTGCTATCAAGGCAAAAACCCTGTAATTCATACCGACCACCTTTTTTTGACCGCCTTTGCCGATGGCTTCTACTATATATTGGTTTCTGAAAATAAAGTCTATGTTTTGCCAAACAAGTTTGGCGACGAACTTGACAGCGTTGCGTGGTGTCACGCGTTGATGTCTGCGCCACAGCGTCCTTTTTCAGGATTTACTTATTGTGTTTGTACGCGTGGTGCTGGAAGCATAGAAAGCCGATAAGGTAGGATGTGATGAATAATAATGCAATTGTCCAAAACTGTAT
>JAWCLR010000024.1:0-12134 GCA_038850615.1 Candidatus Woesearchaeota archaeon | reverse complement strand
GGCGCAGTCAAATACCGGGAGGTGGTCGTCCTTGATGTGCGGTGCTCCTTCTATTGTTCCGTTTTCAAGAACATACGCTTGTATTTCTTTTACTTGCTCATCGGTGTATCCTAATTTTTTAAGCGCCCTGGGCACGCTTTGGTTTATTATTTTGAAGTAGCCGCCGCCTGCCAGTTTCTTGTACTTTACGAGCGAGAAGTCAGGTTCCACGCCTGTTGTGTCGCAGTCCATCAGGAGTCCGATTGTTCCTGTTGGTGCAAGGACTGTCACTTGCGCATTTCTGAATCCGTATTTTTCTCCGAGTTCAACCGCATTGTCCCAGTCGTCCCTTGCTGCCTTCAGGAGGTCTGGGGGGCAGTGCCTTACGTCTATCTTGTATGCCGCGTCGCGGTGTTTTCTTATGACGCGGAGCATTGGCTCGCGGTTTATCTTGAAGCCTTCGAATGGTCCTTTTACTGCTGCCATTTCTGCTGAGACGCAGTATGCGTGTCCGGTCATTATTGCTGTTATTGCTGCTGCTATTGCTCTTCCCTTGTCAGAGTCATAGGGCACTCCGAGAACCATCAGGAGCGTGCCGAGGTTTGCGTAGCCGAGCCCAAGTGCCCTGTATTCGTGGGTGTTTTTTGCGATTTCCTTTGTCGGATAGCTTGCGAAATCGACAATTATTTCCTGCGCTATTAGGAATATCCTGCACGCGTGCCTGTATGCCTCTATGTCAAACGTGCCGTCCTCGTTGAGGAATTTCATCAGGTTTATGCTTGCGAGGTTGCATGATGAGTCGTCAAGGAACATGTATTCTGAGCAATTGTGCACAACTATTCCATTTGCTACAAAGTGGTTTGTCTCAGGCTCTTCAAGGTCAAATACCTCTTCTTCGCCAAGGTACGTGAGAGAATCAACTACGTCTGTGAGCGACTCGTTGTATGCGCTTACTCTTTTGTTCATCATTGCAAGGCGTTCTGATTTTGCGCTTTCTGGAAGGAACCCTATCTCCTGCTGGAATACAACCCTTGAGGAGCGCGATATCCTAAGAGAGTGCATCTGGCAAACAGGGTATTCTTTCATCCCGCCTTTGCCATCAGGGAGTATTGCGGTATTGGCTCCTGCGCGCCTGTTTTCGTAAAGTTTTGACTTAATTCCAAAGCCGAGCAACAGCAGCTGGACTTGCTTGAGCAGTTCAAGCGAGCAGGAGTCAAGCGAAACGTACTGGCTTTTCTCGCCGTAATCCGCAACAGTGCCATCTGTTGTGAAAAGCGCGCGCAAAATAGCTGCCTGTGATTGTTTGTCAAGAAGGTAAATGTTGTCAGTAAAATGTTTTTGCTGAGAGCCCATATCGAGGACTGCGTACTGCTTCAACACTTCAACAACAGGCCTTGCGCTTGTTCCAACCCGCAGCGTTGTGGCAGTCTGGATTACGGGGTTCTGCCTTGATGCACGAAGATCAGGGGTGCTGCTCTCAACAGCGAACTCCATCTTGAATTCATTAAGTCCTGCGTTTATTCTTTCTGCAACTGCGCGTTCTGTTTTTCCAAGCGTGATGAACAAGTGTTCTTGGTCGCCGGCAATGCATCCGTCTCCGACTGCTGCGCCCAATGCTTCGGCAAGCGCTGTTGGGAGTTGCTGTTTTCCAAAGCCAGGACGCTCAAGCAGAACAATGTCATCTTTTGTGAGGAGGCATGCTGGAACATCTCCGCGGTTTGCAGTGAGGACTTTGTGGTCTGCGGTAAGCTTGAGCGAGTATCCGCTTTTTGTCTTTAGCAAGTAAACCGGTTTTTTGCCTGTTGGGAATATTTTTGTAACACGGGACTTGTGACCTCTGCCATTTATGATGTCTGCTTCGCCGTGAACGAGATAGTCCATCCTTCTGTAGCCTTCTGCTGTGGCAATCAAGGTGTCTCCTGTTACGCACGGGTTGCTTGCCTTTATCCTGTCTGTGTTTGGGCAGGTGTGCCAGTCGTTGATTGTTGTGTCAAACTGTATTCCTGGGTCTGCACATGCCCATGCTGCCTGTGCTATCTGCCGCATCAGGTCTCTGGCGTCGTATTCCTTGTGGACTTCGCCTGTTGTCCTGAATCTTGTTTTCCATTTTCCGCCCGTGAGGTATGCCTGCATGAATTCGTCTGTGACCCTGACTGAGTTGTTTGAGTTTTGTCCCGCGACTGTTTGGTATGCTTCTCCGTTGAAGTCCGCGGAGTATCCTGCAGCAACTAATGCCCTGACTTTCTTTTCTTCGTTGACTTTCCAGTTTATGAACTCAAGGATTTCTGGGTGGTCCATATCAAGGCAGACCATTTTTGCAGCCCTTCGTGTTGTTCCGCCGGATTTCATTGAGCCTGCTGCGCGGTCAAAAACCGTTAGGAAGGTCATCAGGCCAGAGCTTGTTCCTCCGCCCGCGAGTTTTTCGTACTTGCTTCTTAGTGCTGAGAAGTTCGTGCCTGAGCCAGAGCCGTACTTGAACAGTCTTGCCTCGCTTTTGACAAGGTCGAATATGCTCATGAGGTCGTCTTTTATTGATTGTATGAAGCATGCTGAGCATTGAGGCCGTGCGTATGCTCCTGTCGTTTGCTGCAATGATTGCGTGTCAAAGTCCCAGTACCAGTTTCCTCCTGTCCCTGTGATTCCATACTGGTGGTATAATCCGCAGTTGAACCAGACCGGCGAGTTGAATGCGCCTTTTTGCGTGACTAGAAGATACGCAAGTTCGTTTTCAAATGCGTCTGCGTCTTCTGTTTCCTGGAAGTATCCGAGCGCTTCTCCTGCGAGGCGTATTGTGTTGGCTATCCGGTGTATTACTTGTTTTACGCTTGTTTCATGTCCTGTTCCTGGCACTCCTGCCTTGCGGAAGTATTTTGAGACCACTATGTCTGTCGCAAGTTGGGACCAGTTTTTTGGGACTTCTGCTCCTTCAAGCTTGAATATGATCTTGCCGTCTGGTTCTGCTATGATTGCTGAGCGCTTTTCATACTCCACTTCGTCCAAAGGGTTTATTCCTTGCTTTGTGAAATGCCTTTTTATCTTGAGGCGTTTGTCGTTGAATTCAATCTCAGAAGCGTGCATTATGTCCTCTACTGCTCTTTCGCCGTTAGAAATCATTTTGTCTCTCACCTTTTTTCTGTGTTTTTTACTTGCTGGTATTCAAAAACCACTACATATAGTGGTTATCATCTGTGACTACCACAAGCGGTATAAATTAGTATTTAAACATTCGTGGTTTGGAAAATACATTATGGGATTATGATAATAAGATAAATGGTGTTGTTACTTGTTCTGGAAAAATATTTAAACAGACTAACAAAAAAGTTTGTTATGGGGGTAATGCGGGTTAGTGGCTTCAGCTTGATTCATACTCTTGATTCCGGCCAGTTTTTCAGGTATCACCTGCATGATGGCTGGTATTATATAGTTACCAGGGAGAAGGTGTTTAGGGCTCGCCAGGATGCTGACAAGTTGTTTTTTGAGGGCGCTTCTGAGCGTTTTGTCAGGCATTTTTTCGGGCTTGACGAGAATTATCTTGAAATAATGCACCAATTGTCTAAAGACCCTGCGCTCAGGATTGCGATTAAGAAATATCCCGGTCTTCGCATCATAAAGCAGGACCCTTGGGAGTGCACTGTGGGTTTTCTTTGCTCGCAATTCTCTAATATCAAGAAGATTAAGAGGAACATGGAATGCATTGCTGAAAAGTTTGGCAAAGAAGTTGTCTTTAAGGGAAAAAAGTTCTTTACTTTTCCTTCTGCCGGTGAGTTGAATGATGTTGCAAAGCTGAAAAAGTGTGCTGTTGGCTTCAGGGCAAAGTATATTGCCGGCGTTAATGCAAGAGTGAGTGATGAATGGTTTGCGGGATTGAGAAAACTGACTTACAAGCAGGCGAGAGAGAAATTAATGGCGCTTCCTGGCATTGGGGAAAAGGTTGCTGACTGCATTTGCTTGTTTTCCCTGGGCTTTACCGAGAGCTTTCCTGTTGATGTCTGGATGGAAAGGGCAGTAAAGGAGTTGTATCCAGAGGCAAAGAAAATGAAGCTGAGGCAAATGGGCGAGTTTGGGAGGAAAAAATGGGGCAGGATGGCAGGCTATGCCCAGCAGTACTTGTATCATTGGAGGAGAATGCATGGTAACGCACGCCGAGATTGACATTGTCTTGAAAAAACTTCTCAAGTCGCAGGGCAAAAAGACAATGCTTGGCAGGCTTGGACAGAAGTATGACGCGTTCAAGGTGTTGATATCGACGATTTTGAGCGCGCGCGCAAAGGACGAGGTGACAGAGGTTGTTGCTGCTGATTTGTTCAAAAAATACCCGACTGCAGAAAGATTGGCAAAGGCGAAGCGGAAGGATGTCGTAAGGATAATCAGGCAGATTGGTTTTTACAACAACAAGTCAAGGAACATCATTAAGGCCGCAAGAATGTTAATGAAAAAGTTTGGTGGAAAAGTGCCTCAGGAACTTGATAAACTGCTTGAACTGCCCGGTGTTGGAAGGAAAGTGGCTAATTGCGTGCTTGTTTATGCTTTTGGCAGGCCGGCATTGCCTGTTGACACGCACGTGCACAGGGTTTCAAATAGATTGGGCTGGGTGAAAACAAAAAGTCCTGAGAAGACAGAGCTTGCGCTTGAAAAAATTGTTCCGAGGAAGCACTGGCTTGTTGTTAATGAGGCTTTTGTGAGCCATGGCAAGAGCGTTTGTGTTCCAGTGTCGCCTTTTTGCTCAAAATGCCCAATAATTAAATATTGCAAGCGCATTTCAGTGCTAAAATCGAGGTGAGATTATGGAAGTATGGTTGTGGATTCCGCTTTTGGCTGTTGCAGTGCTGTTTTTGGTGATGTCAATAATTCTTATGTTCAGGGAATTGTTCAGGACAAGGGTTTTGCAGTGGGCGCATCATCACAAGTCGCAGGTGAAGGATGAAGCAAAATGGGTTTGGCTCCTCACATTCATCTTGACTCTTGGTGTTGGTATTGGTGAGTACGTGAAGGCAGGAAACCCTGTGATGTCAACAAAATACACTGTAATGGCTGTTGTTGGGCTTGTGCTTCTTGCGCTTGGGCTTAACACGTGGCTTAAGGCAATGGTTGCGAGAAAGCAGTTCTTGTGGTTCTTGCAGGTTCTTGAGCCAAAGGAGGAATTGCCTCCTTACTCGACAAACGGCATTTATGCAACAGTGAGGAATCCGCGCGACCTTGGATTATTGCTTGTTGTTGCAGGTCTTGCGTGCGCGCTTTCGCTGAAGTTCATGCTTGTTTTCGCAGTGCTCTTGCTGTTTGCCACGATTTACAGGGTGAGTTCGCGGGACAGGGTGTTGATTGAGAAATACGGCAGGGACTACATGAACAGGACAAAGAAGCTGATTCCTTACATATACTGAGCGAGGTGAAGATAATGGAACAGCCGTATTCGGATATTGAGAGGCAGGAGCTGGAATTTGAAAGGAAGTACAAGACCCTTCTTTCGGATGTTGGTCATGGGAGGATTTGCGCTGAGAAGGCATATGTCATGCTGATACTTGATTACGAAAAGCTGAAGAAAAATCCGAATGCATCCCGCGATTGCGTTTATGCAGGCAGGGAGCATGACATTCTTGAGGCATTGACACTTGCTGAGGAGCGCGCAAGGCTTGGAATGGATGATTCTGCGACAAAGAGTCTTGCACAGCTTGCAGAGGAAAAAATTCCTGAGCGCGAAAAAACCTTTTCCTGGCTTGTCCCTGTCTGCGCATTGGGTCTTGCGTTCGGGCTTTTTTTTATCTCAGGCGACAGGTCAAGGGTCCCTGACAGCGAGATAAGGGCTCCTGGTGAAATAAGGCAAAAAGAATTTTATCAGCCGCAGTTCCTCAGGGATGATTACAAGAAGAAAGAGCCCGTAAAGGAAGAGAAAAAGCAGGATTCTGCGCCAGAACGGGAATAAGCCACTGGTCACTGGTCAGGGATACTGAGATTTTTTAAGCAGGCAGGGCGTTGCTGGCTGTTATGCTCCGCAACACGTTTCTTTTCCTGCCAAAAGTTGGATTGGCCACTGAGCAGAAAATCTGGGCTCAGGGAGTTCATGACTGGAATTCTTTTGTTGAGGCAAAAAGCATCAAGGGCTTTTCTGCAGGAAGGAAAGAGCAGGCTAATGCCAAGATTCACGAGTTCAAGAATGAATTGTGGAATGAGAACCTGAATTATTTGGCAAAAAGCATTCCTTCGTCAGAGCACTGGCGGTTGTATGACCATTTTAGGGATGATGCTGTTTTTCTTGACATTGAAACAAACGGCTATTATGGGAGCATTACTGTTGTTGGATTGTTTGACGGCAATGACACCAAAACTTTTATTCGTGGATACAACTTGGACAGGCGTCTTATTGAAAGGGAATTGCAGAAGGCAAAGATGATTGTTACTTTCAACGGCAGCAGTTTTGATTTGCCTGTGATTGAGAGGTTTTTTGGGCTGCGCCTGCACAAGCCTCATATTGACTTGCGGCATGTCTGTTCGCGCATTGGGCTGGCTGGCGGACTTAAGGCGATTGAGAAGCAGCGCGGAATAAAGAGGGGCGATGATGTTGAGGGAATTTCGGGCAGTGATGCTGTTTATTTATGGGAGCAGTTCAGAGCAACAAAGGATACTGATTATTTGAACACGCTAATCAGGTATAATGAAGAGGATATTGTGAATTTGAGACCTTTGGCTGATTATGCGGTGAGGGAATTGTGGGTAAGAACATTTATAAACGGCAATTCTTCTGAAAAACAGCGATGAAAACATTGTTCATTCACGCGCACAGTACAAGAAAGGTTGTTATTCCTCCTGCTGTGCTGAAAAGACTGCCCAAGAAGGTTGGTGTTGTTGCGAGCATTCAGTTTGCAAACCAGATTCCTGCGATTGTCACGCAAATTCCTGGCAGTGTTGCTGGTGGTCAGGTGCTTGGTTGCAATGCAGCAATGGCATTAAAGCTTGCTTCAAAGGTTGATGCTTACCTGTTTGTCGGTAGTGGTGTTTTTCATCCGATTAATGTTGCTTTGCAGTCCAGAAAGCCTGTTTTTTGCTTTAATCCTTACACTAATGAATTTAAGGAGCTGGACAAAAAGGAAGTTGAGGCTTATGAAAAGGCACGAAAGGGTGCTGTCTTGAGGTTTTTGAATGCAAAAAGTGTTGGGATTATTGTCAGCACAAAGCCAGGTCAGAAAAACCTGCAAAGGGCTCTGCAATTGAAGAAGAAGGGTGATAAGGACTATTACATTTTTGTTTGCGACACTTTTGATTTCAAATATCTTGAGGACTTTAATTTTATTGATTGCTGGGTGAATACTGCCTGCCCGAGGCTGGATGACCAGAAAGCAGGCATAGTCAGCATAAATGATTTGGTTTCTGCAGGCATTGTGAAGTTTCCGCATGTTCCAGAGGGGTATGAAGTGCCGATTTGGATGGGGACCAAGGGGTTGGCAGTGAGATAATCAAGTTGTTATTTTTACTTCTTCAGAAATGCTTGCTCTTGTCAGTGCTGTTCCTATTCCGTAGCCGATGTTTTGGCTGCTTATGCCCATAATTTCTTCAAGTAATGATTTTGTTGGCCTGAACTCGTAAGTTTTTGCTGTGATGTTGAGTTTTTGTTCTATGTACTTTATTGCGTCGTCCTTGTTTCCGATTGCGTCAACAAGGCCGTTTTCTTTTGCTTGTGCGCCTGTGAAGACGAATCCGTGCGCGAGCTCTTTTACTTTTTCAATAGGCAGGTTCCTGTTTTCCGCAACTGCGCGTATGAATTCCGCGTGGACTTCGTCAAGCATTCTCTGGAATAATGCTTCTTCTTCCGGAGTCATTTCCTTCCATCGCGTGCCTGCGTCCTTGTACTTGCCTGACACGAGCCTGCGGTAAGTTACGTTGTAATCCTTGAGCAAGCCTGCGAACTCAAGCCGTGAACTGCTGACTCCTATGCTTCCTGTGATGCTCATTTTGCTTGCGAAGATGTAGTTTGCTGCTGAGGCGATCCAGTATGCTCCTGAGGCGCCTGTTTCGCGGATAACTGCAATAACTGTCTTGTTTGCGTCCTTGACTGCCCTTGCTATTTCTTCTGTCGCAACAGGGCTTCCGCCCGGGCTGTCTATCTCGAGCAGGATTGCTTTTGTTTTTGAGTCCTTGTCAGCATTTTTTATCCATTCAACGATTTTTTCTGAGGGTGTTCCGCTGTCTTCAAGGAAGTATTTTGCGTTTTCCCCTGTTGTTAGTATCCCTTTTATTGGCACGACAGCAATGTTTCCGCTCATTATCGTGCTTGTGGGAAAGAACACTGCTATTACAAATGAGACGATTATGAAAAAGAAAATGATGCTTACAAACGCGCCGAAGATGGCTCCCAGCGTCCTGAACACCCTTACTAACCTGTTGTCTTCTTCTTTTTTTGGCATATGCCCTGCAGGGATTTGTTGGTTTATAAATTTTGTCACAGGCTGAATACAATCAATGGCACAAGCATTTCCTGCCTGCTTGTTCCGCCATGATGCCCAAGAAAGACTTCTTTGCTTTCGCCAGGCATCTGGTCAATGATTGTGTTGTTTTCTTTCATTTCCACCACGTAATCTCCTATCCTGTCAAAGAGCCTTGGGTCTGGCTCGAACAGGCCGAACCAGTTTTTGCGTATTAGGTCCTGGCTTTTGTGGAGCCTGCACTGCTTTTTCAGCCGTGTCCTGACATACCATTCAAACTGTTTTGCCTTTGAGGGATGCACATAGCAGTAAGCAAACCTTGCTTCTCCGCACAATGGCAAGGTCAGGCATTCCTTGAGCCTTGGATGGTCGTCAACCCATGTTATCCTGGATACAGGCGTGTCGATCAGGCCGTGGTCTGCTGTGATGATAAGCAGAGTGTTGGTTCCTTTTATCCGCTGGATGAATTTTTCAATTTTTTTGGAGATGATGTTGAAGTGCTGTTCTGCCACTTTGCTGCTGACGCCGTAATGGTGGCATATGCTGTCAAACTCAGGCCAGTATGCGTAAATGTATTTTGTTTTTTTGCCTGCTTTTACTGCCTTTTCAGTGCTTTTCAGGAATCCTTCAATGCTTGGGTAGCCAAGCGTCCTTATTCCTGCCCAGTTCTGCCTGTTGAACCTGCATGCCAGTATGTTTTTTGGCATTATCATGAATGATTGCGCTTTTATTTTGCCAAAAAACAGTTTTCCTCCGCATATGTCGCTGATTTTTATTTTTTGTCTGTCAAATGATAGCCCTCCTATTCTTGGCGCAAAAGGGAGTATTGTTGAGACAATGCCGAGCTCCTTGAGGTGCATGAACCAGCCGGTGTATGCGTGCTGCTGGGGCGCGTCTCCTGTTGTGAATGTTGTGACTGCGCTTGCTGTTGTTGGCGGGATTACGGAAGTCATCATCCCCCTCAGGCCTTTCTTGAGCCCTGATTTTCTTTTTTTGAAATAATCATACCCGAGCCCGTCAATAACCATGAGGACAATGTTTTTGTGTTTTTTGATCTCTGCAGGCCTGAGCAGTTTCAGCTCCTTGTACCTTGTTTTTGCGCCAAAGGCTTTGCCTATTGAGCTCATCAGGTTTACAATGCTTCTTCCCTTGTAATCCGGAAGCATGGCATGCATTTTTCCGGATTGGTTAATAAACATATCGCCATGCCAAGAAACAACAAAGCTTTTAAACCGCCTTCTGTCCTTTACTGGTTATGGAATTCAAGAAGCCGCTTAGCGAGGAAGAAAGGCAGCAAATGATGGAAGAGGATATCAGAAGGACTCCTCTTCCGCACGGCAAGCAGGTTATTGGTATTTGCGTGCAAAGGGTTGGCGGCTCAAGGATGAAGGTTAAGTGCCTTGACGGCAAGGAGAGGATTTGCAGGATTCCTGGCAGGCTGAAGAGGAAATTGTGGATTCGTGAGGGGGATGTTCTTTTGATTGAGCCGTGGGAATTGTCAGGTGATGACAAGGGTGATGTTGTTTTCAAGTACAAGCCGCACCAGGCAGATGTGCTGAGGAAGAAAGGTTTGCTGAAGTCTCTTGAGGCAGACGAATTCTGAGCGTCACTACTCGAGAATAGAAAACTTTTTATAGGAACTTGTGTTTTTGTATAAAATTATTATTGTGGGGGATGCAAACATGGGTCTTGGAAGACTGATGACTGTGTTGGCGCTTTTGGCGCTTAATCTTGTTGGCATGATTTTTCTTGAGGGGAAAATGAGTGAGTACGCAACTCTTGAATTGGTGATTATTGTTGTTGGCATTCTGCTTTCAATCCTTGCGCTTATCGGGATTGCTGCTGAGTCAAGGTGGAGTTGGCCTTTCTCAACAGTGTTGTTCTCTTTGTTTTTGGCAAATGCAGTGTTTTTATTCGTGACAGTTGGCGCTTTTGTGACCTTTGTGCTGCTGCTGATAATTAACATCATTGGTCTGCTTGTTTCTGTCCTTTCAATAGAGGATGTTGTAAAGGAGCCCGCAAGCACACCTCTTCCAGAATCGCCGCAAATAGAAACGTATAATGCAGAAGAGCCTGCTCAGGTGACTTACAAGGCTCCTAAGGCAAGGCGGGGAAGAAAAAGGAAGAAGTGAGTGAATGAAGCTTTTTGGTCTTATTGAGTCATATACAGTGTCGTTTATAATGACGCACAGGGTTCCAATACGCCATCCTGACTTGTTCAAGTATTTGGAAGCTAATTGCAAAGGTGCTTCTGCAGGTCTTGGGTCTTGAGCTTACTTTTGGAAGGAAAACAATTAATGTGCCTCCATTGAAGTTTATTCAGCAGGACATCCATCTTGACCTGTACAAGTGGTTCAGGCAGCACAAGCAGAAAACTTATTTTCTTGTGCCTGTTGAGCAGCTTAGGAAACAAGCAGTGTTTGTAAAGCAGTTTCTGGAGCTTAAGGAAAGGGCAGAAAAAGAAACCAACAAAGAGCTTGCTAACCTGCTTTGGCGCGAAGCAGAAAAAAACAGTGTTGAAGTACAATATGAGCGGATGATTGGAAAAGAGCAGGTTATTCTTGAAAACATCGCAAGATTCAGGCCAGACCTTGTTTTCCTTGGTGCAGCGCATTCTGCAAGCTTTTTCAGGCAGAGGGAGCGCCTTCAAAGGGAATACGGGATTACAATTGATGAATATTGGGAGGATGAAGTCGTCAGGGAGCCGTCGCAGGCTGAAATATGGAATGCATTTAGATTCAGCAGCGAGCATGTGTCAATGGAGCGTTATCTTCTTCCTAATATAGAAGTCCGAATGAAGAAGATTGAGGACCCGAAAGATGCGCTTTTTGATTTTGAAACTCTTTATTATGGAAGGCTTAGGAATGCTTTTAGGAACAAAAGGGTGACTGACAAGACTCCGGATTACATTGGTACGTGGAATGTTAACTCTGAGGAAGAAGGATTGTTTGAAGTGTTTGTTAAAGAGCGCGTGCAGGAAAATGGGGTCGCAAGAATCAAAGGAACTATTGAGGACTGCAATGGAAGCGCTGACTTTAATGGGGAAGTGGGCGAAAAGAGAATAGCGTTTGTCAAAAAATACACAAATGCATCGCCAAAAGCGGCAAAAGTGGAAATAAATTATTCTGGGATGCTGCAAGATGGAAAATATGTGGGTTCTTATGTTGGGGCGAACTGTTGTTCAGGCAAGTTCTGGATGAAGCCTTTTGAGAAAACTACTCAATCACAATCGCCCTGAACTTGAAGCCGTCTTGAGTGGTGAGCTTTTCAAGCGTTAAGTATTCTATTTTTGGTGTTGCTTCGAGCATTAGCTTTCTTATTGCCTCGCTGACTTTTGGTTCTGCGGTTTTTCTTGATGTTTTTGGGGCTATCCTGATGATTAACTGGTCTTTTCTCGCGATTATTTGGGCTTCTGCGACTTCAGGAATCCTGAGGAGCGCTTCCCTTATTGCCACAAGGTTTATTCTTGCTCCTTTTACTTTTGCTTCTACCATTCCTGTGAGTTTTAGTTGTGCTTCTGTGTCTTTTATCCTGCTTATGCCAAAAATTCTTTCCACGCCAAGTCCGCACTTGGGGCATTTTTCTGCAATGATTGTGTCGCACGTGTCTCCGACAAAGTATCCTTCAAGGAGTGTTCCTGCTCCGTCTATGTTCCATATTGTTGTGTATCCGCCTTGTTCTTTTGGAGCAAAATCCCAGTCTTCAATCCATCCTCCTTTTTCTGCGCCTTCTGCTTTTACT
>JAWCLR010000023.1:0-13207 GCA_038850615.1 Candidatus Woesearchaeota archaeon | reverse complement strand
TGTATGCAATTTGCTTGCCTTCTGTGCTGTGTTTTAATTGTCCTTGCCCAAAATCAATAGGCGTGCTTTTTAAAAGTTTAAATAGGCCCATTTGCTTTCCTCTCAATATTTATCGCGCTTATTTACATAATATTCCTCGATTGTTATATAAAAGATTTGCTACATTAATAGTTTATTGAATAAAATTCTTATTGATTGCGTCATCAGATTTATGAATAAGGGCACTATTATGTTTAAAGTGAGAAAAGTCTCTTGTTATCTGAGATTTTTTCCTGTTCCAGATATGGGTATAAGCTTAATCTCGCTAATCTGATAGCTGCTGACGTGTGAACCGATAAATATCACGTTCGGATTTGGAGTGCGCCAATGTTGTACCATCGATGCCCTATTATAATTAGCATTCCAGTCTACAATTACTTTGTCATCAACGGAGACAGTAAGTTTTTTCTTTCTTGCAGCGATAAGGATCTTTTTTGGATTCTCATCAGTGAATACTCTACCTTTATACGTGGTCTCATTCGGTCTCTTGCCATCGATCAAGTCAACGCCAGTTACCTCTCCTTGAAAGGAATCAAAGTCTAGCATGAATTGTTTGCCTTCAACTACCAAACCAATATTAAAACTATCATTTCCTGATTTCCTCTGCGCAGTGACACATAGGTCATATTCTGCTGGCGGAATATATTGAATTTCTATGCGTGCTTTTGTAGTATCGTCTGAATAAAGCTTTCCATTCTTAAATTCCCACTTCCCGTTCACCGCATCCCTTTTTGGATCTATTAATTTCATCAAATCTATCCATCCGCCGGTTGTTGTTCCGCCGTTCTTTCCGCCAATTTTCTTCTCTAGTTCGCTTATTCTTTTTGTTATTTTGTCTTTTGTGAGGCCTGTGGCTTTGTTTTGTGCGTGTTGGTAGAGTTCGAATGCGTGTGTTGCAAAGCGTCTTTTGTCAAGTGCGTTGCTTGTTTTGCTTGATAGGTCGTACCAGAGGTCTGCTACGAGGCATACTGCTTCTGGGTTGTCCATTCCTCCTGAGCGCAAAAGTATTTCTTGGTCTGCTATTCTGCTTATGCCGTTATTGCTTCTTGAGAAGTATTTGAGTGCTGCTTCCCAGTCACCCTCAACAAATCCTTTGTATCTTGCTGCTATTGCGTTTGCTTCTGGGTCATTGGGATTGTTTTCGAGTGTTTCTTGTGCTTTCTTGTATAAAGAGTATTCTTTTTCCATTTCAGGTATTGATTTTATTAAGTCAGTGGCTCTTTCAAGTAGTGATGCGTCTCCTGCTTTTTTGCTTATGGTTTCTGCTGATTTTGCAGTGCTCATTGCGAGCTTGTAGTTTTTTTCTGCCACTGCGTCGTCTGTTAGTGAGAGGTATGCGTTTGCGAGTTTGGTTGCTTCGTCTTTTGTTTTTACTTTTCCTTTTGCTGCACTGAGGTGTTTTTCGTAGTTTTCAAGGACATTGATTCCATCAAAGCTGTCTTTCATTGTTCTTACTGCATCATAAGCACCATCAAACTCGAGCATGTCAGTAAGAGTGATTGCTGCATCACGCAAAAGAATGAATTTGTAAGCAGGCTGTTGTGTTTCTCGCGCATTAGCCAGGAGTTTTTCTGCAAATGCTTTTCTTTTTGCAGGGTCCTTGAGTGCGTATTCTGCCTTGTAAATGTCCCTGATTTCCTTTTCTGCCATCATGAGCTCATTGTCAGATGGCACTTTCATCTTTTGAGAACTTTGCTCGTCCTGAACAGCATAAGCCTGCTGCTGAGGACCGGCATAATTAGTGCCAAACATGCCTAAGGCTGCAAATCCTGCCAGTGCCAGTTCAGCAAGCGTCTTCCCCATTTTAACCACTTAATAATGGCTATGTTTTACTAGTATATAAATGTTTCGGTTTTAAGGTTTGGTGGGGGATAACAGCTTATCCCGCCCCATACCTCTTGAACTATTTAATGCCGGATTTGTGCGTCGTGAATATCTTTGATTCGCACGAACAAAAAATGTTTATGGTTGGTCTCTGTGGCGTAGCCACCCAATTTGGATTAGTTATTTATTAATTGTAGTGGGGCTACCCGGATTTGAACCGGGATTGCTTTTTTTTACAGGGTGTAATTATTACGCGCCCGCTATTTTTCTTTGTAGAACACACATGATCTTCAACAATGGTGAGCTCCTCCTGAGAAAGAGTGATTTTTCTTATAAAATTCATTATTTGTCTTAATTCTCAAGAATCGAATTGGACAAACTAACTTGTGGCAAAGCAACCTCGTTTCTATTTGTAATTGTTTTTATTATTTGTAAACGTATCATTTTTCAGGTTTTTTTTTGAAATGGTTTGAAATGATTATAAAAAACAATTATATACTTCAAACACTTATGTGTGCTTAGGGATGGATTTGGAGGTGGGTTTGAAATGAAACTGGAAGAGGTTGTTAAAAGGCCGTTATCGAAGGAAGAAATTGCAAAGTTGTCCAGGTTTGCGTTCTGGGCGCACTTGAATGCGGAAGACCAGCCTGCTTCGGATTGTGGTAGTTGTAGTAGTTTTTGTTCGGGTGGGGCATGCACAACGTGTACTGGCGCGATGGATGCTGGGTATTTGAGATCGCAGAAGTATGAGGAAAGGAAGAAGTATTGTTAAGAATGGTGTCAATTAGTGTTCCTGTCTCAACGCCTTTGAAAGGTTTTACTTGTGGGGCTGTTGCCGCATGGCAGGTATTGAGGTTTTATGGAAGGAGGATAAGTAAACAACAGGTTTTGTCGTTGTTGAACATAAAGGAAGGAATGAATACGGACATTCCTTCTGTTGCTTTGGCGTTGATTAAAGCTGGCTTAAGCCCCACAATATTTCTTTATTTTCCTCATGTTAATAGTCGTATTCCTAAGAATCCAGTGATGCAAGTTAAGTTTTTTTATGAGTTGAGTAAAAAACTTGGTTCTCCGAAGAAAGTTAATTATATCAAGAAAATAATCCGATTGTTAGACTATTCTATTAGGAATGATTCGGTTAGGGTTTTCTTTAAGAAGTTCACAAAGAGGGATATCAAGAATTTTCTTCTTCAGGGTCTTCCTCTGATTACTGTGGTGAACTCCAAGATTTTTTCAAAGGGAAAGTTGTTGGATTCTTCCCAGCAGCACATACTTGTGATTAATGGTATGACTCGTGAGGACTTTATTTTAACGTCTACTCGAGTGTTTACAAGAAGGATTCGTGATTTGATGAACGCGATTTATGCTGCCAGAGTGCCGTCATTATTGGTGATTAGGAATGGATGATTCTTTGACAAAGTCATTTCCTTGTACAAAAAAATGCAATAACGAGTTTTTATTACAATGGCACATCACGAATAAATGTGAGAATAATTGTGCGCATTGTTATATGAGTCCTGAACAGAGGAATGACAAAAATGCCTTAACAACAAAAGACTGTTATAGAGTGATTGATGATTTGGTTGATTTTACAAATGATGTTTGTGTGACTCCGAGGATTTGTTTTACTGGCGGAGACCCTTTGCTTAGGGAGGATTTTTGGCAAGTATTAGGTTATGCAAGACAAAAGAAGGTTATTTCTCATATTCTTGGCAATCCGGACCAATTGGATGATAAAACAATTGATCGTTTGAAGGAGTGTGGTGTTAGTCGTTACCAGCTAAGTTTTGATGGTCTTCGTGATACTCACGATTCCTTGAGAGGAAAAAGCAGTTTCAACACTTCACTCTCAGCTGTTGAGAGACTAACTTGTAAGGGAATTCAGGTTGTTGTTATGAGCACTGTGACTAAACAAAACCAATACGAACTGGCTGTTTTGGCCAGGCAAGTTATTTCAAAAGGTGCTAAACGGTTTGATTTTGCCAGACTTGTACCTATTGGTAATGGAAGGGATCTTGCAGGTCTATGCTTTGAGCCTTTGGAATACCGGGCTTTTTTGGAAAGGATGTATAGAGAATATAAGAAAATGATAAGTGATGGTATTCCTGAAAGGTTTCTTGGAACAAAAGACCCTCTTTGGAGCCTGTTACTATACGAGAAAAAAGAGCTGGTTTTACCACAAAATAATTTGGTATACTCTGGTTGTTCTGTTGCAAAGAGTGGTTTTTGCATGGATGCTGATGGCACGCTGTACGCTTGTAGAAGAATGCCTGTGGGAATAGGCAATATTAAACATACTTCTATCAGGGAATTTTTTATCAATCTTCCTGAAATGAATCGTTATAGAGAATTTGAAAAGATAGAGGGGTGTGGAAGTTGCCAACTTATGCCCGTGTGTAGAGGTTGTAGGGCAGTGGCTTGGTCCAAAACAGGTTCGTATTTCGGGAGGGACCCGCAATGTTGGAAACTTGTGTGAATTATATCATATTGCGGGGGCCTATGGGGGTTGGCAAGACAACAACCAGCAAATACTTGTTTCAATATCTTCATTCAGTAAATGTACCAAGGGCGTATATAAACTTTGACGTTTTGCGGAAATTCGTGAGTGACAGAAAGCCCACTTATAAGAACAAGTTGTTATGCACAAAAAATATTATTGCATTGATGAACAATTTTATTGAAGCGGGCTATTTTGGCATAGTGGAGGGTGTTTTTGCAGAACAGGATTTGTTGGACTGTTTGAAAACTAAAATCAACGGCACGTATAAGTTAATAAGGTTACATTGTGCGCGTGAAATTTGTTATGAACGGGATAAAAATTCTGATCGTCCCTTTGTGTGTGGGAAAAACTGCATAGATATTGCCTACAACCTTTATGAAGCCAATGCAAAGAATAATCTGGAAGAAATAGTCATTGATAATTCAAATACCAGTGTAGATAAAGTTGTGGATTTGATTGTGGACGCTATTAAGTCAAAAACTCCATCTTTAAATGGGGCTACCCGGATTTGAACCGGGATCGCTTGGTCCCAAACCAAGCAGTCTAGCCAGGTTAACATATAGCCCCTGACAAACTGTATTTTTTGGCTTTTGTTTTTAAAATATACGGACCCGCAGGCAGCGCCGGCTCGCTGAGGCTCACCGGCTGGTCTGCGGCTCCTGACGGACCCGCAGGGATTTGAACCCTGATCACAAGGTCCGAAGCCTCGTATTCTATCCAGGTTAAACTACGGGTCCAAGAATAACGATAATTATGGAAGTATTTAAACTTTGGTTAAGTGAGTCGGTCGGTAAAAAAGTATTTAAAGTGATTGTTATTTTGTGGTTGTATGCGTATTGCGATTGATTTTGATGGTACTATTGCAAATACTTATGTTCTTCAAAGACAGTTTTGTAAGGAGAAGTATGGTATTGATTTTCCTTGGTTTGCAATGACTGGGGCGCTTAGAAGGCAGTATCTTACTGAGGAGCAGGTGGTGGAGGTTAAGAAGTATGCTCATGGTCCTGCGACTCTTGATGCGCCGTTGGTTCCGGGTGCTAGAGAGGCAATTCAGAGTTTGGTCTTGGCAGGTCATAAAATAATTATTCTTACGGGGAGGGTTGCTGCGGGTGCGCAAAGCGCTAAAGAATACTTAAAACGCAACAAAATTCCGTATCATCATTTTATTTTTGTGTCTGATGATGAGAAGCGCAGGTTGGCGGATGGTACTATTCTTTCAAAGAATGTTGTTGTGAATCGTTTGAAATTGGATGTTATTATTGACGACCAACAGAAGGGGCTTGGTTCTTTAACGAGTAGTGGGGTTATGGTCATTATTATTGATCAGCCGTGGAATCAGCAAGAAATACTACAGCAAGGAGTTCTTCGCGTAAAGGGGTGGAGAGAGATTGCTGAATTGCTTTTAATGACGCCTGCGAAAGTATGACTTGCTTTCACACCATCTTCAGTATTTTCTTGATGTATGCGAACTGGTCCTGGAAGATGTGTGCTGATGTTGAGAACGTGGTTATGCTTCCTGTCCTTACACCCAGCTTCTCAGCCACGTATTGTTGAAGTACGTGCATTTGGTAGATGTTTGCGGGCCAGCCGAAGAACATGTCATTGCTTCTTATCACTGTTGTCATGTTGAGGCGGTTATTGCGTAGCTTGAAGTCAATTGCGACCAGGCCAGGCATGTCGCGCTTCAGGGGGTTTGAGTCCTCGATGGGGTCCCATAGGGTGAGGACTGCGCGTCTTGAGGTGGGATTGTTCTTGAGCAAAGGAATGATAAAATCATTGATTTGATTTTTTTGTTGCTGGAATGAGAATAGTCGCGGGCCGTAAGCGTAGGAGTATTCCGGTGAGAGGTTTGTGTTGAGGACTGTTCTTGCTATGTCGTCAAAGCTTGGATAGTCCCATTTCTGGAATCCATTCAGTACAGTAATGGGTCTTGTTGCGTCAATCTCGGGGTGTTCTATCTCAATTGCGAGGTTCAGGAATTCCCTGCAGGTTCTTTTGTTCTCATCAATGAAATCTGTGCCGTGCTTGAGTATGTGTGATAGTGCAAGCTTCCATGCCTCAAAGACTGTTGTTGCTTGCATTATTCCTCCATAAATCGTGATAGTGTTGTTATTCCGCCTGTTTTGTGTCCTGAAAATTGCATTCTAAAGAGAGGCAAGCCGTGATTTATGAGTATTTTGCTTAGTTCGCCTATGATCTCGGAAGGAGTTATTGTTCCGGTTCTTTTGAATGTCATTAGGTCTCCGCCGTCAAAGACGCGCACTATTGTTTCTTTTGTTTTTATCAGTTCTTTTACTTCCGGGCTTTCGTAATCATTAGATGTCTTGATCACGCATTTTTTGAATAGCGGTTTTGTGAACATGTCCTTTACAAACTCTTCAAATGCGCAGGAATATGCCATTCTGAAACGCGTTGGCATTCCGCAGCTTTGGTAGATTGTCTCCTCGTTAAGACAGTATTCGTTCACTGCATTTTTGCTTTCCTGCAAGAACTGCAAAACGAAGTTTTGGTCTGCTCCTGGCACTTTCCAGCCGTAATTCCAGAATCTCACATAGTTTCTGCTGAACTTGAAAAACTGCTTTGCCTTTGTGGGTGTGAGCTGTATTCCTCCTTTGAAGAACTCCGCGCTTCTCTTCCTTTGGCTCTCGTTAGCTAAACGAAGGCTTTTTGCAACCTTGAGCATGAGGTCTGTGAAGCTGGCAGGGGTCTTTGGGTTGCTGCTGAAATATCTTTCAACATCGACCATTATTGTGGCATGGGCGCAGACAAGTCCAGGCACTTGTTCAGAAAGTCCTGATTTGTATTCTTTCCATACGTCATTTGGAAACGTGTAAGGGCCTGCTTTGCCAAGTATGTAAGGCGCGTTGTGCACGTTTTCGTTTTTTATGAAAATGCTTTCACCTGCTTCTGCGTAAATGCTGATGAGTTTTTCAAAAAAGTCCTTGTTTTCAATGAGTTCGCGGGGGTAAACATCAAAAACAAAAGTGATGTTGTTGGTTTTTTTGGTGTTGAGATGGTTCTTGATTGGCGTTAAAACAAGGTCTGGAGAGGTCAAATTGGTGACGTCGATTATGAGCGTGGCTTTTCTTCCATAATCCTCGCATTTTTGGTTTAGGGAGCGTAAAAATCCAGTGCTTGTTCCAACATCGCTTTTTTGCAAAAACTGCTCAAAATCATTCAGTCCTAATGCATCGTTTGTGGCTGAAAATACGTTTGTGACTGCTTGGGAGAGAGCTGCGACAGTGTTGAACTTTGGCGTTTCAAGCAGTATTGCGTTAAGTCTTTCAAGCCATGCGAGGGGTTCTAAGCGGTAAATTATGTTTTTTTGCTCATAACCCTCGATAGGCATTGCGGGAATTGCGTGTTGTTCAGGTGAAGCAACAGCTTGCGTGGATATTTCTGTGAGCACGAATACTTTTTCCTTGTTTTCTCCTATTGTTTTTACGGCAAGAAATCCCTGTTTTACGAGTTTGTTCAAGTAGTATAGGGTCTGTCTGTGCAGTTTTGCTTTTAGTGTTTTTGCGGTTCTTGACTTTTCTTTGTCAGTATCTAATATGTTCTTTGCTATTTCTTCGTAGCCTGGAGTTATTTTTTCAACAACATCAGTGGTTGAGCGGGGTGTTCCTGGTTCTTGCCTGAAGAATTCCAGAATTCGGTTCTCAACCCCCTGCATGTCAGGATTAAGGCTTTTGGTATTTATAAACTTGTTGTGTTTTGTTTCAGGTTTTTTTTGAAATGGTTTGAAATTATTTAAAGGAATGCTTAAATGTTTCAAATGCTTATAAATATTTCAGGACCAATCAAGGGGGTGGTTTTGAAATGCCTTTAAGGGTTTCAAAAAACCAAGAGGAAATCAAGACCGCGCAAGAAATTCCTATTGAGTATCGCAGTGTTAAGATAAGAAAGGACTTGTTTGAGCTTCTCAAGCTTTATTGCTTGTGTCACAAGAAGAGTCCGAGGGATGTGGTAACAAGCATGATTGAGACTAAGCTTGAGGGCTTTAGGGAACGACTTGATGAGTTAAGAAAAGGAGATGGTTTTTGATGTTTTTGCGAGAACGTATATGGGGACATATAAAATATATAATAAACAATTAAACATTAAAATATGTTTTCATAGAAGGGCATGGGGATAAAGCCATTAAGTGTGGGTATTGTAATAATCTTGATCGTTCTCTTACAGGCGTGTTCTTCATCCGAGATTAAGGCAAGGCCGTTAAGTCAGGAAACAAAAGCCAGCCTTGCAGAACCGCAAATACTTGTTCCTGAGGAGAGAACAATACCGCCTGCAACAACATCTTCTGTTGTTCTTGACATTCCAAGACCAAAAATACACCCGCAAATAGTCAAGGAAATCAAAGAAAAAAGACCTGCTGAACGCGTCAGGGTTCTTGTTGAGGCAAAAGATGACAAAGCGTTAAAAGAGCTTGCCAAGGCAGTTGAGTCAGCAGGAGGCACTGTCACGCACTCCTTTAGTGTGGGCGACGTTGCGGTTGTTGAGTTGCCTGCTGAAAAAATCTCAGAAGTCGCACAAAAGGAAGGAGTTGAGGAAATCGCGCCTGAGCACGAATACGTCGCACTATTGCAGGACAGGATTCCTGCATTCTCAATCAACACTGCTGCATGGTCAAATGGCATAAACGGTTCTGGCATAACAATTGCAATACTTGATACAGGAATAGGACCACACGATAAAATCAGGGTTGCGCTGGCAAAATCATTCGTCACAGGTGAGGACCCGTCAGACCAGAACGGCCACGGCACCCACGTGGCAGGCATTGCTCAAGGGGTTGCTCCGGGCGCGCGATTGCTTAATGCAAAAGTGCTTAGTAAGACAGGTTCAGGAACAACATCACAAATCATTGCAGGTATTAACTGGGCTCTTGATCCTGACGATGATCCTGCAACTGATGATGGTGCTGATATTATCTCAATGAGTTTTGGCGGAATGTTCACAGAGCTTGACGGCCCATTGGCGTCTGCTGTCAAGGAAGCAATAAGCAAGGGTGTTGTTTTTGTTGCGGCAGCAGGAAACTGCAGGCAGGGCTGCGGAGGATTCTTTGGCGTTGTCACTCCGGCAAACCTTCAGGACGTAATTGCGGTCGGTGCAGTTGATGACAACAACGTAGTGGCAAGCTTCTCATCAGGCGACACGTTTGACAATTACACCAAGCCAGACATCACTGCGCCAGGAGTTGATATTACGTCAGCATGGCTCAATAATGGTCAAAAAACGCTCAGCGGAACAAGCATGAGCGCGCCGTTCGCCTCAGGAGCCATTGCACTGCTCCTCCAAAAAGAGCCCGGACTAACAAACGAGCAAGTTAAACAAAGACTTGAGGAGACAGCAACAGATAAAGGAATTCCTAGTAAAGATGATTTTTACGGCAGCGGCATATTAAATGTAACAAAACTATTAGCGTTAGAAATTCCAAACCAAAACACAACAATCTTGCATAATAACACTAACGAAACTATTTACAACACAACAAAGACATTCACTAATTATACAATAATTTATGAAAAAGAAAGTGAAGGCAAGTATGCTTACTTGTCTGATGAGGGGGAAGTAATAATTCTTGCGTATAACATAAGTCAAGCACCGCCAAGCACAACAGAGAATTTTAGTACGCAAATGATTCTTGCGTATTACCATAACCCATCGACGCGGGCAGACGTTACGGTCGAGCTTTACTCAAAGGTCTCTGCTGACAAAAAACCAACATATTTGAAATTAATGATTGAGAGTTATGGCGCAACAACATATTTTGACTATAGCATAATTGCATTACCGACAAAAGTTATTAATGCACTTACCCAGGGCGAATACGTAACCCTTACCACATCCTTTATTACTCCGGAAAAAGAGGGGGTTTACAATGCATTTATCAGAATTCTTGATGATAAACAGAACGCAATAATTCCGTTCATAAGCGATTATGCAGACCCGACAGGAAAAAAGTTTGAGGTTAAAATCATAGAGGGTCCTGGTCAATGTTCAAAGGATGCTGACTGCCCGCCTGATAAGTATATTGACACTCCTTATTGTTCAGGTGGCGACGTATGGCAGCGTTATAAGGACAATTATTGCAGGGATGCGGGAACGCCAAACTCTTACTGTTCTTTTGACATATATGATAGGAAAAAGCAAGAATGTGGAACACAGGCTTGTAATAATGGGCAATGTGTTGTTATTCAACAATGCACGCTAACCAAGATATCACTTAACAAGTATCCCACAATAATAGAGGGCCAACAACTCACAGCAACAGTGGAAGGACAAGAGGACACGTGCAATGGACAAACAATAACTTTTGAGGTATGGGAAGATGACGACATAACAAGCGATGAGTTAATCACACAGTTTACCAGAACTTTTACTGGAAAACAAGCTATTGCGGACTGGACTGCAGTATGGCAAAAAGACGAATTTGGAGATCCTGAAGTCTATTTCAAGGCAATTGGTCCTCAGAACTCAATAACATCTGCGTCTGTGGTTGTAGAAAAAGCGTGTAATAACAACAATATTTGTGAGACTAGTAGAGGAGAAAACTATCAAAACTGCCTAACTGATTGCAAAAAGCAAGAAGGAGAATCGTGTGAACAAAATAATGAGTGCCAAACCAACTTTTGCTGGCAAGGTGTTTGTGAACAAAAGTGTGTAGATCAGGATAATGACGGTTATGGAACAACAGGCAAAAACTGCAGGTTAAGTGATGTATTAAGAGATTGCAATGACAACAATGCCGCAATCCACCCCGGCGCTCCAGAAACCTGCGACCAGTTTGACAATGACTGCGATGGCAGCATAAATGAAGGCAATGTGTGCTGCGGAAATGGCGCCTGCGATTATGGCGAAACAGACACCACTTGCAGCAAGGACTGCTGGGGAGACCTAAAGGTAATTAGCATAAGTGCACCTACTGAGGTTGAGCAAGGACAAACAATTACGGTGCAAGCCACAATCAAAAACCAAGGCACGTACGTTGATAATCTCTATGTTGAGGCAGGCATTGCTCCTGATTATTGGGAACAATATGGTTATTTCATGCAGGGATACAACCCGCAATTATCATGGGACACGCAAAAATGCTGTGTTGGCAATGATTTTTATGCTGCAAAAATCATTTCGCTTAATGCTGGTGAAAGCCAGACAGTAACGTTCACCCTGAAAGCGCCCAGCGTGAACACGATTGATTCTTGCTGGACTGTTCCGGAAAGAAAATCAGTATGGGACTCAAGTCACACGCTTGTTGTCGGCCTGTATGAGCGGTGTGCTGGGGGATACATACACAAGCAGACAAAAGACATAAAGGTGCGTGACAGGGCATGCTGGCAACAAAGCGACTGCCCCTCACAAACATATTGCGCGTTTTCAGGAACATCAGGAACCTGTCAGCCAAAACTTTGCACTGACAAATGCACAACAGGAACATATTCTTGTAATGGTCAAACAATCAGGCATTGCGAAGACACAAACAATGATGGATGCGTTGAGTGGAAGGACATCAAGACCTGCGGAACAGGATATTCATGCATTAATGGACAAAGCACGTGCCAGGACACTTCTATTGATACGCTGTTGAGCGTTGAGGAAGCAGACAGCACAACAGTCCTTGCGCAAACAGGCGACATAATCTCAGTAAATCTTGATTACAAGACAACAGAAACAATAACGCTGGAATACGATACGGACGCTTTCATTCTTGACACGAACAGTTGTCCGGGAAGCACGTTTACAATAACGCAAGACATGACTTGCAATTTCACAGTCAAAGGCACATCAGGAGAACACACTTTTAGGCTGAAATATGGCACAGGAAGCGGGACAGTCAGAATCAAAAATAATCCATCAGGAATCATAATCACCAACAAGCCAAAATTATACCAGAGATTCTCGAATCCAGGAGAAGTGACAACGCTTTTAGGCAAGGCATACAAGTATGCCCAATCAAACAATCTTGTGCTTTATGACATAAGCCGTTATGCCAGCACTCCAAACCCGTGGAAGCAATTTTCAGACTACAATGAAGGACCTTTCACAAGCATGCTCAATAACAATGATCACGCGTTAGACATAGCAAGTTTCATCAAAGGAAAATGCAAAGATGATTGCAAAACAACAATCATTCTTGGTGATGACTACGTAATCCCGCACTTTAGGAGAAACATAGACCTACTTAACTGGTATTATTTCCTTCCATGGCTGCCTGACTCCAAAACAGACACGATATATACAGAAATTGGATACGTGCAAAGAAAAACAAGGACATTTGCAGAATTTGACAAACTGTTTTACAGGACAGAATATGACCGGGCTTATGAGGGCAAAGACGTAATACTGATTCTTCCAGACTCATTGACTGCAGAACAAAGAAACGAAATAGAGTATTTCAAGAAAGTGCTTGATGAAAAAGGATACAAGCCAGACTTCAAGGAAAAGAAGAGTTCAGAAGTGTATTGTAATGACCCACAATTATGGGATAACCTTCATGGTGCTACATTGTTTGTTTTTGGCTCAGAAAAAACGAACAAGGCATACAATTGTTTCCCATTCCAAGCAGGTCTTGAGAATCATGATGCGGCATTTATTGAAATAAACCCTTGGGACAGCACTAATTATGCAGTTGTGATAAACACGGAAGATGCACAAGTAATACACGCATTTACGAACATCATAAAAGGCAATGGTTACAAAAACCTGAGTTCTGAATCAGCTTATTTCTTCAGGGTTGGAGTGCAAACCGCAAGCTATATCGTGATGGGTGTTTCTGCTGGTGCATTAATTTTGGGGACGGGAGGGCTGGCAACACCAGCAGTGCTCAAATCAAAATATTCGTAATCA
>JAWCLR010000022.1:0-13508 GCA_038850615.1 Candidatus Woesearchaeota archaeon | reverse complement strand
GGTAATCTATTTGACAAGCCAGCCAGCACCACTAACAGGAACCAACAACACTTGGGTGCTTGGCAACCTGACTGCAGGAACAAACTTCAGCATAAACATAACAGTGCTAGTACTCAACATTTCTGATAGCGTTATCAACAACACAGTGAATGCTACATTCCAGAACGAGACAAGCGCGTTGTTAAGCAGTAACACGAGCCAGAGCACGTCTGTCATTAACCTGTCTGCCAATTATTTCAGCAATATTTCTGTAGCGAAGTCAGACTCGCCTGACCCTGTTGCTCCTGGCGACACGCTTAGTTACGCAATAACAATTAACAGTTCAGGCAATGACACTGCCTTTGATGTGGTGGTCAATGACACGTATCCTGAACTTGTTGTTTATGACTCATCGCAGCCAGATCCTGTCGCAGGAACCAACAATTCATGGGCGCTTGGAAACCTGACTCCGGGAGCAATAATCGTGATTAACATCACGGTTATTGTGCCTGATTCTGTTGCTTCAGGGACAGTGTTGAACAACACTGTTAATGCTACATTCCAGAACAGCACAGGGTATTCCCACAGTAGCATTGCATCTGCATCAACAACAGTCTTAACGCCGGCACCGCCAACTCCATCGGGCGGCGGCAGTGGGGGAGGAAGGATTGTTCCAAGGAGTGTTGTCCTGCCAGAGCTTGCGCCGAAGATGGAGTGCGTTGAGAATTGGGCGTGTGAGGACTGGAGCAGATGTGAGGAGGGAAGCCAGTTCCGTACGTGCGTTGACCTGAATAACTGCAACAAGACTTTGTATTTGCCTCAGACAGAGCGCAAGTGCATAACTGAAAGGGCTGGTGCAGAGGTGTCAGAAGAGAAAGTGCCAATGCCTGAAATGCCTGCACTTTTGCCTGTTTCAGAGCCAGTACGCACATCAGGTCCTGTTGCAGGGGCAATGACTCTTTGCAGTATGCTGCCAATGGCGCTTAGCGCAGTGCTAATAATTGCAGGCCTGCTTGCACTCGTATCGCTATTTGTCGGGAGGGAGCGCAGGATGCTGAAGCGCTGGCGCCTGCCTGTTGATGCCCTGCTTGTAGTCTGTTTGATTCTGGCAGTCTGGCATTACTTATCGTGCAAGGAGTTATTGCTGGTTGAGACAGTTGCGCTTGGAGTGCTTGCATTGTTCGTGATAACCCTTAGGGCTGCTGATTACATTGTATCAAGAAGGCAGTCAGAAGAGGAATCAACAGCGCCAGTAATTGAGCCAGGGGAAATGCCAGAAGTTCCATCGCCAGAAGAGGAAGTTTCAGAGCCTGAGGAAATCGCTGTTCCAGAGCCAGAAGAGGCGTCCAAGGCAGAGGAAATTCCAAAGCCAGTTGAGGCTCCAAAGCTAGCGCCAGAAATGCCGACAGCGCGCCTGGGAATGGCAAAAGTTTATGTGCCAATGCTGGAAGAGGTTGTGAAGAAGAAGAGGCCGGCAAAGAAAGTCATAATCGCCAGTCCAAAGAAGCAGAAGCGCAGGAAGCAACTGAAAGTGAAGGTTGCCCCGCCTGTTCTTGAGGAGGAAATGCGCGACTGGCGCGAGGTTGTTAAGCAGACAGGAATGACCCTGAAAAAGCTTGACACAACATTGAGGAGGTTGAAGAAAAAGAAGTAATTAGCAAAAAAAAACGATGGGGGTGTAAAAGAATTGGTAAGTTTAGTCGGGGTAAGGCTAAGTCCTGCCTTTTTGAGAATTCATGGTTTTTGTAATGGGCTTTTTCAGGTGGTTTTTCATATTATGCCCCCTAAAAATCATATGAAAAATAATAGTAATAAAAATAGTAATATTCATAGTAAAATTTAAAAAGGTGAATACTGAAATAATGTAAAAAGAGGGTTAATGGCAATAATCAGGAAGTTGCAGAGGACTAAGAAAGACCAGTATACTTTGACAATCCCGAAGATGTTAGTTGAGCTTCTCGGCCTTAAGGAGCAGGATGTTATTGAATTCCAGCTCAAAGGCAATGAGATTGTCCTGAAGAAGTCACAGGATGAGTTTGTCCAGCTCAGGAAAAAGCGGGGTGATAAGCAATGAACAGGAAGCTTGCCAGCCTGCTTATGGTTGCAGTGTTCGCGATGATGGCATTTGCTGTCCTGCACGGCAGCCGCTCCCCAACAGGATTTGCTGTTGATTATGAAACTATTGATAATTTGGCGCCTGTCTGGACTGCAAACATTACAACATTTGTTATTGGACAAGGC
The DNA here is from genome assembly GCA_038850615.1 of Candidatus Woesearchaeota archaeon. Lineage (GTDB taxonomy): Archaea > Nanobdellota > Nanobdellia > Woesearchaeales > ARS49 > JAWAAW01. The sequence goes on along the minus strand of JAWCLR010000022.1, from coordinate 11,288 downwards.
GCTGAGCTTGTTTTGAACCTTGATAACTATTTTGCAGACCCAGAAGGATTGCCATTGACTTACATTGCTACACAGACAGAAAACATGAATGTCGTGCTTGAAGACTCCATACTTTCAATCACTCCAGAGCCTGCATTTGTTGGCGAGCGGATTGTGAGCATAATGGCCTCTGACGGCTTGTCTGTCACTACAAAGCGCATCAGGGTTGAAGTGATTGCTGCCCAGGCAGAACAGCCGCGAATGCCAACAATTAATGAAACATTGCCAGAACCTATTGTCAATGAAACCATGCCTGAGCGGGTGGTTAATGAGACAATAATAGTGCCTGAGGCGCATGAAGCAAGGACTGTTGCTCTGAATGCGGCCGTAAATGATGAATCTGGCAGGGTTGTTGGAAAGAAAGTCAGTGATGAGCCTGATTATGAGACATTCTTCACTTTTGTCGGAAAGGAGAATGGCAGGTTTGTTGTCAGGTTCTACCACAATTCATCGTCTGCCCTGCCTGTGTGGGTTGAGGGCAATGTCAGCGCTGAAATAAGTAGCCAAAATGCAGAACCATTGGAAGAAGTTGAGGTTTCTGTGCCTTTGAGAGCTGATGGCAGCATTCCATTGTTCAGACTGCACATCGGCGAGGAATCTGAAGTGTTTGAGTTTGGCACTCCTGAAGTGGGAGTCCAGGATGGCGGCCACATAGCGGCAACCTGCACTTCCTGCGCTGAATGCACCACGTGCGCAGCAACACCCGGAAACACGTGCACGCTCACTAATTCAATAACCTCAACAGGCACTTGCATCACGGTTGGAGCTGACAATGTCGTGATTGATTGCGCAAACAACATAATCACTTATGGCACAGGCGGCGCGAGCAACGCGCACGGCATTGCATCAATGAACAGGATTGGTTTGGTTATTGAGAACTGCACCATAAAAGACACTCATTCATCAGGCAATTATGGATATGCAATCAACCTAACAAACACAACATACAGCAGGATAATGTACAACAACCTTATTGCGAACGGTTCGTCATACACGCGGGCATTGTATCTTTACAAGAATGCAAGCTTTAACACGATCGCGAACAACAACATAACAGCAATATCAACAACCTTTGGCACTTATAACTATGCTGTTTATTTGTATCTTGATGCTCACAATAACATTATAGAAAACAATTCCATTTTTGTGTACGGCAATGCAGGATATAATACAGCACTCTATTTGCAGGATCGCATTGAAAACAACACGATAAGCAACAACACAATTTCTGGGACAGGAACCGGCAACGCGTACAACAAAGGCATTGTATTAGAAGGACCTGCCAAGAACAACAGCATTAGTTACAATAACATCACAACGAACGCACCTCCCTACAGCGCTAATCACGGAGTAACAATAAGCACAGGAGTTACTGGGACTGTTATTGCAGGTAACACGATAAGCACAAACGGTTCAGCCAATGCGTATGGGGTATACTTATCGTCATACGTCCAGAACTGCACTGTTGCGAACAACACGATTGTTACAAAAGGAAGCAGCAGTGGCAACTATGGAATACTGGTTGACACTAGTTCAAGAAACATCACCATTGACAACAACACAATAACAACCTACGGCTCATACAATAATGACGGCATTAACCTGGGTTCTGGCAGTCATAATTCAATAATCACGAACAATGTCATTAACGCGAATGGAACAACATACCAAAATCGAGGAATTCTTGTTGTTACCAGCAATAACCTTACCATCACTGGCAACATTGTTAGGACAAAAGGAACTTATGAAAACCATGGACTCTTTTTATCAACAACTTCTGCATACGCAAAAGTTTTCAATAATTCAATAATTGCAAACGGAAGCACAACTTACAATTACGGAATTTATGTTTACTCCAGTTCTGATAATAACTTAATCATTGACAACAATGTCACCACGAGCGGAGTTGATAGTTATGGAATTGTCATTGAGAATTCGCAAAACAACAGTCTTTCAGGAAATCTTGTAAACATTACAGGCAACAATGATGGGTTACACATTTACGGCACAGCGCCAACGCACTTCTTGCACGAAATAACAACAACAAACACAATTAACGGAACACCTATTTATTATTACGGCGGACTTGGAAACTCGCCTGCCTGCCCGAACAACCAAGTATTGGACAATCCTGACGCATTGCACATTGACTTTATTAGTTGCAACAACATAACCCTCACGAATTACAATGCCAATGAGCCAGTTACTCTTTTTAATGTCACAAACAGCACAATACATTCTTCAGTCTTTTCACGTAGCAGATATGGATTAAAAATATTGTTTGGAAGTTCAGGAATCCTAATAAGCAACAACACGATTAATGCAACAAACACAACCTATTCGTACCAGTATGGCATTTGGATTCTTGGCGCAGGAAATAACACAATAACAAACAATAACATAAGCGTAGCAGGCTCTTCTAATTACAATTATGCAGTATTACTACAGAATGATGCAAATGACAACAATTTCACAGACAACACCATAATAGCGACAGGCGCGCAATACACTTATGGAGTCTACACCGAGGCTTCAGCAAGAAATATTTTTACCAATAACCTTATCAGGTCAATTGGAAGCAGTAGTGAAAATAGGGGTGTTTATCTTTATTCAGGCGCGGCATTTAATCTCATTAACAACAACACAATCACTGCAAATGGCAGCAGTATCAGTTATGGCGTTTATGCTTATTCTTATGCCCAAAACAACACCATTTCAAACAACACAATAATTACTGATACAACGTCATCGCATAACAGTTATGCAATGCTTATTGATTCGTATTCTAGTTTTAATAACATCACAAACAATAACATAAAAGCAATAGGTTGGGGTTCTTCTGACCATGGAATAAAATTGGGTAGTTACACATCTCGAACGTTGATTGCCAACAATAACATAAGCACTTACACCGGCGCTGATAATGATGGAATATACATGTACTCATATATTTACAACACCACTATTGTCAATAACACAATTGTCACGTCAGGCAGCGGTGGTGGAAATGATGGCATTTATGCAGGATCAACGATTATTGACACAATAATTGAGAACAACATAATAAACGCAACAGGCGGAACAAATGGAAATCGCGGAGTTTATCTTAGTTCAACAGCAAACTTAAACATAGTAAGGAACAACATCATAAGCACTAATGGCACTTATGAAAACTTTGGAGTTTATCTCAGCAGCACTGCGAACACGAACAGGATAATCAATAATTCAGTCATTACAAAAGGAACTTCTTATTCAAATCACGGAATTTATGTTTCAAGTGGCAGTTATAACACCATTGAGAACAACACCATCATTGCAAATGGCACAATAACCAATTTCGGCACATACTTAAGCAGCGCAAGTTACAACAATGTTTCCGGAAACAACATAACAACAATCGGAACAGACAGTTATGGCTTGTACCTCTCAAACTCCCCAAACAATCGTTTGGCATACAATAACATAACAACGCAAGCAATGGGCTTGGTGGTTGGCGGTTCTGACACGAGTCATTTCATTACAAACTCCATTGCAGCAAACAATTACAAGAACAACAGCCTGATTTATTATTATGGCGGAGCAGGAGACTCGCCACCCTGTCCGAATAACCAAGTAATTGACGGCTCTGACGGAGCACACATTGACTTATTACAGTGCAAGAACGTCACGCTCAAGAACGTTGCATTGTACGAATTCATAACCCTCGTAAATGTTTTCAACAGCACAATCACGAACAACAACATCACAGGCATACACGGCATTATTGCGTTGTTCAGGAATACAGGCAATAACTTGAGCTTTAACAACATTCTCGTGACCAACACCATTTACAGCGACCGTTACGGCGTGCTAGTGGCATATGATTCCCACAAGAACACTGTTTCAAACAACAACATCACAACAAGGATAAACAATCAGTACGGGCTTGGCGTTTACGTCCTTAATTCCAATGAAGTAAATGTTACAAACAACGACATCAGCACAAACGGCACCTCTTACAACTATGGCATTGACGTGAACAATGGCACGAATTGTTTTGTTGCTAATAACTTTATCAAACCTGCAGGAACAGGAGGAAGTAATTTTGGAGTATACCTGGTAAGTGGGACAACAGGCACGACAGTATCAAACAACACAATACTCACTTACGGCACTAATTACAATTATGGAATAAATCTTCATTCTTACACGCAGAACAACACGATAAGCAACAACACCATAAGAACCAATGGAACAAGCACTGAAAATGTGGGAATTATTATTCAGTCATACTCTCATTTCAACAACATAACTAATAATGACATTGTTACTGGTCCTTACGGCCAGTCAAACAATTATGGAATCGAATTAGTAAGCGTAATCTACAAGACCTTGATTGCAAACAACGTCATAAGCACAAACGGCGGCTCAAACGCGCATGGCGTATACTTCTACGGCACCAACATAAACAACAACACGCTGAACAACAACACGATTTCAACAAAAGGAAGCTCATCAGGCAATTATGGAGTCTACGTTTACTACACAGTATACTATAATATCATTGAGAACAACACAATAAGCACTTATGGCACATCAGACAATTACGGCGTTGCTGTTGTAAGCACTGTTTATAATAACACTGTTGCAAACAACAGGATAATTACAAATGGTTCCAGCTCAAATAATTATGGTATATACTTGGCAAGCACGGGCATTGATAACAAAATCAACAACAATACAATAATCACGGACGGAACAATAAATAATCACGCGATTTTTCTTTCCAGTGTTGGCAAGAACTTTGTTAGTAACAACAACCTGAGCGCGAAGGGAGGCAATGCTTACGCGATTTATCTTGCCAGCACAACAGGAAGCTGGATAAATGACACAACAATAACATTATTGCCTGGTGTTGCGAACTGGACTTATTCTGACTCAAGCTCAAGAAACAACTTCACAAACACCACCTTTGCAATGCCTGCAGGCAGCATTAACATAATTCCAAGAATTCAGATTAATACAAGCACCGCCATATTACAGAAAGACCTTAACATTTCTTATAACAGGGCAAGAATCAATTCAACAGCCTTGCCGTATTTCAACACGAGTGGAATAATCACGCTCACAGGTCTTGCCATAAGCGATATTGTTAAGCCAATTGTGGATTACGAGGACGACGGCACTTACGTGTTGTGTCCTGAAAGCCAATGCACAGTCCTCAGTTATGAGAACGGCGTTCTTGTTTATAACGTGACGCGCTTTACTTCCTACTCAGCACAATTATCATCAATATCAGGAATAAACCTGACAAAGACAGACAGTCCTGACCCAGCATACATCAACCAAAACCTTACTTATCAGATAAACGTCACGAGCAGTGGCAATGAAACGGCATACAACGTGACCGTGAACGAAACTTATCCTGAACAAGTCATTTATGTCTCATCACAACCAGACCCGCAGCCAGGAACAAACTTCTCATGGTTCCTTGGCGATATGGAAAACGGAACATCCATACTCATTAACATCACGGTTCTTGTCAAGGACATTGCCGATGGAACAATAATTAATAACACGGTTAATGCAACATTCCAGAACTCAACAAGCAATTACAGAACAACAAGCATCACAGAAAGCACACTAATACTTGCGCCACCTCCAGTGATAGAGAAAGTTGACCTTAACAGCACAAACCCATTGACTAATGACACAAACCAGAATTTGATTGCTTACCCGATTTATTCGTATTTGCCTGCAATGTTTGTTAAGAATATCACGCAATGGTACGTGAATAATACGCCTTATGAAATTATAAACATGCCTTTTGAAACAGGAAGCAATTCAACCTTTACAAGAAACTATGCGCCGTACACTAATGGGACTGTAATTAATGCAGTGTATAATAATAGTAACGGGTATGATCGCAATGGCGCATATTATTTCGGCGGAAGCGCAAGAATACGCATCTTACCAAACATAACGCTTGGAAATAACTTCACAATTCTGATGTGGATTAACTCATCATCCACAGGAGCATGGAGCACACTTGTTGGAGAGAGTAGCAGCAAATCATTTTATTATTCAGGAGATGTAAAAAAATTGAATTACTATTACAGTTCTGCTTCACATTTAAGTAATACACCAATTGAGCGTTACGAATGGCATCATGTAGGAATTGTAAACAAAGGTGGGGCAGTAACATTTTATCTTGATGGAAAGCCTGATGGAACAATCGCCAGCGGCGCACCAGCCATAACAGTAGTAGGAATTGGAGGGCATGATGGCGGCGAGTACTATTCTGGTTGGATAGACGAAGTGAGGATTTACAACAGGTCACTATCAACGGAAGAGGTTTACCAAATATTCATTAATACGACAAACAAAATAATTTCAAAAGAACTAAGAACAGGAGATGTTTGGAGCGTTGCAGTAACACCAATAACTTCAAGATTTGAAGGTAACACTGTGCTGAGCAATAACGTGACAATACTGCCGGTGTATTATGTGCTTAATGTGAGCTTTATTCCGCCAACTCCTGCGAATAACACGCAAACACCAAACAGGAGCGTAATAATCAATGCATCAATTGTTTCAGAGGCAGGGCTGAATGAGTTCAAGTATAATTGGAACGGCACTAACTTTAGCGTGTATAATGATTCTCTTGTGTTGATGTTCAATTTTGACAACAGAAGTGCTCTTGGAGAAAGCGATACGAAAGTTGTGGATGTTAGTGTGTATGGTAATAATGGGAGTCTTGGAGGGGGTGTTTCTGCACAAGCGCCTGTATGGACTGCTTCAGGAAGGTTTGGTGGTGCTTATTATTTTGATGGAGTTAATGACCATATCAGCGTGCCTTATATCCCAGCATATAATATAACATCCAGTTACACAATATCTGCATGGGTTAAAATTCCGCTTTCTTTCGCTACTAGTGGTATTATTTTAGCACGAACGCAAAAATCACCGTATCATCACCAGCTTGTAATGTCAACCAGTACAGATGGTGCCAAATTAAGGTGCTTTCACTATGACTCTACTTGGCCAAACTATCCGACTTCAGCGTCTATAAGGACAGGCGATTGGGTTTTTGTTGCCTGTACATACGATTCCACAACAAAAACTATGACAGAATACGTTAATGGATTAAAAGATACACAGTTTAATGAACAAACCGATCCGCTCGGGGATACGATTGTGCCACTTCAAATTGGAGGGGACGTAGAAGAAAATAATTATTACCTCAACGGTACCATCGATGAAGTCCGCATTTGGAACCGTTCATTGTCAGCGCAGGAAGTTTATGAATTGTATGCTTCCAATTTGATGAAGTATAACCCGACACAGTGGTATTTTATAGTTAATCAGAGCAAGAATGCAACAACAGACTTGGATTATGGAACTTACACTTATTCTGCCTGCGCAAAAGACATTAATGACCAGCAAAATTGCACAGAAACAAGGTTCTTGGAAATCATACAGGAAGCAGGAGCTGTTTACAACTTCAGCAACTTGAGTGTCATAAAGACTGATAATGTTGATCCTGCGAATGTCAGCCAGAACTTGACTTATGTGATTAATGTTACAACGACAGGCAACGGAACCTCGTACAACATTACGGTTAATGACACTTATCCAGAACAAGTTATCTATCTTACAAGCCAGCCAAGTCCTGTTGCTGGAACCAATAATACTTGGATACTGGGCAACATAACAAACGGAACAACAATACTGGTCAACATTACAGTATTGGTGCGCAATGTCTCAAACGGCGTAGTAATTAATAACACTGTGAACGTTACTTTCCAGAACGAAACAGGCGTATTATTCAACTACTTTGATGAAGAGAATACGACCGTAATCGTGCCTCCTGAAGTAACGAACATCACATCCTGTGATGTTGAAATTAGCCAGAATGCATTCCTTGGTGAAGACCTTTACTGCAATGGAACCGCAATCAACATTACGAGCAGTAATCTTGTTCTGAATTGCACGAACAAATTGCTTGCTGGCAATGGGTCAGGAAGCATTGGAATCAAGATTTACAAGGGATTGAGTAATATCACAATTATCAATTGTTACATTGCAAACTTCTCAATAGGCATCGATGCGGACCCGTCAGAACTGCTTATTGAGAACACCACTCTCGAGAACTCAACCATCGGGCTGGAAGTATTCAACACAACATACTCAACAATAAGGAACAACACGTTCATCAACAACACAATAGCATTGCTCATTAATATCTCTGAGAACAACAACTTCACGAACAACACGTTCATCAACAATTCAATATCATTGTTCATTATTGACAGTCTTAACAACACGTTCAATCAGACGCTTGCTCCTGAATTCGTGATCATTGACAACAGTTCTGATTCAGGAGCAAGAATTAATTATTCCCAACAAATTAATCTTACACAAGACACAAACCTTGCAAGCATTATTAGTCTTGTGAATAATAAAGTATTTGTGAATTCAAGCATTGCATCTTTCTTGAATGTTTCTGCAGAACTGACATTGCGCAGTGTTTCCTTTGATGACCCCAAGCCAGTGGTTGATTATGAAGATGACGGCACTTATGAGGACTGCCCGCCAAGCCAGTGCTCAGAAATAAGCTATTCAGGCGGCGTGTTCGTGTTCAACACAACGCACTTCACGACTTATAAGGCAGAAGAAATGCCTTTGCCACCCGTGCTTAACTTCAGCAACATTTCTGTAACAAAGACTGAGAACTATGATCCTGTAAACCTCAGTAGCCTGCTCAACTACACGATAACAGTCACGAGCAATGGCAACGGCACGGCATGGAACGTGATTGTTAATGACACTTATCCAGCGCAAGTCATTTACCAGTCTGCACAACCAACTCCAGAAGCAGGAACAAACAACACCTGGCTGTTAGGCAACCTGACAAATGGAACAAGCATTGCGATTAATGTTTCAGTATTTGTTGGCAACGTAACCCACAACACAGTCATCAACAACACTGTTAATGTGACGTTCCAGAATGACACAGGAGCATTATTCAGCGTAGCAGTTATTGAAAACACAACAGTGCAATCAATAGTTTCGCGCAATAATTGCGGAATAATTTATTATTCAAGCATACTCAGCCAGAACATTGCATCAAACGACACATGCATAACCTTTGGTTCTGACAACATTTTCCTTGAATGTAATGGTTACAGTATCATTTACGGTAATACTGGCGGGAATGATACGTATGGAATCAACATCACTAACAAAGCAAACACGGTTGTCAGGAATTGTGTAATCAGGAGGAATTCAAGCATTGGTTTGAGGAATTACGGAATTGCATTATTGAACTCTTCTGGAGGAATGATTAGGAACGTAACAGTCATTACCAACGGAACATCAGAAAACACTGGAATTTATGCTGGCGGGCTTTACACCGCGCGCACAGAACTCGTGTCAAACATGGGCAGTGTTTACAATGAACCATACTGCACGAATTCAACAGCAGTCAATTATTGCAAGGTATGCTTCACAACACCTGGCGTTGATTGCGCATTTGTCGGTCAGGGTGGCTGCACTGATGGTTCTAACGTGAAATGGGATGACGTGTTAAGCTTTAACACAACAACACAACCAACAGGAGGAACAATCACTGTCATTGGCGGAGAAGGTGTTCATTGCTACCTTAATAACAATCACATTCTTGAAATTGGCACTAACAATAATTGTGGGACTCCGAAGACAGAAACAATCACTGCTGACAAGTTCGTAATTGGGCAAAATAACCTGACGTGTTCTGTTCAGGGCTGGGGTACTGATGAAGACAACGGCTTCAAATTGTCAGCATTCTCGTACACAACAAACATTTCGCAAGAAATAGGCACCTCATCAGGAATAACAATCGTGAACAGCACAATTATTGCTGCAGGAGGAAACTACAGTTACGGAGTTTACATTGACGCAAACAATTCATACGTTGCCAATAACAGGATTAACACAACAGGAACAATGGCAGGACATGGAGTATTCCTAGATTCCGGCTCAACAGGCACGATTGTTCAGAACAACATAATATCAGCAAAGACAAGCGGTTCTGACGCAATACACATAATCGAATCAGTAAATAACAAATTATACAACAACACAATCCTTTATGCCACAAAAGCAGATGTTTACTTGGAAGACTCCCTAAACAACATCATTAACGAGACATACTTGCCAGTGCCCCCCTCATCATTATACATTGAGGAAAATGATGGCTCAATTAATTTCACTGAACCAATTAATTTGTCCAACACAACAAACCTCACCAAAGTAATAACAGTTTCATTCAATTATACATTCATTAATTCAACAGATTCTGCAGGACAACAACTCAACAAGTCAGCAATACTGCAATTTTATGCGCTGCCATTCTCAGGAACACAAGCAGTAGTTGATCCGGAAGACGACAACATCTGGGACATCTGCCTGCCACCAAGATGCAATAACCAATCATACAATTCATCAAGCAAGATTTTCAAGATGAACGTGTCATCATTCACTGCATACGCAACAGCTGAATTGTCAGAATGCGGAGACCTTGATTTGGATTATGGATATGCGCAACAAACTTATACTTTGATGAACAACGTGTCAGCGACAGGAACTTGCTTTAATATTATTGCCGAGAACATAACTCTTGATTGCCGCGGATACGGAATCTATTACGACAGCTGGAATTACAACAACGTGTACGGAATCAATGCAACTAACGTCAAGAACATCAACATCCAGAACTGCACGATAATACAAAACAGCGCAACAGGACAATACTCACACGCAATTAGCATCACTAACTCAACAAACAACACCATTATTAATACAATCATAAGAACAAATGGAACAAACTCAGATGGAATTCGCCTTAACAACACCATAAACACAACCATACAAAAAATAGTAATAACAGTAGCAGGAAGCGCTTTAAGCACAACGGATTCAAACAACATAATACTTAATTGCACAGAAAACACAACACAATACGGCAGTTCAGGAAACAGCCCCGGCATTAATTCAATAAATTCCAATAACATACTAATTGACCATTGCCCAATAACACAAAAAGGAACAGGCACAACAATAGGAATTTATCTTGATAACACGACAAGCTTTGATTTCAGGGAGGCAAACATAACAACGTCAGGAACAAACAGTCATGCAATAAGCATAAACAACAGCCAAAACGTCAGGATTACGAACAGAACAATCACGGCAACTGCAAGTATACTGAGAGTGATTAATAGCCAGAA
>JAWCLR010000021.1:0-13592 GCA_038850615.1 Candidatus Woesearchaeota archaeon | reverse complement strand
CGCATTCGATGACACAATATCCGGAGTGTCAGTAAAGTACGAGGGTCCATTCATTCCACCTACAGCTGGTGACGACCCAAGCAAGGGGCCTGTTGATGCAAAGGTGACAATCATAGAATTCGGATGCTACATGTGCCCGCACACGCAAGAGGCAGAACCAATAATCAAGAAAGTGCTTGAAAAATACCAAGGCAAAGTGAGGTTTGTCTACCGCGACTTCCCCGTGGGAGAACTCCACGCAAAAGCAGACTTGCACGCAGAAGCAGCAAACTGCGCAGGAGAACAAGGCAAGTACTGGGAATACCACGACAAGCTCCTTTCCAACGGAGCAACCTGCGGCGCAGCAGAAACAAACATTGCATTCCTCAAAGACATTGCAAAAGAACTTGGTCTGGACGAGAAAAAATTCAGCGAATGCCTGGACACAAGAAAATACCAGGAAGAAATAATGAAGGACTTTGATGACGGAATAAAAGCCAAAATACAAGGAACACCGACATTCTTCATCAACAGCCACACAATAGTCGGGCCCAGGCCAGCCGCGGCATTCGAAAAAATCATTGACGAGGAACTGGCAAAATGAACGTGGAAAAAATCCGCAAGGACTTTCCTGTCCTGGAACAAGAACCAAAACCAATATACTTTGACAATGCCTGCCAATCATTACGCCCAAGGATTGTCATTGAAAAAATGCAGGAATACTACAACAAGTACCCCGCATGCGCCGGAAGAAGCTGGCACGAGTGGGGGCAAAAAGTAACAGAAGAAATCAAAAAAGCAAGAACCATCGCGCAAAAATTCTTCAACGCAAGATCACCAGACGAAATAATATTCACGAAAAACACAACAGAAGGAATAAATCTTGTCGCAAACTGCCTTGAGCTCAAAAACAAGAAAGTAATAATAAGCGACAAGGAGCACAACTCAAACTTATTGCCCTGGCAAAAGCTCGCAAAAACAGGAATAAAGTTCGAGACGGCAAAATTCGGCGACATGGAAGACCTCAAGAAAAAAATCAACGGAGCAGGGCTTGTGTCAATGACAATGACCTCAAACGCAGACGGCACAAGCATTCCGGCAAAAGAAATCATTGAAATTGCCCACAAGAACGGCGCCCTTGTCCTTCTTGACGCTGCCCAATCAGCACCCCACCAGGAAATAAACGTCAAAAAACTCGACGCCGACTTCCTTGCCTGCTCAGGACACAAAATGCTCGGCCCCTCTGGCACGGGAATCCTTTACGGAAAAAAGGAACTGCTTGACAAAATGCCCCAATTCATGGTCGGCGGCGAAACAGTAAAAGACTCGACGTATACCACGAGCGAGCCTGAAAAAGCGCCTGAAAAATTCGAGGCAGGACTGCAAAACTATTCAGGAATCATTGGGCTTGGAGCAGCAATGGACTACCTCAAAAAAATAGGGCTGGATGAAATCCACAGGCATGAAATCGCACTAAACAAGAAAATAACAGACGCAATAGGCGACAAAGTGCAATTAATCGGGCCGAAAGACGCAGAAAAAAGGTCAGGAATATTCAGCTTCAACATCAACAAAATGAACCCGCACGATGTCTCAATGCTCCTGAGCAAGTCCCACAACATAATGACTCGCTCAGGAATGCACTGCGTCCACTCCTGGTTCCACGCAAACAACCTGCCAGGAAGCTGCAGGGCATCATTATACCTTTACAACACAGAAGAAGAATGCGACGTGTTCATTGAGGCCGTGAAGAAATTACTTGCCTTCTAAACCCTGCTTTGACCGCATCTTTTTATGGTACGAATAAATTGAAGAAACAGGAACCCCTTCTTTTCTTGCAAGTATTGCATACGGCATTCCTGTCCTTTCGTGCTTATTAATGATTCTTCCCAACAATTCAACAGGATACTTCCTTTGCCTTATTGCGTTCTGTTTCCACGCCTCTTGTTTTGATTTCAGACCTTTCTCCTTGTATTCTTCCTCACTAATGATGCCAAGAGGTATCGCATACCGTATGTGCTTCATTACATCACTCGCAGGATTAGTCGTGTTGTTTGTCGGGGAGTATTTTTTGGCAATTTCCGAAAGCGTCATGCCTGTCTCAACATATTCCCTTGCCATTTCATAAGTTCTCGCAAGAGAAATCTTGCGCTGCTTGAAGCACCGAATAACATAATCAATCATCATTACTTCTATAGGCATCCTGTCTGCTTTCTTTTCCTTCACACGTCTCTTAAGACATTCAATATCAACACCACAACCAACAATTGCATTAATTGCAGAACAAACCCTTGAATCCTTGCCCTCATCAATCATTTTATTCGCGAGCTCTTCCAAGCCCTTCTTTACAGCTTCCCGCGACCTGTTACTAGCAAGCCCATAATAATCACACAGTCGCTTCCAATGATCCCTGTTCATGTTCGTGATGCTGTCAAGCAAGTCAAGAAAGTAAGCACGCTCTCTCTCACGCCTTTCCAAATAACCATTATTCTTAAGCCAATCATATTCGTTTTCAGTCAAAAGATTGTCACTAATCGCATGACGAAGCCATTGCCTAACTCCCTCCTTTGTCACGCCCATGCGTTCCCCAATCTCCCTAAGCTTGTATCCGCGCCGTAGAAGACTCACTGCTTTCTTTATTTTGCAGACCGTGCTGAAACGGTGCTTTCTTCGCAAAGGAATCTTCATCTCACCCACCACACACGCTACAAGCCCGCTTTTTATAAAGCTGGCGCAGAAACATTTATAACCGCAGAATATTCACTTCATTCTATGAAAAGAGGTGAGAAAGGGATTCTGCTATTTTTGGCACTAATCATTGCATTCTGTTCTGCACAAACTGTTCATGCCTCATCACCATCAATAAACAAAATCACGCTTGAACCAGACCTGAACCTTGCTTATTTTAATGATTACAACATCACTGCAAATGTCACAAACACCTCCCCCCTCGATTCTGTCACGGTCAATGTCACAATCATCAACGGAGACGGAAATGATTGCGGACAATATTATGCAAACGGAAGCTGCGCAGAAAGAGGACCAACAACATATGAAATGAGCCCTGTCTCGCAAGACATTTACCGCAGGACACACATAAGGCCTGACAACATCTATCCCCAAATAGAATTCGCAGATGATGACCTATACTGGTACAACAGGCCGCAAAACATCTCCCTCAACAAGGACAGCATCCACCTCTTCCACTTCATAAACAATTATTCTGACGACCCAAACATGAGCTTCTGGATAGAGTTTGACGCAACGCCTGTTAATCCAACCTTAACGAAAGACCTTGTTGTTTATGTCATTGAGCGCGGGCATGACATCACGTACTTCCAGGGAAGCGACTGGAGAAACAACCCGCAAGGAGTAAGCCTTGTTGAAACATTCACGCGCACCACGCCAAAAAGCCACATCCACACTGCAAACTCATCACACTATCTTGTCACGCTCTCTGCAGACAACAACGGCACAATAGGCAACATGAGGGTAAATATTTCAGGCGACTTCTGGGTAGCGCTTTATTCAAACGCTCCGGCAAGCCAGGGATGGAACCTTGCATACAGGAATGACTCGCTGTGCAACAATACAGGGCTCTGGTACACCCAAAAACAAGGAACATGGACCGCAACGTCACGGTCAGGATGCCCCGACGCTCACATACATTTGGCAAGAAGAAACGACGTTATTGACGGCTTGAGCATTTCAGTCACTGCAAACTACACAGACGGCAACTCAACCACAAACACATCCAACTTCACTTTTGAAGAGTTGCCAAACTTGCCACCCCTGCCGACAGCATTCACTTACCCGCAGAACGGCACTTATGCAGGCTGGCTTAACATCACGTGGATTCAATCAATAGACCCCAATGGAGACCCAGTGACTTACAACCTATCACTCCTTAATGCCGACGGCACGTTCAATATGACCCTCAACACGTCAACAAGCCTTACTTACTTTTACTGGAACAGCGCAACAGTTCCTGACGGCACGTATGACCTGATGGTTGTTGCCTGCGACCCGTCAAATGCCTGCTCAAACTTCACGCTCGGCGGGTTATACTACAATTTCACAGTGGATAACACAGCGCCGAATATTGCCCTGATAGCGCCTGCAAACAGGACATTATCGTCTCTGCGCGCGTACAATTTCACGTTCAATGTCACTGATGCCAGCGGCATATCAAGCTGCATTTTGATATTCAACAATTCAGTCATCAACAGCCTCACAGCCGTTTATACAGGTGGGGCGGAAAACAACTTCTCAAACCACTCCCTTCCCCTCGGCGTGTTCAACTGGAGCGTGAACTGCACTGACCTGGCAGGATTCACAGGCACGTCAGGCAGTTTTGAGCTCACACTTATCCCTGAATACAACGTTTCAACCCTGATTGTTGTAAAAATTGATGATACAGACCCTGTGAATGCAAGCAGCAATTTGACTTACAGGATTAACGTAAGCAGTGTGGGCAATGGCACAGCGTACAATGTTACACTTAACGAGACATACCCTGTTGAAGTAGTCTACCTTATGGCACAGCCGGCGCCGACAGTAGGAAATAACAGCTGGAATCTTGGAGACCTGGCGCAGGGAACAAATATCACAATCAATGTTACGGTCCTCGTGCTTAACATTACAAACGGTACAATCATCAACAACACTGCAAACGCCACGTACAACAATGAAACAGGCGCATTCCTTAGTGCGCATGACACAGAGCAGACAACAGTCCTCAATCCGCCCGTGTACAATTTCAGCAATATATCAGTCGCCAAGATAGGAAATGCAAGCACTGTTTCCCCTGGCAGCCAGCTCACTTATACGATTGTAGTTAACAGCACAGGCAATGGCACAGCATACAACGTCACTGTGAATGACACGTATTCCGCGATTGTCGTGTTTGACTCGTCACAGCCAGCGCCTGTTGCAGGAACAAACAACACATTTATCGTCGGCAACCTGACTCCAGGGGCAAGCATTGCTGTCAACATAACAGTAAATGTATCTGCATCTGCGCCTGGCGGAGTTGTGTTTTACAACCTCGTAAATGTGACATTTAACAACGAGACAGGCGCGCTGCTTGGCGAAAATACCAGCGCCTCAACAACAGTAAGCTCGCCGGCGCCGTCAGTCGGAGGGGGCGGAGGGGGGCGCGCTGCAAGAGCATTTTATCCATACATGTATTACAGAAAGCCGATGCCCCAAACCCAGCCAAGAGTTGAAGAGGCAGGAATGCTCTCAAGACGAGAAACAGGCGAGGAAGACCTGCAAGAAGATTTTGCAGGAGAGGATGCTCAAAGAAGCAATGAAATAACAGGAAAAACGGTCAGGCAACCTGTCGCGACACAATACTTGCCACCACAAAAACAAGACGTAAGCCAGAACTCACTGGCACTGCTTGTTTCACTAATCCTCATAGCAATCATTGGCGCAATAGTGCTAATAAACATAAGGCACGCCCCAACAAACAAGATTGTCATAAAATTACATAGAGGAAAAGAACATCATAATCTCGTGGTTTACGTAAAAAGAGATTCTGCACCCAACAAACAAAATTAGACAAGAACAGCATTGACAGTGCCGTCCTGACCGGGCCTTGACGTGATTCTTGCCATGCCCTTCTCTGTCTTCACAACAGCGCCCCTTACCATCACGTTTCGCCTCACGTAATGCCTGTTTGCAGGACACTCAACAACAGCTATGACCTTTGCCTGGGAAAAAGTCTTTGTTTTTGGGTCGTACAAGTTAACATGGTCAGCGGTCTGCACCTTTGCCTTCACGAGACTGCGCGACTTTGTCGGCTTCACTAAAATCTTCGTCTCCCTTTCAATACGGGTCGCAATGGGGCGGTCGCCTATCTCAAACCTCCTCTTTCCCCTGTTGACGGTCTGCCGACCGCCTGAAGGAGTCCTTCCCTCACCCCTCCTGTGTACAACAACCATAAAAAGATAAAAGCAGGCAAGTTGTTTATAAAGCTTTTCGTGAAAAATAAGAAAAGCATAAAAACACCCGAATACAACGCAACAATAATGAAGACTGCAGTATTTGCACTGATGCTGGTCATTCTGGCCACTTCTACAAACGCTTACACGATAATAAGAACGGGAATGCAGGGCTCTGAAATAGCAGTTGAGGGCAACATTGTTGCATTCGTGACATACGAGGAAAAAATTAACAAGGATTTGACAGGCGACAATGACACTGCAGACTACGCCCTGCAATACTATGATGTTGCTACAGATAGGATAAGGAACACAGGGAAGGAAGGAAGAAACCCTGCTGTCTACGGCGAACTCATTGCGTTTGAGGACAAATCCCGCAGGATACTTATTTACAACACAGACAACAAGGGCCTGATTAACACGCGTGCCCGCGGAAAAAGACCGTCAATATTCGGGCAAAGAATAGGGTTTGCGACGCTGGAAAAGGATGTGGGCGACCTGAACAAGGACGGCGATGACACTGACACAATAATCCAGTATTATGACATGACAGAGGGTGAGGTAATAAACACAGAAACGCCAGGCGAAAACGCCCTTGCGCTCAGGGGCGTGCTTGTCTTTGACACCGCAGAGGACATTGCAGAAGAGGACCTTGACCGCGACGGAACCCGGAACAGCAAAATCATCCAGTATTATGACTTTGAGAAGAAGGACGTTGTCAACACAGGCAGGGCAGGAAGCAACCCTGCAGGATACAAGGAAGGTCCTGTGGTTGTTACCGACAGTGGCAAATTCTGGCTCATAGACCTTCATTCAAAAAAGAAAAAGGAAACAGGAATTTCAGGAAATCACCCCTCGCTCTACCAGGACCTCATTGCGTACGAGAAAAACGGCGCGCTTTGGGTTTACAGGATAAGCACAGGAATTGAGAAACCCCTGGGCATAACAGGAACAGAGCCAGTGCTTTATGACAACATCCTTGCATTTATTGACGAGAACAAGGAAGTTGCCGTGCTGCTCGGCGAGGACACGGACAATGACGACATCCCTGACTTTGCAGACAACTGCCCTGACAAGAACAACCCTGAACAGGAAGACTCTGACAAAGACAACATGGGGAATGTTTGCGACGAAACACCGCAAGGGGATGCCCAGATAAACGCAACAGAGCCGCGGGCAAACACATCAGTGCCGGAAGTCACAGCAGCCGTCGCAGTCCCAGAGCCAGTGCGAACAGCACCGCCTCAGCCAGAAACGGCGCCAGCGCCTGCAAAGACAGAGCCACGCAAAAACCTCCCTGAAACACCCGCATTCGAGGAAAAGCAGGACAAAAATCCAGCATACTGGTTCCTCATTGCAGTCGGAATAACAATGATTGGAATAATAATCTACATCGTTGTGCCGCGCTGGATGAGAAAAAGAAGGAAAAGCTACGGCTTCTGAACCAATAGTTTTATAAACCACCCTTTGATTTGCCGTCAATATTGTTTTACCTTTTGGGGTGATTTGTAAAATGGAAGCAAGGCCGTTGGACGCGCTTAACCGCGCAAGAGACAAGAAAGTGCTTGTGGAGCTGAAGAACGGAAAGCAGTTCATCGGAACGCTCAGGGCATTTGACATACACATCAACTGCGTGCTTGACGACACAGAGGAGCGCGTGGAAGGAAACGTGTCAAGAAAACTTGGTACAACCTTCCTTCGCGGAGACACAATCATATTGATATCACCGCAATAAAGAAAGCAGGTGTGAACTGTTTACGGTCCAAACGGTGAACAATTATGGTCAAGGGAACGCCTTCAATGGGCAAGCGGAGCAAGGGAAGATCTCACATAATCTGCAGAAGGTGCGGAAGGCACAGCTACAATGTTGCCAAAAAAGTGTGCGCAAGCTGCGGCTTTGGCAAAACTTCAAAAATGCGGAAGTATTCTTGGCAGAATTTCTGAAACTCAGGTGTAGCGGTCAACTGCGGTTGGTGAACCTGTCCTTGCTCACTCTGTGATGCGGCGGACAGGATTTGAACCTGCGAAGGCACTAAGCCACTGGCTCCTAGGGCCAGCCCTTTTGGCCGCTCAGGCACCGCCGCAAATAACAAAAGAAATACATCCTTCTATTATATACTTGCTGTTTCTGGATAAGGTAGTATATTATATTATCTTGTCCTGTTCCAGATTGTTGCAAACAGCCAACCAAGGATATAGCCAGCCACAAAGTGGATGAGCAGGGAGACAATTGCCTTTCCAATAGTAACAGGCGCCACCTTAAGGCCGTCTGCCAGGAAGTGTACTCCCAGTATCCAGTCAAGCAGTGGCTGCTTGCCAATGGCTACTGCCAGTATCCAAACCAGCTGGTACGCCACAACCAAGCAGGCAAGTGCAAGCCCAACCTTGTTCGGCTTAAGTTTATTTGTCATAACTCAACAACACAGAAGGTTGCATATATTATTTTTTTCTTTAGGTATGTTTGGGCAACCCAAAAATCCTTGCTTGATGTGTTCTGGCTCACTGCAATAAACATGCAAAAACAGTTCAAGTATGGATCTTTCATCCAGACTTTGTTTTGGATGGGTTTATCGTCGATAAAAACCAAAATAGTATACTGGCTTGCTTTTTCGTTTTTGACAAAAAATTCTTTTCATTTATGTTGTTATTGGCTAGTGGCACTGCCTTAAAATGCCTGTTTTCAGCATTATTGGGCAGTGTCGGTATTTTTCCGACAATAATTGGGGGGTGTTTTGCGAAAAATTTATAATCCCATCAGGCAAACTTTAATGAGCCAGTCAGCTTAGTTGTATGGCTGACGCGGAAACAGAAGAACGTATATGCAACGACATATATGTTCTAGATAGCAAAAACTTATATAGCCGCACTTGAAAAAAGTGAGGCAAGAGTCTTTACAAAGGTGTAAAGATTAAAAGGCAAAAACACGGAGGTGTTTAGATAATGAAAGCAATACAAGCGGTAAAGAAGATGGTTGCCCTTGGCATGGGTATTACCATGGTAGGAGCGACAATCTTCGGTGCCTCGGCAGTGCAGCTGTCCGACTGGCCCGCGCCTTTCGTTGTCAATGGAGCGCCTGCCTCAAACCTGGCCGTAGTGGTCGGAGATGCAGCAGACGCAATTGACGTCGTTGGCATGGGAGACATTGTCGGTGGACTGCAGGCAGCAGCGGTTGTGAAGACCACGCTGGCAGCCGGTGGCGGCAAGGGAGTTGTTGTCGAGGGAGACGCAGTCGAAATCGGCAGCACGTCAGACTTGCTCGAGATTAACGAGGCCATTGGTGACGTCCGTGAAACTATCACAGAGGTTGACCTTGACATGCTCAAGGGCGGCCAGATAGTCACTGACAAGGGCTCGACCGAGTACAACCAGTACTTGAGGTTCAACAGGACGAACCAGAGCACAACCCCAGGAAGCGGTGTTGTCATGTTCGGCCGCGACGAGCGCGACCGCGTGGGACACTATTTGCACTGGGCTGAGGGCTCAAGGCTCTTTGAGTGGGAGCTTGAGTTCGAAGAAGGCCTCAAGTCCAAGACAAGGGGTGATGACCTGGTAGACCTCGAGGACGAAGACATAATAATGCTGGGCCAGCCATTTGTCATTGTTGACACTGACGTCAAGTCCAACGCTGCAAACTGCTCATCAGCAGAGGCCAAGCCGGATGTCACAATCGACTTGATGGGAGGAGCAATCTCAGCAATCCTTGGCGAAAATGACAAGGAAACCTATGTCGTTGACGGCAAGGAATACGAGGTTGAGGTGCTTGTCATCTCCGAAACAACGAACAACGGCGAGGGCTCAGTGAAGTTCCGCATTAACGGAGAAATCACTGACGAACTCGAGGACGGAGAAACCGATGTCCTTGCAGACGGAACCCAAATCGGAATCCGCGACATCCTGGCAACAGGAAAGGACATCCAGAAGTCCATCGTCCAGTTCTACATCGGAGCGTACAAAGTAACCTTCCACGACACAAACACCGCAGACCAGACCGCAATACAGGGTGGCACAGAAGTGAACGAGGAAAGCATTGAGGAAGCCTGGACATCGATTTCAGGAACGTTCTCCTCAGGCGGATTTGTTGTTTCAGCAAACCCGACCTGCGCCCCGCAAGAAGGAAGCGTGTACGAGTTCAGCAACATCAAGTACATGCTTGATGCTGACGCAGTCCTTGGAGACGTCTACATCCCGCCGGGAAGCGGGCTGCGCGAGCAGCTTGACGAGCCAGAGGGAATGCTGACACCGTTCTGGGACATACGCTACGAAGGACTGATGGACACTGGCGTGACCATTGTCCGCCTGGACGCAGCCGGAAACACAAAGTACGACCTTGAATTCACCAACCAGGAAGGAATCTTCTATGACGTGCCCTTCGCAAGCAACGAAGGCGGATCCTCAGCTGGTGACGGCAAGTTCAAGTTCGGAAAGGACACCGGCGACCTGTGGTTCATAGAAAAGAAGGAACAGGTCATTGGCAAGCGCGACTACTTTGTCCTCAGCGACTGTATGGTTGAGGCAAGGGACAACACGTGCTTCACGCACGTATTGCGCTATGACTCTGCTGACACCACAAACAGGCAGTTGTCCTTCACAGACCTGGGAACAGGCACACGTGAAGTCGTGTACACCGACTACGGAACATCAGGAATTGCAAACCTGGTGGTTGGCGGCAAGACATACATCGTCAACGTGTCATTGACGTCGCCATACCCGCTTGCGATTGACCTGAACGGCAACGGAGTCATTGACAACGCATCAAACTCTGTCTCCATCGGAGTGCAGGGCGAAGGCATCATCAACGTCTACAACGGAACTGCGTGTATGGTGGCAGGCAACTACACGTTGTCCTACCTTAACAGCACGCTGGTATGCAACAACCCGTCAGGAGATGTTATGTATGCCGGGGCGTTCACAGTGAACCTCACAACTCTTGCAAAGGAGTTTGACGAGGCAACCACTGACGAATGCATTTCGTGGGACGTTGTTTCGCGCGCGCCTGACAAGGTTGGAGTGCAGAACCTCAGGGGACGCTTGGGACTCTTACAAGGACCATACGGGCTTGAGGAAAACGAGGACCTCTATCAGTCGCTCAGCGGCTATGGCGTATTCCTGGAAGTTTTCGAGCCGTCAACGACTGACAAGGCAGAAGACCTGACGATTGAGTACCCGCTCTCGCAGCGTGGTGCACGTGTGTTCGTCACAGGAGGTCTTGTTTCGACAACGACAGTTGAAGGCGGAGTGACTGAGAAAGTGCAGCCATTGCCAGTTGGAGTATCCAAGTTGGCAAGCGAAGTGGCTGACATCACCCAGTACAACGCCATAGTTGTTGGTGGTCCGTGCGCGAACCCGATTGCAGCACAGCTCATGGGCAACCCAGAACCGTGCTGGGAATCAATCGTGAAGGGCGTTGCCAAGATCTACCAGCATGCAAACGGAAACGTTGCATTGCTCGCAGCTGGCAGGACTGGTCAGGACACAAGGCGCGTAGCACGCGCACTCGCGACAGGCCAGATTGCAAGCGTGAAGAGCAAGGAAGCTGAGATCTCAGGCACCACAATGACGGACATAACCGTCAAGGCGGTCTAAAAACTGCCTTAATTTTTTCTTTTTTTTCTTCTTTCTTTTTTTATCAAACAAAGAACAGCCGGAAGGCTCTGCCCCAAAACCACAAAGATTAAAAACCCCAAATACAAAACCTAGTCATAAACCGGACTAAAAACGGTTAAACAAAAAAAGAGAGGTGAAATACAAAATGGCATTTCAGGCGTTTTTAAGCAAAATAGGCGCGTCCATTGTGGACCCATTCGTGAGCATCTGGCTATGGCTCGTTAAGGCAGTGCCTGACATTATCGCAGCAATAGTAATACTCATCGTGGGCTACCTCGTGGCGCTCGCGGTCTCAGCAGTGCTTGAAAAAGTGCTGAGAAAAATAAAGTTTGACGAATGGATATTTGAAAAGACCAATATGTCGCGCGCAATAGGCAAGTTTGACCTAACCCACCTGCTTGGCCTCGTGGTTAAGTGGTACATAATAGTGCTCTTCCTCGGAGCAACCGCAGCAAGAATCCAACTGAGAACGCTCTCTGAATTTCTTGCATCGCTTGCTGTATGGATTCCAAACGTGATAGTGGCGGTGATTATCGGGCTGATAGGAATCCTTGCAGGAATGTATGTTGAGAAAAAGGTTGCTGAAACCAAGGCAAAAGGCTCCAAGATCGTGGGAGCAATTGCAAAATGGGTCATTTACGTCTTCACAGCACTCATCGTGCTTGACCAAGTCGGAGTCCAGGTTGCAATGGCACAAAACAGCTTCCTCATCATCCTGGGAGGCATTGTCTTGATGCTTGCACTCCTGATAGGAATCAGCTTCGGCCTTGCGTTCAAGGAAGACGCAAAGAAGATTATCAGCGACGTGAAAAAGAAGCTGTAAAAAAACGCTTCTTTTTTTATTTTTTAATATTTTGTTCTAATTCCTGAAAGCTCTAAACATGTTGGCAGAAATTACCAATTATTTTTTTGGCACACTATAAACAGAAATAACGTCATTACCGCTGCCCAAATGAGTGGCAACAATGTAATCCTTGTCATTACGAAGGCGCTTAAGTGCGTGCCCAACCTTCAACGCAGCCTTGACCATCCCTTCCAGGCCCTTAAGCTTCACAGGACGGTCATAAGTAAAATGCGCGCCTGCCCGCACAAAAGCATCACGCATTTCAGAATCCCAACATGCAGAACCAGCAATCACAGGAACATTGCCTGGCACGTCGCGAACATAATGCAATGCAGACCATTCAGGAATCTGACCATTGGCATAATGCCCAACAACCACAAGGGCAGTATCAGCATCAACCTGGTCCTTGGCATTCCAGGGCTCTGGCAATGCCTCAACAAAATAACCGCTCTCCTGGACAAAACTCATTTGTTCTATGCTGTCCTTTAACAATTTCCTAACCGAAGGATCCTGGTCAAAAACAACAATCTTGTGCGGTATCATTTTCTGCTTCTGTCATACTTGACTATAAGGCGCCTCATTAGCAAGTATGTCTCCCTTATCATTTTCAGGCGCGTCCTTATTTCTTCGCCTGATGCTGTTTCCTGCACGTGGGCAAATACTTTCAGCATGTCAACAAAACTGCGCCTCAACCCATACCTGCTTGGCTCGCCATGATCAACCATTTCCAACGGCAAGCGCATGTTCCTGAAAGCAGCATTGCAGATTTTTTCCAGCAGGTCATTGCGCAGGGAATCATAATCGCTTCCCGTATGCAAAAAGTAAGCAAGTTCAACACCTGCATCATACCCATCGAGCACTTTCTCATCGTACTCTTTTAGGAGCTGAGGGCGCGATTTCAAGACAAATTCATAGGCAGCCAGCAGGTTTCTTGGAACACGCGCCTTCAAAATGCCAGTGCTTGTTTGTTTGGCCATCTTCACTCAATCTCAAAAACAATTTGTTTGTTATGTTTAATAAGTTGCTTTTCTATATAAACCTTTCTTTTTTTATCACTAATGAGTGATTAACTAATAATTATTTTTACTATTGTAAATATTTCTTTTTCGACGAAACATTTATATTTAAACCCCTGTTAGCGGTTTTCGGGATTGGGATGGGAAAAATAATCCAAATAAGAAAAAAAGACGGGTCTATCGTTGCCTTTGAAGCCCAAA
>JAWCLR010000020.1:12853-13987 GCA_038850615.1 Candidatus Woesearchaeota archaeon | reverse complement strand
CTGCTCGCTTTTTGAGTACAGGTGCTTTACGGAATCAGAGCGGGGGGAAGTATTGAAGCAGTTCCAGGCGCTCATGGCTCTTTACAGGGCTTCGATAACAACTGACCTTGCTGTTGATGACGCACAAGATGCCGCATTCATTACGCGTGCTGCAAATGAATTCCCTGTAGCAAGGCAGGCATTGAGGCCGTTGGTTCAAAAACTGGCTGATTGCTGGCCCAAAAAAATTGAGCAAAAGGATGTTGTGGGGTACTTTGGATGAAAATTGTTATTATCGGACCCCAAGGCTCTGGCAAGGGCACGCAGGCAGACCTCATAAGCAAGCGTTTCAATATTCCCCACATTGACGCAGGACAAATACTGCGCGACCAGGTTGCAAAAAAGACTGCGTTGGGCAAAAAGATTGAAGGCGCAATGAAAAAAGGGCAGTTATTGCCTTACAGGATTGTTAACGAGGTCATTAGGCAGAGGCTTTCAGAGCCTGACTGCAAGAATGGTTTTGTTCTTGACGGTTATCCGCGCCAACTTGAGGAGGCAGAGTTTCTTGACGGCATTGCAGACATTGATGCAGTAATATTCCTTGACATCCCTGATGATATTGCAGTAAAGCGCCTCTCTGCAAGAAGGGTTTGTGTTGGTTGCAGGATTCCTCTTTATGGGCTTCCTGAGGATATCGGCAAGGCGTGCAGCGCTTGTGGTGGAAAGCTTGTGCAGCGCGAGGATGACAAGCCAGAGGCTGTCAGGAACCGCCTGAAAATTTATCATGAAACAACAGAACCTCTGGTTGAGTATTACAAGCCGCGTGGGATTATTCACCGAGTTGATGGTAGAGGCACTGTCGAGCAGGTCTTCAAAGCAATTATGCAAGAGCTTGGTTGAACAATTGCCTAACGAATTCTGTTGCATAACATCCTGGTGGGAGGGTAAATGTCAGTTTTGTCTTCTTTTTGCCGGGGTTGAGCTCGTCATTTTCAAGGGGGGTGATTTTCAAATTAGAAGCTTCTGCAAAGATATCGCGCTCAGTGCCTTCTGAGCTTAGTTCAGGGAATTCCTTTATTACAAAGTCCCTTGTCGTGATTTGCTCGCGCTTCAGGATTTCGTCCAGTTGTTTGTCGGGCACTGTGCCAAAGCCGA
>JAWCLR010000020.1:0-12843 GCA_038850615.1 Candidatus Woesearchaeota archaeon | reverse complement strand
CTCGTTAGATGTTTCTGCATGCCTTTTTGCGAGCTCGTTCCACAGCAATGACTGGTATGCGTGTATGTAAAATCTCAGCAGCCTTAGCGGGAGTGTTTTTAGCGCTCCCAGATAGTTTTTCGGTTGTGATGCAAGCGACTGCTGCACTGCCATCGACGCAATGCTTTTGCTCTCGAGAAGCAGGGCGACAGCTTGCTGAAAGTCCCTCTTGACCAGCGCTTTGCCTATTGCCGCATTGTGTGTGCTAAAGCGCTGTTCGCCAAAATAATTGATGAAGCGCGTCTTGGGTTCAGGGAGGGCGTCAATGTCACGAACAGTAATCTCAAAATGGTTTCCCTTTAAGTCCCCAAGACTTACAGGCTTGCTTCCTTTTCCCAACGGCTCAAGCCATAGGTTATCAAACACAAGGCTTTTTAGCGATGCGGGTGCAATTGTTGCCACGGAGCAAACCTGCTCTGTCACAGCTACTTTGTCCTTGTTTCCTGCGCACCCAAACCAATTCAGTGGCGTGTTGAGGGCAAGAGCAAGCTGCTGTAATGCGCCAAGCGTGGTGTAATTCTTTTTTTTGAGCAGGAAATAAGTGTATTCGCCTTCCTTTTCAGGCGTGATAGTGCTTATTTCCTTTACGATAAAGTCCTCAGGCACTTGTTTCAGCTTCATAACATCCTTATTGTATGACAATCTTTAAATAGCCTCCGGAATGAGGCGTATTGTTGCGCCCGTAGCTCAGCTTGGACAGAGCAGTCGGTTCCTAACCGAAAGATCGGGGGTTCAAATCCTCCCGGGCGCGTTTATGCCTCAAATATCAGAAGGGCTCAGAATGTTTTTTCGTTCTGTTGGAGTCCGCGTGCTGGGTTTTCACAAGTACGCAGGCGATGCGAAGCAGATTTGTGAGCAAATAATCAGTGATTGCTGAAACGGCAATTATTTCCAGGCGAGCTCAGGGCATTTTTCAGGGTTTTGGGCAAGGGATTTTGGGTGGTGCATTGATTCCTTGCTGAAGCTTGGCTACAAGGAAGAAGTGCTGAAGACTCTTGCTTATGTCCTTGAAAGGTTTGAAAGAGCTGGTAGTATTGCCACGACAATCTCGCCGTCTGGGAGGCCTTTTAATTTTCTTTGTTTTGCTCCTGATTCCTTGCCTTTTCTTGTTCGCTCTCTTAATGTGGCGCGTGCTAAGAATTTGTTGAAGAAAACACAAGGTGTTCTTGGAAGCTCAAACCCAATTGTATGAGAAACGGGTGATTGATTATGATACTGCGCTTGTGGCAGACAAAAAAAATTCTCTTCCATTAAGGATGGTTTTTACAGACGCAGGAGTTGCTACGATACTTGTATGGTTGGAATGCTTGCAAAGGAGCTTGACAATGCAGAGGGATTAAGCACACGCCCTGATGCCGAGAAAATTCTGCTGAAGCATTACTGGACTGGGGATTATTTTCTTGATGACTTGAGCGGCAAGGAGCATGTGGCGGGAGACGCGCAGGTTTTTCCTTTTTGGACTGGTGTGATAGACAATAAAAAATTAATGAAAAAAAGCATTTGAGTCATTGCAGAATGAGGGTCTTGATTATCCCTTTCTGCTCAAATACACTGCCTTCAGGATGACTGCAGACGTTCTTTCCCAGAAGTTGTTCGCGCCAAACTATGAAGGCAGTGCGATCTGGGCTCATCTTGGCATGTGGTATACCCAATTGCTGAAGAAAATTGATCCTGAAAGGGCAGAACAGCACATCCGTGCATACAAGAACCTTGTTGAGGGCTACAGGACTTTTCTGGAGGTGTATGAGCCAGACGGCAGAAAGCCGTACAAGAGCTTGTTTTATGTTTGTGATGAGGGAATGCTTTGGGCAGCAAACCTCCTGACGATGCTGTGAGCCTCAAGCTTTAAAAACAGCATTCTCGTGGCTTTTGTGATGAAAAGGCACACTCCAGTTACGGTTCTAGCAATTCTTTCTTATTTGGTTTTTTATGCTATTGCTTGGATTAATGATTTGGCAAAGTATTATGGTGCTGACATTGTTTTTTCAGCAGTTTTCATTTTGTTTCTTCACTTAACTTTTAGGTTTTGGCGCTTGAATGTTCCTGTGTATACTTTGCTCGTGCTGAGTTTTGCAAGCCATTTGTGCGGTATTTTTGGTTGGTACAATGTTTCGCCAATTCCCTTGCAGTGGGACCACGTTACTCATGGTTTTCCATTGTTTTCATTCACGATATTTCTTTACAATTTTGCGCGCCAGTGGATGGCGGAGCGTTTTTGGAGCACAAAAACGTGGGCTGTCCTGATCATTGTTCTTTTAAGCGGTCTTGGTATTGGTGCAGTGATAGAAAACATTGAATTTATGGGATATCTTAGCCTTGGTTATGGCGAGGGCGGGTTGTTCTTTGGTGGTCCTGGGGATGGCCAACCAATCACAACAGCACAAATGGATGCAATACAGAATCTTGGCGGCGGCTACATAAATACAGAGCTCGACCTTGTCTGGAATGCATTTGGCACATTTGCCGCAATAATTCTGATGAGTTTTCTTTATTTTGCTAGGAAGAAAGCGCCTTGAGGAACTGGACGATTTTTTCCCCAGGCGCCTTGCCCCTTAATTGCTTCATTGCAATGCCAATTAATGCATTGAAAGGCATTCCTTTGTTTTCAAGGATTATTTTCTTTAATGCAGCCCTTAATTCGTTGTCCGGCAGTGTGTGGTATTTTGGAAGTACCTCGCAGACTGGCTTGTTTTCCTTCAGGATGTCAAGGACTGATTCTTTTGTTATTTGGCCTGCGCTTAATGCAGCAAACAGTTCAATGAAGTCTTGTTCGGTTGGGTTTATGTCAATGTTGTGGTTGCGCTTGATTGTTTTTGCGCTCGTCATAAGCACTTCTGCAAGGTATGCTGGCTTGAGTTCAAGGAATTCTGTGACGAACTTGTCAAACAATCTTGCCTTTTCAGAGCGCGCTGTGAGTTCTGCAAGGTCTTTTGCAAGGCCCATTTTTTCATAACGCTTGATTTTGTCCTCAATTAATTCAGGCAGTTCTATTGAGTCAAGCAAATCTTTTGTTATGGTTATTGGCGGGATGTCTGTTTCTGGATACATTCTTGCAGCTCCGGGCATTGGTCGTTGGTATGTTGTGTTTCCGTCGCTTTTTGCTCCGCGGACTTCGCAAGGCACTCCGTCAATTGCTTCGTTTGCCCTTTCAGCAACTGCTTCAAGGGCTTTCTTTGCTTTTTCTTTGGTGTCTGCAACAATTACGAACGCGTCATTTTCAAGGCATCCGAGCTCGTGTTTTATCAGTTCAACCTCTCGGTCTGTTATTCCGTAATTTGGGAGTTCGTCAGAATGGAATATTCCGCCAACTCCGGCAATCACTTTTGCGCGGTCAGAGAATTCAGTTCCAAGCCTTCTTCCTGGTTGTATTTCTTTCCCAACAAGCCTGGCAAAGCCGGGCAGTTTTATTCCAAGAACAACTCCGTTTGCTTCTATTGTCTTCTTGATTATTTTTGAGCCTGAATTCCTTGTTGGGTTTGTTATGTCTTTTATTTGCGCTTCAAACTTCTTTATCCTTCTCTTTTTAAGTTCTTCCTTGATTTCAAGAAGGTTTATTTGTCTTATTGCTTCTCTTTCAACAAGGAGCGGTATTGATTTCAGGTCTTGCGCTCCTTTGATTTCTATCCTGTTGCCTCCTTTTATGCTTACGTTTATGTCTTGCCTTATTGTTCCTATGCCGCGTTTTGCTTTTCCTGTGCTTCGCAATAGCAATCCGATTTTTTCGCACACCTCCCTGCAGTGTTCTGGGCTTTTTATGTCGGGCGTTGTTCCTATCTCCAGAAGGGGGATTCCGAGCCTGTCAAGCGAATAAACAACTTCGTTCGGTTTTTCTTCTATTGTCCTGCAGGAGTCTTCTTCAAGGCAGATTGTTGGAATGCTGATGTTGCCGAAAGAGGTATTGATTGAACCGTTCATTCCAATCAATGCTGTTCTTTGAAAGCCAGAAGTGTTGCTTCCATCAACTACTGTCTTGCGCATTACGTGGGCCCTGTCCACCGTCTTTGCATTCAGGAGCTTTGAGACCTGCAGTGCTGTCCTGAATGCTTCCTGGTTTATTGCTTCTGGCGGGCTTTCATCAAGCTCAACAAGGCAGGTGGTGTCTTTGTAGCACTGGTAGGAATACTGCCTTTTTTTCTTCATTTCCTGGAGGGCTGCAATGTCAACCTGTCCTGCTTCTCCTGCTGCTGCCCTTAATTGTCTCACGACTGAAAAATGCGGTTCGTCTTCCCTGATGATTGTTGGGCATTTGCAAAAGAGTTTTTTTCCTTCCAACTGTTGGTGTATTTCAATTCCGCATTTTAATCCTAATTGTTTGTAGTCAAGCGCCGCCATACAACCTCGTCTTTTTTCCTGACAATCCTGATGCGGTGCAGTGGAATCATTGTTTCCTCGCCTGCACGCTCAATTATTACGAATCCTTCCTCAATCCTGTTTATTTCTTTGAATGGGATTTCAATTATTTTGTCTTGAAACCTGTCATGATAGCCAATGGTGTATTCTTCAGGGTGTTCGCGAGCGTCCCAGATTATCTTGTTAAGGACGTCTTTTATGTGCTTCATTTGAATTTTTTTGGCTCAATGTTCTCAAGGCGCTGGCTTATTTCTCCTGCAATGTTTTGTGAATACATTTCCTTTGCCTTGTCTTTTGGGTAATTGCTGAGCAGCCATGCGAGCTTGATGAATGCTGTTTCAGGAGTCATGTCTGCATAATTGCCGATTATTCCTAATTCTTGCATTTTTCTTCCTGTGCTGTAAACGTTCATGTTTATTCTGCCATGAATTGTTTGTGTTGTTGCTGCCACGATTGTCCCGTTTTGCACAAGTTTTTTGATTGCTTCTGCTATTTTTGTGTGTTCTTTTGTGAGGTCGTCAATCTCGTTTATTGGCATGTGACCAAGGCCTGTCCCTTCAACAATTAGCCCATCATAACCTTTGTAGAACTCAATTTCTTGTGCCGACATGTTGGGATGCATTTTGAGAATTCCAACTTTTATGTGCTCCTTGAACTGCCTTATCGTTGGCGTCGTTTTTGCCCTTTTTCTGTAGCCTGTTCTTAGCAAGTTAACCTTTCTTTCCTTGTAATTCACTTTTGCCCATGGCTCTGTGTTTATTGCTTGGAATGCATCTCTTCGTGAGCTGTGCATTTTTCTGCTTTTTGTTCCTGGCAAAATAATGCACCAGTCGTCGTTTATGCTTTCGTGCATGCACAACGCGACTTCTGCAAAGTCCTTGCTTGCAACAATGAAGAATGCTGCTGAAATCAAGTTAAGGGCTGCGTCTGTGCTTCCCCTGTCAGAGCTTCTTTGGGCTCCGACGAGAATCACGGGAACTCCCAAATTTTGGAGCATGAAGCTCAGTGCTGCTCCTGTATAATGCAGGGTGTCTGTGCCGTGTGTTATTATTATTCCGTCAGCCCCTTCTTTGATTTCTTTTTCTATTTCTTGTGCAAGGATGTTGTAATGCCCGAATCGCATGTCCTCTGAGAACATTTGCCTTATGAGCCTTGAGCGTATGTTTGCTATCTCCTTGAGTTCAGGGAACATTTCAAGCATTTCCTCTGGCTTGAATTGTGCAATTACTCCGCCTGTTTCGTAATCAACCCTGCTCGCTATTGTTCCGCCTGTGTGAAGTATTGTGATTGTTGGTAGTTCTTTTTTGTATTCTGCCTTTGGCATCGTTGTCTTGGTTGGCTGGTATTCCTTCAGCAGAGTGATTTCTTTTATTCTCTTTTTGTCAATTCCAATATTGTAGCCCGTGTCAAGTTTCAGTACGACGAAATCCTTCTCGTCAGGCATTAGTACCCCTTCTATTGTTTCTTCTGCTGTGATGACCTTTACTCTGTCACCTGTTTTTGCCATTTACTTGACCTCTTCGACTTTGATTACGTGCCAGCCGAATTGTGTTTTTACGGGCTTTGATATTTCTCCTGGTTTCAGCGAAAATGCTGCTGTTTCAAATTCCTTTACCATTTGCCCTCGCCCAAACCATCCCAGGTCCCCGCCTTTTTTCTTGCTTGGGCACAATGATTTCTCAGCAGCCACTGCGCCAAAGTCCTTGCCGTGCGTTACGTCATATATTACTTGAAATGCTTCGCTTTCGGTCTTTACCAGAATGTGCCTTGCTCTTACTTGATTTACCATGTAATAGCGTGGCAGAATGAGTGTATATATAGTTTTCGAGCAGAATTATCCGAAATACAATGGTTTTGCTTCTGCTTTCATTTCTTTTGCCCTTGCCGCCTTGAACTTGTCCTGCAGGGCAATGTACATCTGCTCTACGTCTTTTGTGACTGATGGCGCGACTTTCATCAATGCCTGCTCAAAGTGGTCTCCTGTGATTTGCTTGTTCTTTATGTCTTCCCTGAGGGCGAGCATTGCCGCTTCCCTGCAGAGCGCCTCAATGTCTGCACCGACAAATCCTTCTGTTTGTTCTGCCAGGTAATCAATGTCAACGTTTTTCAATGGCATTCCTTTTGTGTGCACCTTGAAGATTTCAAGCCTTGCTTTCTTGTCAGGGACTGGTGTGAGTATTATTCTGTCAAACCTTCCTGGCCTGAGCAGTGCAGGGTCTACCATGTCAGGCCTGTTTGTTGCGCCGATGATGACTATGTCGTGCAAGTCCTCAAGCCCGTCAATTTCTGTGAGCAATTGATTGACCACCCTTTCTGTTACGTGGCTGTCTGAGCTTGAGCCCCTTCTTGGCACTAGCGAGTCTATTTCGTCAAAGAATATGATTGTCGGCGCTGTCTGGCGTGCCTTTTTGAAGATTTCCCTGACTGCTTTTTCTGATTCGCCAACCCATTTGCTTAAGAGCTCAGGTCCTTTTATGGAGATGAAGTTTGCTTCGCTTTCGTGTGCGACTGCCTTTGCAAGGAGTGTTTTTCCTGTTCCTGGCGCTCCGTACAACAGGATTCCTTTTGGTGGCTTTACGCCGAGCCTTGCGAATGCTTCAGGGTGTTTCAATGGCCATTCAACTGCTTCAACAAGTTCTTGCTTGACGCTTTCAAGACCGCCAATGTCTGACCAGTGCACGTTTGGCACTTCCACAAGCACTTCCCTGAGCGCGCTTGGTCTTACAACTTTTAGTGCTTCCTTGAAGTCTGCCTTTGTTATCTGGAGTTTTTCAAGTACAGAATCAGGGACTGCTTCGTCCTTGTCGTATTTCAAGTCAGGCAGCACCCTACTGCGGACTATCATTGCCGCTTCCTTGCATAGGGAGGCAAGGTCTGCTCCGACAAAGCCATGTGTGATTGCCGCGATTTCTTTAAGGTTCACGTCTTTTGCTAGAGGCATGTTTCTTGTGTGTATCTTGAGAATGTTGAGCCTGCCTTCCTTGTTTGGAACGCCGATTTCAAGCTCGCGGTCAAACCTTCCAGGCCTGCGGAGTGCGGGATCAAGGATGTTTGGCACGTTTGTTGCTGCAATGACAACAACCTTTCCACGTGACTTCAGGCCGTCCATAAGGGCAAGCAGCTGAGCGACGACCCTTCTTTCAACCTCTCCACGGGTTTCCTCACGCTTTGATGCAATCGCATCTATCTCGTCAATGAAAATGATGCTTGGCGCGTTCTTTTCTGCTTCTTCAAACTTTTTTCTCAGGTTTTCTTCTGACTGCCCGTAGTACTTGCTCATTATTTCTGGACCGTTGATGACGATGAAGTGGGAGTTTGTTTCGTTGGCGACTGCTTTTGCAAGGAGTGTTTTTCCCGTTCCTGGCGGTCCGTGCAAGAGGACGCCTTTTGGCGCGTCAACGCCTAGTCTTTGGAAGATTTCAGGATGTTTTAATGGCAGCTCGACCATTTCCCTGATTTTCTTTACTTCTTCCTCAAGCCCACCTATGTCCTCGTAGGTGACGCCTGGCATTGCTTCTTCCTTTATTTCCATTGCTTCAGGGTTGAGGATTATTTCTGTTGAGTCTGTGATTATGACTGGTTGCTTCGGATTTGTTTCTGCAACGACAAACTTGAGGTCTCCGAATCCGAACCCCACCCCTCCAAATCCCATCTCGTTTTCCATCATGCTGAAGACTTCGTCAAAGAACGGTGAGCCTGTCATTGTTGTCCTTCTGCGCCTTGCGCCGCCTAGGGAAATGATGTCCCCCTTGACTACCGCTCTTCCGAGAAGTCCTTGCTTGAACACATACGGCGAGCTTGTCTTGACTATGATGCCTTCGCGGGCAGGCGCGATTACGACTTTCTTAGCTTCTTTGACGTCAACCTTGCGGACTTTTACTGTTTCGCCTATTCCTGTCTGGGCGTTCTTCCTGCAGAGGCCGTCCATGCGAATGTGGTTCAGCCCGATGTCTCCTGGAAGAGCCCTGTCTGCTATTGCAACAGTTTTCCTATTGCC
The DNA here is from genome assembly GCA_038850615.1 of Candidatus Woesearchaeota archaeon. Classification (GTDB taxonomy): domain Archaea; phylum Nanobdellota; class Nanobdellia; order Woesearchaeales; family ARS49; genus JAWAAW01. The sequence continues at coordinate 4,457 of JAWCLR010000020.1, read as the reverse complement.
TTCAATCTCAACTATGTCGCCAGGACGTATGTCCGCCTCGCGCATGAAAGTGCTGTCTATCCTGACAATGCCTTTGTTAACATCGTCCTGTATTGCTTCAACAACCCTTAGCTTTACTTCCTTTGCCATTGTTTTTTTTAATAGGTGTGGTCTTTAAGAGTCTTATGGATTTGATTTCAAGAAGCCCTTTATTTGGGCGGGTTGACCTTAACTCTGGGCATGGGGATTGGGGGTGGCAGGTTGACTTCCCTGCTTAGCAGCAATGCCTCAATGTTGCACTTCGCAAGTATGCTGTTGAGGATGTTTGTCATGATATCAGGCGCCACTTTTTTGTCTTTTTTCCATCCCTTGTGTATTTCCTCTATTGCCGCCGGAGTGTCAAAGTACGTGACAGTGCCCTCAAAAAGGATGTGGGCTATCTTTGGCTCATAGTTCGCGGTGAACTCGTAAGTGAATCTTAAGGCATCCTGCTTTGATGTGCCAAATGTTAAGTCTGTCTTCTCAACATCCTTTACTGCCACGTTGTTGTTCACGCTTACCTTGCCCTTTACAGGCGCCATCTTCTCTACCAAAATCTTGTTTATTTGCAATCCGACGACAGTCATATAATCACCCGTTTCATTTCAACCTGTTGCCCTTATAATAAAAGGCTTCAGTTATTCCACAGGTCCGCCCTTTTTAAAGCTTGTGCATTTCCAGAGGGGTTGTCGTCGGTACGCCATTTAGCGGAGTATTTAAATATCCCTCTGCAAACCCATAGAAAATGCTTGAAGCGCTGTATGCCAATCCTGTAGTTTTTAACAGCATCATTATTGTGGCAAGCCTTTTTATAATGTTCAAGGCGGCTGACCTTCTTGTTGAGGGAATATCCAGCTATGCCCATAAACTTGGGCTGAGCGAGGCAATAATAGGGCTTGTGGTTGTTGCAATGGCTGCGAGCGCGCCTGAAATCATAAGTTCTGTCACGGGCTTTGTCAGTGGCCACGGCAGTGTCGGCTTTGGCACAATCCTCGGTTCAAATATGGTTCATGTCGGTTTTGCGCTTGGCCTGTTGGCGCTTCTGGGCAAGAGGACTTCCCTTGAGGCAGGCATTTTTTCAAGACAGAAATTCATGATGTGGGTTTTTCTGATGCTGCCTTTGCTTTTGGCTCTTGACGGCGAGCTTAGCAGGGTTGATGGAATCCTTTTGGTGGTTGCTTTCGGCATTTACATCACGACGTTGTGGAAAATTGAAGGGACGCTTGGAAAAATTAGGAAAAATGTGCGCTTCAAAACGATTTGGCGCGACGCGTTTATCTTTCTTGGGTGTCTTGCCGCAATTCTTCTTGCTGGCAGGTGGCTTGTGTTCAGCAGCGTGACTCTTGCAAACCATTTTGGGATTCCCACTTACTTCATAGCCTTGACGATTATCGGCATAGGCACCACAATGCCTGACGTCGCTGTTGAATTGCGCTCTGTTTTCAAGAAACATGCAGCCATCGGCTTGGGAGACCTTCTGGGCAGTTTGATGATCGAATTCCTGCTATTTTTCGGCATACTTGCCATAATCAAGCCGTTACAGGTAAGCGTGGCGAGCGTTGCAAATGCTTTTATTTTTCTTGCCTTGAGCATAACGACGCTTATGCTCCTTATGCGCAAAAAAGTCCTCAACTGGAAGCATGGCATACTCTTTCTTGCTTATTTCACGGCATTCATTGCAATAGAAATCTGGAAGATTGCGTGATTATTTCTTCGCAAATGTCTTCGCCACAATCAGCGGGAAAAGTATTGTTGCGTCCCCAAAGACCTTTATTGAGCGCGCTTCTGGGGCTATTTTTCCCCAGCTGACTGCTTCCTCTGGCCTTGCTCCTGCGTCTGAGCCGTCAAATTCTTGGGCGTTGTTGATGTAGACCGCGTAATTGCATCCGTTCCTTAGCATGTTTGCGTTTAGGATGCTGTGCTTTATGAGGCTTGCCCCGAGGATAATAAGGCCTGTTTTCTTTGCGTTGAGTGTGAAGTCGTTGTATTTTTTCATATCGCGGGCAATATCAAGCCTGAATTCTGGGTGCTTGAAGCTGAAGAAATAGAGCATGTCTCCGATGCTTCCGTCTGTTATTGCAGGGCAGTAGACAGGAATCTGGTTTTTTTGAGCCCAGTAATAAATGCTTTCTGGATTGTTGATTTCCTTTCCGAGCCGCCACACAAGCTCTGATGGCGTAAGTATTTGTCCTGTTTCTTTTTGTTCTTGCGCGAGTTTTTCCAGCAACGGCATGAAGAAGTCTTCAAACCTGCAGTATCTTGAGTTTGGAATGTAGATGTTTCCTGCGCGGTTAATTCCCTTCTTCCTGAGCTCTTTGCCGTCTGCGTCAAACCTGCCAAGGATGAATGGCTTTATGCACTTGATTATGTCTTCCTCAATCCCGCCTGCTGTTGTTACGAGTATGTCTACCATTTTGTTCTGGACGAGATAACGGAAAATGTCCCTGAGCCCCGAGGTAACGAGGTTGCTGGTGTAACCGAGGAATATTGTGCATTTTTCCTCACGCATCTTGTTTATGATTTCTATTGCCTTTGCAAGATGTGATGCCTGGAAGCCTGTTGTTGCAAAGCTGTCAAGTATCTTGTCGTAGTCAACGCCGTTGTCAAAGTTGTAGCCGTGTATTTCAGGTCCTTCTGGCTCTTCTGACTCCCTGAGGACGTTCTCTTTTCCTTTCTTTAGATTGTCTTCCATCGGTTTAAAGCCATCGAGGGAAGGTTTTTAAATCTTCGTGCTAAAGTCAGGATTATGAAGCTTGTTGACGTGCACTGCCACCTGAATCACAGGGATTTTGCAAAGGACCTTCCTGAAGTGATTGAGCGCGCAAAAAAGGCAGGTGTTGTGAAAATAATTTGTTCAGGAACTGGTCCGCCTGCGAATAGGGAAGTGCTTGAACTTTCAAGGAAGTATTCTGATATTGTTGGTTGCACTTTTGGCGCGTATCCCCTTGACGCTTTGAACATTTATTCTGAAGCGCCTGATGAGTGCGGAATAACGAGGGGAGGCCATTTTGACCTTGATGCAGAGCTTGAATGGATTAAGAAGAACAAGGATTCTTGTGTTGGCATTGGCGAGGCAGGGCTTGATTATGCTGAAATCAAGGACCCTGAAATAATCAGGAAAATGAAGGAAATTTTCCAGAAAATAATTGAGTTTTGCGAGAAAATCAAAAAGCCGCTTGTTGTTCATTCGAGAAAGGCAGAGGATGACTGCGTGCAAATGATTGAGTCAAGCAAACTGAAGAGTGTTGTTTTTCATTGCTTTCACGGCAGGAAAAGCCTGCTTAAGCGCATTAATGATGGCGGCTGGTGCTGTTCGATTCCGCCTGTTATTTATCGCCTGCAGCATTTTGAGACTGTTGTGCAAACTCTTGGCATCAACCAGATTTTGACAGAAACAGATGCTCCGTGGCTTGGTCCTGTTCCAAGGGAGCGCAACGAGCCTGCAAATGTCGCGCTGACAATCAAGCGCATTGCAACAATCAAGGGATTTACTGAAGAAGAGGTTGCTAACAACATATTTCTGAATTATCAGCGAGTATTCACATAACTTTTTAAAACAGTTGTTGCTTGCATCTTTATATATGAGCCCGTGATCTAGCGGCTATGATGCCTCCTTCACAGGGAGGATGTCCCCGGTTCGAATCCGGGCGGGCTCATCACCAAGGGGCTATGGTCTAGCTTGGTATGATTCAACGTTCGGGACTTGGCATGTTGCCAGTGGGAAAAACGTTGCGACCCCGGTTCAAATCCGGGTAGCCCCATAATGGCAAGATGATGTTAAACGGAGGAAAACTGCTTGGGATTTGAACCGGCCAGCCAGCCGAGCGTTAGCGAGGGTGGCGCTGCCTTCAAATCCGGGTAGCTCCATAATGGCAAGATGATGTTAAACGGAGGAAAAAAGAGCGTGCAAAAGTTGTATTTGTATGAGGCGGTTGCGACACTGGTAGGTACGATTATTGGGGCAGGGGTTCTTGGTATTCCTTATGTGATGGCAAAGGCAGGGTTTCTGACAGGTCTTTTGGTGCTTTTGTTGCTTGGCATGGTGATTCTTACTGTTAATCTCTGCATTGGTGAGGTTGTGTTGAGGACTAAGGGGATTCATCAGCTTACTGGTTATGTTGGTATTTATCTTGGTGATAGGGGAAGGCGTTTGATGACTTTGGCAATGATTATTGGCAATTTGTTGATTTACGTTGGCGGCTTGATCTGGCTTACAGTTTTTACTTCTAGTTTCCGCACATCTGTTGCATTGGGTTTAATTTCCTTTCTTCCCGGGGATTTGATCAAAATAGTTCTAGCGAGTTTGCTCTTGCCTTCGGTTTGGAACGCGTTGCACGCATGGAATGTATTACCATAAAGTTTGGTATTGGGAGCATTTATGGACAGTTCTTTGGTAACGTTAAAAAATCCGCGTTCACCAGCAGCTGAAGCCTTTCGCA
>JAWCLR010000019.1:3915-14602 GCA_038850615.1 Candidatus Woesearchaeota archaeon | reverse complement strand
AAACTCAATTGAAATGAACATATGCGATTAAGAGAAGTTTTCGCTTGCGAAAATTTGGGGAAAATTCGCGGGATTTTCCCTCTTAATCGCTGTTAGGCGTCCTGAACGAAGTGAAAGCCCGCAGGGCGTGGCAAAATTACGAAGTAATTTTGAGTTCAGAATTCGGCGGTGGCGGGACGCCACGATTTTCTATAAAATAAAAAGGGGTTGCGTAAGGGCAGGGGATTTTGTTTTTGGTTTTTCAATAGATTTATAAAGAAGAACATTTAAGCTTATATATACATAAATGGATTGAGTATCATGGCAAAAAAGACAATTTCATTAAGTGTTGAAGAAGAAATTTATGAAGAATATAGGAAATACTGCGAACAAAAAGGCATCATTTTGTCTAAACAAGTAGAAAATTTTATGGTTGATGAATTAAAGAAGAATAATAAGAAAGGATAAACTATGGCAACACATCATAAACTAATAATTGGTAATTGCATGGATATGTCAGAGTTATCTGATGGAAGTATTCATCTTATTATCACTTCTCCACCATATTTTAATGCTCCTTTTGATTATAAAGGATTATTCAAAAGTTATGGACAATATTTAGGGGTTTTAAGGAAAGTTGCTAAAGAATCTTTTAGGGTTCTTGCTGAAGGAAGAATTTTTGTTCTTAACATAGATGATATGCTTATTGATGGTGAGAAATTTCCAATAGTTGCTGACGCTATAAAAATTTTTCAAGAAGCAGGTTTTAGATATAGAGATAGAATAATTTGGAAAAAACCAGAAGGTTATTTGAGAATTAGTCGAAGAAGCGGTGTTATTCTTCAGAATCCTTATCCTATGTATTTTTATCCTGATAACCTTCTTGAGAGCATCATAATTTTTCAAAAAGGTAAATTTGATTATAAATCCATTCCAAAAGAAATTAGAGAAAAATCAAAAATAGATACAAAAGAATTTCAAGAGAAAAAATGGTTTATGACCCTTTGGGAAATGAATAATGTAATGCCAGGTTCTCCATTAGAGAAAGATATAGCAGCATTTCCAGAAGAATTGCCTTATAGAGCAATTAAATTATTCTCTTATATTGGAGAAACTATTTTAGATCCTTTCGTTGGCTCTGGGACAACAATGAAAGTAGCCAGGCAATTAGGAAGAAATAGTATAGGAATTGAAATCAAAAAATCATTGATTCCAATAATAAAGAAAAAACTTGGTTTTGATGGACAAAAAACTCTAAATGAAAATGAAGATACTTTTGAAATAATAGAAAGGCCAAAAGGTTGGATAAAATGAATAATATCACCGCGAAAATTAAAGGAATAAAATATACGCCTCTTTTATGTAGAAAATTACATACTTTCAATTTTAACGATTTGGATAAAGCACTTTCAAAGGAAGCAACATTTATTTTAAGGATTGATGATAAAAATCAAATTGCTTTAAGTTGGTGGGTTTCTGCAAAAAGAACAAGATCTTATCCCTATGCAAGAGTTTATGATTCGTTAGCTTTTGCTGGTAAGAAGGTAACAATAATTCCTATTTTTAAAGATGAGGGTAAAGATGGAGATAGAGATTTTTTACAATGGGATACCATTTCATTAATGAGTTTGCTCGGTGTTTATGTAATAATCGCTTATTACAGCGAAGCTACTCAAAGTTCAAGATATGAAAAAAAGATAACTGAACAAAGATTTGATATTGATTATCTCAAAAGTCAGATAAAGAAACTTCTTTCCTATCAATCTGATGCATTACATTGGAATTTATCGCAAATCGATAATATTGCTGAAATTGGAAGGAAAGCACTAGAATCTTATGCCAAAATTTCTCAAAAATTAGGAGTTGAAATGCACTCAAAAGAATCAGCAGAAAAAAGGATAGCTGAACTAAAAAAAGGTAAAGATACTTTTATGGAATTATCAAGAACTCTAGCAGAAAAAGCTCAAAAAAGAGAAAGCGTGACAATACAGCCAAAAGAATATTTGGAAGGAGTAAAAGGAACAATCACAATAACTAATTATCTTGGTGGAAATTATTATTTTACTTCAGATGAAATTGAATTGCATGACAAAAATATTCACTTAATCGAAGCCAAACACACTAAAGAGAATAAATTACCCTCTTTAGGAGATATTAAAGATGGGCTACTAAAAATGATTCTATTTACCAATCTTGAAGATGTAGAAATTAATAATCAAAAGTTTAAACCAGTATCTATTCTAAAACTCACAACAGGAGATGACTCTTTTATCGAAAAGTTAGATGAAAGGCAAAAGAAATTTTTGGAATCTCTTAAGAAAGAAGCGAAAACAAATGGTTTCAGAATTTTAATAAATAAAACTTTCTTAATTTAAAAGCCCCTGCCCGTTCCGTCAAGAAAAATCTTTGGGTGTAGCGACAGCGAACCTCTTAACCTTTGTTAGAGGAAAGTGCGAAGCATTTCCTTATCTTTTTTGTTTGGTCGGTTAAGAGAAGTTTTCTGCCTCGCTGAAAGCGAGACAATATGTCCGAAGGACTAGCGCGCTTCCGTCTGGGCGGAGGTGGTAATAAGCAGGTTCTCAAATTGCGTTGAACATATGCGATTAAGAGAAGTTTTCGCTTGCGAAAATTTGGGCTGAGAAGTCTGCAAGACTTCGAACCTCTTAATCGCTGTTATGTGGTGAGCCTGCAAGGCGAACGAGGGAGCGAAGCGACCGACAGTATGACGCAGGCACGCCCCTATTCGATTTTATCACGTTTTTTCAAATTACATTTAGCACAAAGAATTCTAACATTTTTCTCAGTTATGCTACTACCACCTTTAGAAAATGGCAGATCATGGTCATAATGTAAATTCTTGGTAGAACCGCAAAGAACACATTTACCTTTGTCTCTTTTCCAGACTGCCACTTTAACACTCGTTGGGATAATCCTATTGTGTTCTTCTTCATCTTTTCCTTTAGGTATTTCAATTTCTTCATCAATAGGTTTAAGTATAAACTTGAAAACTTTTCTACCATTAGATTCTCTAATTTCATAATCGATTAAAGAAAACAATCCTTTTTTTGACCAAATACCAGAATTCAGTTTTTCAAAAACGAGTATCTTTTCAGGAGGAAATAAACCTCTTTTATAATACTCAACGGCTTTAACAAATTTGCCATTTTCCGTCAATGTTCCTCTGTCAGTCCATAAAGGTTGATCAATACACTTAGGATCTGGATTTTGTTTAGATTTTGGAACGTCATGACCTTCATAAATTAATAGATTTTTTTTATTATCTATCTCATCATCATAAGGAGCCCCTGGTCGAACAGACATTAAAATGACCGAAATTCCTTCTTTAATGTGAAAATTCATTCCTTTTTGAATTGTATTTACATGAATCTTATTGCACATTTCACGATACGATAATATTTCATCTTTCATAATCTCAATAAATTATTCAAACTTTATTAATATTTTTAAATAGGAGCGTGCCAAGTAATATTGCACATAACAATTATTAAGCGAGATAAATGTTCGCTTACTATCCGCAATTAGAATGAAAAGCGAGATTTTATATGATCAGTCTTCATAATAGATTGTATGGCAGATGATAGCAAAATCTCTTCTCCAGAAGAGAGGTATAGACTGATTGGCAAGCTGATTGAGGAGGTAAAACTCAGAAGGTATTCCTATCAAACAGGAAAGTCCTATATTTCTATAGTGAAGGATTTTTTATCTTCAGGCAAAACGCTAAGAGAGTTTCTGCTATCCTACACAACCAAAAGCAAATCAACAATGAGGTCTGCTTATTTTGCTCTGAAGTTCTTTCATGAAAACGTACTAAATACTTGATTTGAAGAAAAACTTCCACTCGCGAGAAAGTCGTTGAAACTGTCTTTAGTTTTGAGTAAAGAAGAAATAAGCAAGATGGTAGAAGCTACACAGAATGAGACAAACGAAAAACAATTGGAAGCATAAGCTTGTTATCATGTTTCTCTATTATGCTGGCTTGCGTCTGGATGAAGTAAGAAATCTCAAATGGGAAGACGTAGACTTTGACAGAGAAATAATCCATCTAAAAACAGCAAAGGGGGACAAAGAAAGGATTGTATTCCTTCATAAAAAACTGATTGATATGCTGAAAATGTATGGAACCAAGGAAGAAGGCCCAATTTTTGTTTCCCAACGTGAAGGAAAATACAACAAGCGGACAATCCAACAGATTGTCAAATTTGCTTCCAAGAAAGTAGGAATAAAGAAGAAAATTACGCCTCGTACGCTAAGGCATAGTTTTGCGACCCATCTTTTGGAATCCGGCGCTGATATCCGTTACACCCAACAATTGCTGGGTCATAAAGATTTGAAAACGACACAAATCTACACGCACGTGGCGAATAAAGACATTAAGAAACTTGCAAATCTGCTTTAGGCTTTAGAATTCTTTTAATTAGAAGATTGATTACCTACAATAAATTAACAGAACCTGTTTTCACAAGGTTTTTATAGGTCGGGCTTAGTCTGTGTGCCGATGAAAGAATATGATGTGATAATCGTGGGTGCTGGGGCTGCTGGCCTGACTGCGGCAATTTACACGTGCAGGAAACGCCTCAAGACTGCAGTCATTTCTGTTGACATAGGAGGACAGATGAATCTTACCACGCATATTGAGAATTATCCTGGTGTTGAGCCAATGGCAGGCGCAGAGCTTGTGCAAAGGTTCAAGAAAAATGCGCTTTCGTTTGGTGCAGAATTCATCATGGGCAAAGTGGCAAGAATTGACAGGGAAGGAACTGCATTCAAGGTCTTGCTGTCAAATAATGATGTTTATCAGGCAAGGGCGGTTATTCTTGCTTTTGGTGCTGTTCCGCGTGAGCTCGGCATTCCTGGCGAGAGCAAATTCCTTGGCAGGGGGTTGAGCACTTGCGCCACGTGCGATGCGCCATTGTACAAAAACAAAGTTGTTGCAGTCATTGGCGGAGGAAACTCTGCAATTGAGGGAGCGCTTGAGCTCGTGCACGCAGGAGCCAAGCAGGTTTATCTCGTCCATCGTAGGAATGAGTTCAGGGGCGATGAGGTCAGTGTTGAAAAGGTCAGGAAGGAAAAGCTAATCACCATAATAACTCCTTATGTGCCTCTTGAGATTGTTGGTGACAAGTTCGTGACAGGACTCAAAATAAGGAACGTGGAAACGAACGAGGAAAAACTTCTTGCTGTCAATGGCGTGTTCAAGGAAATCGGTTACGCTGTTGATGTCACTCCTGTCAAGCACTTGGTTAAAATCAACGAAAAGAACGAGATAGTGATTGATGCGAACAATTGCACTTCTGTTCCCGGCATTTTTGCAGCTGGTGATGTCACGACAGTTCCTTACAAGCAGGCAGTGATTTCTGCGGGCGAGGGCGCAAAGGCTGCCTTGTCGTGCTACAAGTACCTTGTTGGCGACAAGGCAGTGATGGTTGACTGGGAAAAGAAGAAGTGATTCTGCGGAAAACTTTATATACGCACCTTCTGACGTCATTTGCATGGCTGGTTACAGGTTCCTTGAAGGTATTGTGACAGCAGACCTTGCATTTGAGGCTGTAGGAAAGGACTTGAATGACTTGTTCATGAATGCAGCCCTTGCAGTGTTTGAGTCGCAGGCAAAGCTTGAAACAGTTGAGCCAAAAGTGACAAAGAAAATTGTGATGGAGAATGAGGACATTGGTCAGTTATTGTTTGAATTCCTTAATGAGATTATTTTTTTCAAGGACGCAGAGCAGTTGATATTCAAAACAGTGAAAGTTGCAATAACCAAAAATAAGGCTTACAAGCTTGTTGCTGAATTAAAGGGTGAAAAGATTGATCCGAAAAAGCACAAGCTCGGCAACGACTTAAAGGCAGTCACGATGCACATGTTTGAAGTCAAGGAAACGCCAAAAGGGTGGAAGTGCAGGGTGGTGATAGACATATGAACGCGGAAGGCGCAGGGCAGGAAAAAAAGCCAGGGCTTCCAAGCCGGCCAAGTGGACGAGCAGCAGCTGTCAAGGTCAGGGAAAATGTTTGGGACATCCCAACGACATTCAAGCAGGGCATGCTTGTTCCAGGAAGAATTTTTGCCAGCGAAAAGCTCATGAAGGAAATGGATGAGCAGGTGTTCGACCAATTGACAAACGTGGCTTGTTTGCCAGGTATTGTGAAGTTTGCGCACTGCATGCCAGACGCGCACTCAGGGTATGGTTTTCCGATCGGCGGTGTTGCTGCGTTTGACCCTGAAAAAGAGGGAGTAATCTCGCCTGGCGGAATCGGGTTTGATATTAATTGCATTGGTGGTAATTCTCGTATTTTGGATGAGCATGGTTCTTACAAAACAATTGCAGGCATGGAGCATGATTATACAAGAACAAGGTTGCGCTGTATGAACCTTAAGGACAAGCAAGAGGATACAACAACTGTCTGCTTGTTTATGAAGCAAAAACCAAAAACAAAGGTGTATCTCGTAAGAACGTTGGCGGGTCAGGAGCTTATTGCCACTGCAGACCACCCTTTGTGGACTCCTGATGGAATGCTTGAACTTGAGAAGATTCCTCTTAGTGCCAGGATTGCGGTATATCCTTTTGAAGGCGTAGCTCGTGATGAATGTAATAATGACGTTATCCTTTCAGAGGAATCAATTCGCAATTTGCCTGCACCCTTGAATTCTGAACAAGTTGTTGATGAATTGAAAAAACGCAGACTGCTTCCATTAAGGCGCAATAGCCCAAATCTGCCTTACTTGATAAAGCTCTTGGCATATAATCTGGGCGACGGCCATCTTGTTGTTGCTGGGAAAGACAAAAAGGCAATGGCTTGGTTTTGGGGTGAGCCAGAAAATCTTGAAGACATAAGACAGGATATTTTAAGAATCGGCTTTACGCCTTCGCGCATTTATCAGCGCGTTCGTTCGCATAAAATCAGGACTCTTTATGGTCCTGTAGAGTTTACTGACACAGAATCAGCAGTCAGGGTCTCGGCCCAGAGTTTTGTAGCGCTGTTGCATGCGCTTGGCGCACCGATAGGAAACAAGGCAAAACAAGAATATGGAGTTCCCGCATGGGTTTTAGAGAGTCCGCTTTGGCACAAACGTTTGTTTTTTGCAGCATATTTTGGTGCAGAAATGAGTGCGCCGAAGACAATGACTGACAACCCATCAACGTTCTATGTGCCTACTATTGGCATAAACAAGAGAGAAGGGGTGTCAGGCAGAAAGTTCCTTCAGGATATGCAAACTATGCTGGCTGATTTTGGCATAAAAGCCACGATTAGCGAGGAGGTAAAGAATTATGTGAATGAGCAGGGAATTTATTCATATCGCACTCGACTGCACGTTTTGGGCGACAATGAGAATCTTGTTAAGTTTTATGGCCGCATAGGATTTGAATACCACAGAAAGAAACGCTGGCTTGCGTTGCTTGCAACTCAGTATACGCGTCTGAAAAATGTGATCGTCAATGCACGCGCAAGTATTGAAGAGGGTGTTATTGCACTTCATGCAAATGGTGCAACAATCGCAGAGCTCGTGCAGTGTTTTGGCAGTCCTTGGGCAAACAAACGCTTTATCCAGCGCTCTGTTTGTGAAGGTCGCAAAACAGGGCCGCGCATTCCTAAATCATTTCCATCGTTCGAGGACTTCTGTCGTATTGCAACAGACGGCTTAGGGAAAAGCGGAATGGTCTGGGACATCATAATTGAGAAAGAAGAAATTCCCTACAACGACTTCGTTTATGATTTCACAGTTGTGCATAAAGACCATAATTTTATTGCAAATTCGTTCGTGGTAAGCAATTGTGGCATGCGTTTGGTGACAACAACGCTGACTGAGAATGATGTCAAGCCAAAAATCAAGGAACTTGTTGACACCTTGTTTAACCGTGTTCCTGCAGGTGTTGGCTGCAAGGGATTCCTCAAGCTCAACAATTCCCAATTCGCTGAAGTCATGAAGGCAGGCAGTAAGTGGTGTATTGAGCAGGGCTATGGTTGGGATGAGGACCTTGAGCACACAGAGGATTCTGGTTGCATTTCTTGGGCAAATCCTGACAAGGTCTCAAGCAGGGCGGTCCAGCGCGGAATAAGCCAGCTCGGAACACTTGGTTCTGGGAATCATTATCTTGAAATTCAGGTTGCAAGGGATGTTTTTGACGAGAAAACAGCTAAGAAGTTTGGCATAACGAGTCCTGACCAGGTTTGCGTGATGGTGCATTGCGGCTCAAGAGGGTTTGGGCATCAAGTGGCGACTGATTACTTGCAGGTTTTCCTGAAAAAAATGAAGGATTATGGCATAAGAGTGCTTGACAGGGAGCTTGCTTGCGCGCCTTTCAATAGTAAGGAAGGGCAAGATTATTTTCAGGCAATGGCTTGCGCTGCAAATGCTGCTTTTGCAAACAGGCAGGTCATACTGCACAGGATAAGGGAGTGTTTTGAAAAAGTATTCAACATCCCTGCTGATGATTTGGGAATGCACTTGGTTTATGATGTTGCGCACAACATTGCAAAAGTGGAAGAGCACAATGTTGATGGCAAAAAGAAAAAACTGGTTGTGCACAGGAAAGGAGCCACGCGGTGCTTTGGGCCTTCAAGGAAAGAGCTTGCGCCGTTCTGTCGTGATATTGGGCAACCGGTTATTGTTGGTGGTAGTATGGAAACAGGCTCATTCCTTTTGCTCGGCACTGACAAGGCATTGGAAGAAACTTGGGGAAGCACTGCTCACGGTTCTGGAAGGACCATGAGCAGGACAAAAGCCAAGCACATGGTCAGGGGGGAGCAATTGCAAAAGGAGATGGAAAAGCGCGGCATTTACGTGCGCACAGTCTCGTTCTCAGGACTTGCAGAAGAGGCAGGTTTTGCTTACAAGTCAATCTCTGAAGTTGTTGATGTCATGCACAAGCTCGGCATTAGCAAAAAGCTTGTCGGCTTCAAGCCAATTGGAAATGTCAAGGGCTGATGCTCTCCAATCCCGCAACAACCTTTATAAGCATCAAAAACGTGTGTTTTTCCTGTGAGTGAGGGTGTTCTAGCCGTCTCGCTCAGGCAGAAATGACAGACGAACAGAAACAAGTGCTTAAGACATTGTATGGTCACGAGTTTGGAAGGATAGTCAGGAAGCTCGGACAGGGAGGGCTTGGTGCTGCTTATCTTGCAGACCTGACAAATCCGTTGCATGTTCTTGCAAGCAGGATTACGCACGGTGAGGAAAACCCGCGCCTTTTTGGGCTTGAGGACATTCCTTTTGATGAGGCAAACCCTGCACAAATCAGGAATCCGGAGTATCGCAAGAGGATTCATGATGCTGCACAAAGCTATTTCATACAAATAGGTCCTCCGCATGATAAAAAGCCGCAGGCAGCGCTTGAGCAGTATACTGTCCTGCTTGAACACATTGATCCGGTATTGGTAAAGCAACAACGTGATGGTCAGATTCCTGTTGTTGTTAAAGTGCTTAAGCAACGTTCAGAATCAGACAAGGACCTTGAAAAAATGCTTAATGAGGACGCAAGAAACCGCTTTTTGCAGGAGGCAAGAATACTGAAAAAGCTCAATCACAAGAACATTGTGCGCACTTTTGGCATTGTTGATGCTTGTGATGTTGGCACGTGTCTTTTGCTTGAACACATTAATGGTGTTGCCTTGGACGCGTACCTGAACAGCCAGCCTGACCGAAGGATAGCACCACAAAAGGCATCAGAAATAATGGCGTCACTCTTGGAAACTGTTGATTACATGCATGGTCAGGGAGTGATTCACAGGGACATAAAACCATCAAACATTATTCTAAGGCCTGACTTGAGTCCTGTAATAATTGATTTTGGGATTTGCAAGGACATTGATACCAGCATGACAATGGCAGGCGCGCGCATGGGAACTCCTGGCTACATGGCTCCAGAGGTTGCTAGGGAGGGAATTACTGAAAAAACAGCCACTCCGCTAATTGATGTTTATGCGCTTGGCACGATTTTTTTTGAAATGCTTGCGGGAAGACGGGCTTATGAGGGGAACATTGATGAGATTCTGCAAAAGGTTGCCGGTAAGAGGCATCCTACACGGCTTACTGAGTTTGCAGGAAGCATTTCTGACGAGCTTGTTTATCTTGTTGAGGCGGCAAGGGCAAAAGATCCTGACAAAAGGCTCACGATGGAACAATTCAGGCACGGGCTTGATGAAATCAGGGAAAAAAAGCAGTACAACAGGCCTGCTCCGCGTGATTCCACAACAATCGTTCTGCTTAAGGAGCGCGCAAGGGCTGGCGCTCGCAGGAAGACAAGCGCGATGCAGGAAGAGGAGCTTTCTGAAGAGCTTAAGTCGCGCATTCTTGATGACCGTTTGAAAGACGTGCAGTCAAAAATTGAGGTCGGGCTTTACGAGCCTGCAAAAAAAGAATTGGAAGACCTCCTGAATTGTGCAGACAATGATACAAGGCAAAAGCTTGAAGGCATGATGGCAACAGTCACAAAGGAGCTTGCAAGACAATCAGCAATCAGGCACATTGAGGAAACAAAACGACGCCTCAAGGACAAGGATGTATTGGGTGCAGAAGGAATGCTTGACGAGGCAAAAAAGCACATGCAGCAATTGCCAGAAAAAGAATTTGAAACGCTTCACGCAGAATACCGCAAGATTTCCGATGATTATGACACAAGATTCCGTATGGGAGCCACTGCCATTAAGTCATTACGTGGCGCTATTGAAAAAGTCAAACAACAGGTTTCTG
>JAWCLR010000019.1:1984-3905 GCA_038850615.1 Candidatus Woesearchaeota archaeon | reverse complement strand
CACGTGGCTCCTGAAAGCCTTGGCGCAGTTCTTGGACCGCTTGTTAATGCTGAAAGGCTTGCTTCAGCAATTGCTGGAGTGAAGGAATTGCCTGTTTATCACCAGCTTTGCAACGAGTCTACTGCTTTGAGAAATTCCTTGCAAGTGCTTCATGCATACTGTTCTGCACATTCTGAGCTTGCAAGAATAAGCAATTCCTGCGGACAAATGCTCTCCCAGGCAAATCCCCAAAAAGAATACGTGAACGGGCTTGTTGCTGGATTTGAAAGCCTTAAAAAACTGATTGACCAGATAGAGCCTGGCAAAAAAAGCAGGCTTTACGAAACAATCAGTGCAAGAGTAAAAGAAGTGCACCAACAACTTGAGGCGTTAATAAACAAAGTATAAATAATACTTCCTGCACGCTTCTGTATTAATGAAGGAACTTCTTTTTGGCACGGCAGGGATTCCATTAAGCACAAAAGCACAGGGAACAATTGAAGGAATAAAACAAGTGCGAATTCTTGGGCTTGGTGCGATGGAGCTTGAGTTCGTGCAGAACGTTAACATTTCTGAAAAAATGATTCCAGAAGTCAGGAAGACAGCAGCGCAGGAAAACATTGTCCTAACGTGCCATGGTCAGTATTATGTCAATCTTGCATCGCCAGAGAAGGCAAAGGTTGAGGCGAGCAAGAAAAGAATGCTCTCAGCAGCAAGAATGCTTTATGATTGCGGTGGTTGGAGCATTACTTGGCACCTTGCATTTTATCAGGGACAAAACAAGGAAAAAGTTTACGAGCTCGTCAAGACAGGAATGAAAGAAATCAGTAACAAGCTGAGAGATGAAGGCAGGATTATTTGGCTTCGTCCTGAAACAACAGGCAAGCAGTCACAATGGGGCGACCTGAATGAATGCATCAGGCTCGCGCAGGAAGTTGAGCAGGTTTTGCCGTGCATTGACTTTGCCCACATGCACGCAAGGGAAGGTAAGAACAATTCGTTTGAGGACTTCAAAAACAACCTTGCACAGGTGGAAAAAGGGCTTGGCAAGGAAGCCCTCCAAAACATGCACTGCCACGTATCAGGCATCAATTACACAGAAAAAGGAGAAAGAAACCACCTAAACCTGCCACAAAGCGACCTAAAATACAAAGAACTCCTCAAGGCATTAAAGGAATTCAAGGCAAAAGGAGTAATCATATCAGAAAGCCCGAACATTGAAGGAGATGCATTGATGATGAAAAGGGAGTGGAGTGGGTTATGAAGAGGGCTTATCTTTGCAGTACTCACATTCCGCGTGCTTCCCTAATGCGAATTTCTTTAGAACTTCAATAGTGTTATTGAATGAAAATTCTAGTTCCCCACCTCCATATTCACGCTTAATTGGTGTTATTGTGTCCTTTGAAATCTCTTTTGGGCGTTCCAGTATAAGGCAGTCCTTAAACATAGGAAATTCATCGAGAAGCTGAAGTATATGTGTTGGCTCAAGGCTGTCCAAGATAGGTTGAAAATGCTCATGCAAGTAATCCATAAGCTGCGCAGTGTATGTAAAGAAACGCGTCTTTTTTATACTTGCCTTGGCCTTTGAAGCAAATTCATCAGGCTTTATTGTTTCGTAGAGTTGATAATACTTGTTAAGAACTGTGTTAACTATTTCGTCGTATGGCTGATTGCTTGCTAGAACATCTCTGAAAAAGCCACTTTCCGAGGGGAACAAGTCATCAATCACTTGTATTAAAACATGTCCATTAACTAGTGTATTGTCTATATCAAGATATGCAGGGGGCTTCAAACCATTTATTTTGTATGGGTTGTTTGGGTAATATCTCCTTCTCCACTCAATTTGAAACAAAAGTTTCTCAAGGTCTTGCCCCTCACGAAAGATAAGCCAGTTTCTTTCTTTGGCATATTGTTCTAATTCATGTGTTGGATTAATGGCGAC
>JAWCLR010000019.1:0-1974 GCA_038850615.1 Candidatus Woesearchaeota archaeon | reverse complement strand
TGACTCGAGCATTGAAATGTCTTCTAAACGATCTCCAAAAGAAATTACCCCTTGAGGAAAAATGTAATTAGTCAGTATGGGTTCGATTATTTCGAATGCTATCCATCTTATAGTTGCATCGATATTTAGATTTCCCGTAAATTTTTCATTTTTATATTCAAAGAGATGTAATCCTATATGTCTTCGGTATATTTCCTCTGATAATTTTTTAAGGGTTGATAATTCTAAGCGTTCGCGAATTCCTAAATAGGCGCCCGGCAACTTTGCTTGTAATAGTGAATCTTTTAGTTGTGAGATCCAGCAATCGTCTATGCAACGGCCTTCTAATATTTTTGCTAATAATTTGAAACGGTGAAATGCTAAATGAACTCTTTGACTCAATTGTTTTATTTTATTTTCTGTATCGAAAAACGTTTCCAGCGTTGCATCTAACCAACGGTAATGCTCTTGAAGATCAGTACGATCGTCGTACAAATAATCAATAATGCTACTAATTGTTTTCATATGATATAAATGCTTGAGTCCGTAAGGAGCAGAGCAAGTCAAAAACAGTGGTGTTTCTTAACATGTGCAAAACTAACTCTGTCTGATTAGGCAAAAAAAAGTTATCATATGTCAGATTTACTTCAAACTTTCTGTAGGCTGTGATTTTCTTAGAGTATTCTTCTTTAACTTTTTCTGCAAGAAAAAAAGTCAAAGGTTGAAGCAAAAGCCGTAACTGCTTTATTACCTTGTTTTTTTCCTCAGCCCCATTCTTTTGCAAATATTCCAATGCTTCTTGTACGCGTTTTTTGTTGGGTAAGGTACACCCATTTTTTAAGCAGTTTTCGACTATATCAATTAAGCTGTCGTCAGAATAGCCACAAAGCTCAGGGGGGTTTAGCACTCGAAAATCAGGTCTTATGCCTTTTAATAAATATCTTGCGTTAAGGTGGTTCATGATTTCAGAAATAGTTTGTTCTACATTATCTTTTTGGACAATTCGCCAATCGTAAAAGCGTGCGCAATCGGCAAGATCCTTTTCTGGCTCTAAAAGGACCGCCTCTTCAGCGTCGCGTAAAATACAAAGATCCCGTCTTTGCGTTGCTACACCAACGCTTCCAATCATAAACTTGTTAACGCGTTGATAGTTTGCGACGCATCTGTCTTTCCATTCATCGTAAGCAATTTTGTTTATCTCACCAGTAAATTTATCGTCTTTATAATCAAGTATTCCAAGACCCAGTATATCACACACAAAAAATGCAATAGGTGTTTCGCCACAAAAACTCATACCTTCTCGCAGAATTGAATAAATTGATTTTCCTTTTAGTGATTTGGCATAGCACTCGACTAACTCATTTAAAAACGTGTGTTGACCCACACTTCCTTTTTTGTAGTTTGCTGTCATTTTTTCCATCTCTTCGTAATCTTTCTTTGAACATTTGTTATGCATGCTCAGATGATAAGCAAATTCTACGAGATATGTATGGTCTGAGAAATTTAATGCCCACAGTCTCATCTCGTCTAACCTCTGGACGTATTTGCTTCTCGCTTCTTCTTGCAGACCCTCAATAAGAGCTTGTAAGTTACTCATGGCGTGTAAAATAATCTACGATTTGTTTACGAACTTGCTCTGCCAGTTCGGGATTTTGTGTTATCACTACTCTTACCTTTGCCTTTTTTTTGTAAACTTTCTCATATATTTCCGGAATCTTTATATCCGATGTCTTCCGTGCTGAGGCGTAGATTTCATCAAGCTTTTTCTGAATTTCTTCAGGGGCGTAAATCTGGACTATGCGGTCGCCAATTACAAATACATCGCATTTTTCAGCGCACTGTACACCCGTCTTGACAAGGATGTTGTCATTTCGGTAATAATCAGCGCACCAAGTATCAATTGCAGTATTACCCCGAACAGCCAGGAAAACCTTCCCATTCACCGCGCGTATGCTATTTAACAAACGCAATGACCGCTCTGAATGAATCAGCGGC
>JAWCLR010000018.1:0-15279 GCA_038850615.1 Candidatus Woesearchaeota archaeon | reverse complement strand
CTATGTGACTGTTAAGCAAGCTCAGGAATCAGCAGGAATACCAATAAGCGTGAAAGACGTTGCAGAACGCGTCCAAAAGGGATTATGGATTTACGGCACTGCAGGAATGCGAAAACAACTCAGCCAGGCACGACTGACAGAAAAACACTTCAAAGAACTCGTTGCAAAAATGCCGCAAGCAATAACCGAAGCGGGCTACGGGCTTGTCAGGAAGGAATACGTGCGCGAAACAACAAAAGGCCAAGACTGCATACTACGCAAGCTCTACGAAATGGTCAAGGAAGCAAGGAGGACAAATGCCTAACATTGAATTATTAATAAGAATCCAGAAGTGCAAACTCTGGTCAGGACTCATAAAACCCCTTGAAGGAATAAACCTTGAAGGCGTTGAGTACATAACACCAGAAATGAAAAAAGAACTCGGCTACAGGGAAGAATTTGCAAAGCAATCATGGAAAAAAGTGCAGGAAGAACTCAAAGCAACAGGCGCACTCGAGGAACAAGTGCTGGAATGGGCACAAAAAACCAATGAATTCGCACAAAAAGAACACTATTTCGTAAAGGACGCAGACGTAGTGAAAAAACAACACCAATACCCATTGCACCACACAGGAGACACTTACTGCTACATATCCCCCATTCTCGCAAAATCTGCTTTTGAGGAAATAAGCAAGTTCCAACCAACTGCTGTCCTGCGAACAGACAAAGAATTCCTGACAAACCTGGAAATCCTTGCCAAGGAATACAAGCCAGAATATTATCAGGGAAGAAAAGAGCTGACAATGCCTGTTTTTAACGAAAAAAACATCAGGAAAATGCTTGCTGATGACGCTCTCGTGCAGGCAGATGAACTAAGGAAAAACACTGCACAGATTGTGAAAGACCTGAAATATTACAAGGCAGCCCATGAGCGCAGAAAAATGTTTGAGGCAGAAGTCACCAAGCGCGCCGGCAGAAAAAACATTGAGTACGCACTCCACGAAAAACACGCAGTCGCTGACGAATGGTATGACCAGTTCATTCAGATTGTTCATGAACAAATAAAGAATGATGAAGTAATCTGCAGGCTCGTGAACGGCCAGTCAGCAGGCAAATTCTGGACGGGCTGGACAAAAAGCCTGAGATTCTCCCCCAGAATAACCGATGCGTACCAGCACACAACACTCTCAATAGACACGCTGAAAAGATGGGTTGATTCCCATTACGCCTCAACAAGCATAAAGTTTGCACTCCAAGGACTTGATGCCAAAATCAGCCTCCTCCAAAGAATTGGCAGGAGGCTTGAGGAACAGTACACGAACAAACATAACAACGGCTTCATCACTGAACACGACTTTTTTGACGTTTATCCCCAAGCAGCAAAAAGGCTGATGAATGCATTTGATGAAAAATTGCTGAATTTTTCCCCTAAAACAACAACCTGACAAGCAATGCAAGAATGAACATTGAGCCAAGGTCAGCAATGCCCGTAGCCAATGGAATAAGATAATTGTCAGGGTCGTGCTTGCGCTTGTAAACGTAAAACCCGCCAAGTATGCAGATGACGAACAATATTGCCACAAGTAGCAAGGTTGTGACAACAGCAATCAGCAGTATTCGTACAAACAAGTTCCAGCTCATTTGAAAACTCTTGAACCACGCAATAATGCTGGCAAGCACGGCAATGTATACTGCAGAAAAAACAGCTATTATCAGAACTTCGCTAATTAACCTGCGAATGTGATGCGAGCGCCACCAGCCTTTTGGCTTTATTTTCCTCTCAAAAAGCATTGTTGTAAAGCGCGAGGCAATGATTATCCCGTAATCACCTGTCATGTCATTCAGCGCAGGCATAAGTATCAGCAAGGGAAGTATTGCAATGATGCCCTGCTTTATGCCCTCAATGCCAAAACCGCCAATAGAGCTTAAGAGCGAGGCAAGCGCAAGTATGCCAATGCTTTCAGTTATTATCCGCCACATTAACCGCATTTCACACCACCATCATGCCAATAAGCAATGACACAACACTCAAAATATCACCTATTGTCGTAATATAAGGCCCCATTATGTTATCAGGGTCATGGCCTTTCTTGAAAAGCCACAAAGTTGTCTTTGTCGTTATGGGAATCATTATGAAATTCGAGATTATTCCAGCAACAAGCGCCACAATTATTATTTTCGGATAATTAATTCTGAAAAACAACAAAGTGCCAATGTAAGCCACGATGCCAAGAAATGCGGACAAAGTAATTGCAAGGATTGAAGCAGCCGCAATGTTTGAGCGCAACATTCCAGGATGCTTTTTCAGCCAGCCAAGATGAAGCGCAGTGCTTAACCTTGCTGCCAAAGCGCCAGAAATATTGCCTCTCATTTCAAGAAAGCCAGGCATTAATATGAGAATGCCGGGAATCATTTCAAGCCGGTTTGTCGCGTGCGCAAGCAAAAAACCTGCCAGAATCCCTCCTGTGACTGACACGAACTCGCTTACAAAAATCTCCTCAAACTCCCTCAGGGTCCTTTTTGCAGCCCTTGGCCTTATTCCAGCAACCTGCTCCTCGATCGCAAGCAGGACTGATTCCTCTCTTTTCACGAATAAAGAGAACAGAATTCAGTATTTAAATATAACCCGAAAAACAAAAAAGCGCGTTCTTAAACAACAAGCGCCTACCACTTGTGGCGATAATTCTCAACAATGTCTGGTTTTGGGTGGTATTGTTTGTTTTTTAGTAAACAATCCTGTTCGGGTTTGGTGTTCTTAATGTAATCTTCTCTATTGTAAGCCTTGTTCAGCGAGATGTACCGCCTGAACGAATTGTTTGTATTTGGGTCCATTTTCTTTGCCTCCGGTTATCACCTTACCTTGACCTTCAATGCCTTTACGAGGTCCTTGCACCTGTTTCGCAGGGTTGTCTCTGTAACGCCTGAGATTTCTGCAAACTCGCGCTGTGTGCGCTTTTCCTTCTCAAGCTGTGCAGCTATGTAAAGTGTTGAGGCAGCAACAGACAATGGAGAAAGCCCTGAAGTCAGGCCCATCCTTTCCATCTGCTCAATGTACTTGACTGCCTTTGTCTGCACTTTAGGAGTAAGCTTAAGAGCTGTCGCGAACTTTGTCACGTAATCAAGCGGGTTTGTCGGATTGATTTTTATTCCGATCTCGCGCATGATCATCTTGTAATTCTTGCCAAGCACAGTCATGTCTATCTTTGCAACATTCGCGAACTCCTTCATCGCCCTTGGGAAGCCGTGAAGCTTGCTTGCAATGAACAGCGAGGCAATAACGAGGTGCTCAATCGCAGAGCGCTTTGTCAGTCCCTTCTCAACACACCTTCTGTAAATGACAGCCGCTTCCCTCTCAACAGCTGAAGGCAGGTTAAGAGCGCCTGACATCAATTTGAGGTTGCTGAAGGCAGTCTTGAGGTTCTGCTCAAAGCTTGTAGCAGTCCAGTGCTGCCTCTTCTTAATCCTCTGGAACAATGCCTTGTTCTTTCCCGAGAGCTTGCTAAAGTCTGCAGAATTTCCAATAGATGTCCCGAGGTTGTCAACAACAAGAGGATCAAAAGGAGCTCCTGTGCGTGAATTGTGCTCCCCGTCATCATCCTCAAAGAACCTTGAGTCCCTTCCAAAATCAATCGTGGATTCATCTAGAACAATAGAGCAATTCCTGCAAATAATCTCGCCCTTTTCCTTGTTGTGGAAGAAATCATGGCTTCCACAGTCTGGACACTTAATGTCTGTAAGCATTCCGACACCCCACTATCACCCCTCAAGGACCTTTATAATATGCACCTCATATATAAACCTTTTGCTTTTTTATCACTCAACAGTGAATTTATTTATATATTAATCTACAATAGTGAAAATAATTTTTTGGTTTTAAATAAGACGCTACTAAAAATATCAACTCTCAAGAATTCTCTTCAACCATGATTCGTTTGATATTGTTACACGTATTAAATATTCATACATTTTTATTTCTTCTTGCTGGTGTTCAGCTATTCCTTTAGCACCATGCCTAATAAATGTATCATAGTATTCTTTTGCTTTTTTTATTCTGTCTTTATAAAAATCAAGCGCATGTTTAATTCGTTCATTTGGTGGCATGTCTTCTAAACCCATTTTATAAATATTTAGAAGAGCAAGTCTTCTCTGAGTATCAATATTCTTAAGGGTCTTTTCTCTCACTGCTCTTTTATAAGAATCAAGGCCATAGAACCCTCCCAACAAAAACATATGGTGCATCGGTATTTCTCTAAAATTCAGAGATTTGAACTCCGCCATTGGGAGAAACTCCTCCTTTTCGTAATCAGTGTTATAATACTCATAATTCTCAGTCAAAAAATTTATTAAGTCATCAATAACCCCGTCACCATTAACAAGTACAGAATATTCATAAATCGCATAAATTTTGTCTTTTATCTCATCAATAAAATTATCATCAATACTATTGTAATTATTGTTAATAACTATTTTAGTTGCTGAAGAACACAATTCGACCGGCAAAAACTCTTTAATATTGAATGGTTTATTTTTAAAGTAAAGATATGTTTTTCTCCCCTTCAAAAGGTCTTTCAGAACTTCCTCGAATTCGAATCCAGTAACGGTATCATTTCCATTGTCAAATGATTTTTTAAACACATCTACAATAAATTCTTTATAATCCAACTCAAGTGTCCTATCTGTTTCTTCTACATGTGAAGAATATTTTGCGTACGGCTTGATTAAGAAACCATTTTGATTTTGCAGATATTCCTCAAGGGATCCAACCAAAACATATTCCTTCTCTCTAAGCACAAAGGGTTGCTTTATCTCAAAAAAATTATCTAAATAACGTTTTACTTGCGTAGCGATATTTGCAACCTCGCGAGTGGTTGCAAAGCGACGCGGGTTGCTTTTTTTTAATTCTTTGTTTACCTGTTCTTTTAATTGACTAAATAGTCTCTCGTCCATCAAATATTTCCATGCATCATAAGAACCGATACCGTACTCTTCTTTTAATTCCTTAATTGCATACTTTATCCTTTCTTTTTCATCAGGTTCCATAATCAATGATAAACTCACCACATATATATAAACTTTTCGTTTTTCTCTACTGATAAGTAGTGATGTTTGTGGGTTAGATATCAAACTTATCCAATGGGCCCTGCTTCCCCTTGTCAAACAACACGCTCAATGACTGGCCAGTTGCCGTCCTGTAAATAGCCTCGCCGAACAGGTTAATCAGGCTCACAACCTCTATCTTGTCTGATTCAGGAGCCTTCAAAGTGTCAGAAACAAAAACCCTGTCAAAAACACTGAATTTAGCAATGCCGTCGCTGAACAAGCCGTGAGTGCCATAACAGAACACTCTCTTTGCTCCCAGTTCCTTAAGCCTGTGCGCTGTCTTTATCATGGTGTTTCCAGTGTCAATGATGTCATCAATAATAAGGCAGTTCTTGCCGGCAGCATTGCCAATAATCACTATCTGCTCAACCTCATTTGCCTTCTCACGCCTCTTGTGCCCGAAAGCAACATCTGCCTTGATGCCACGCTCAGCAAGCCTCTTGACAAGATAATCCGCCCTCTTGCCACCTCCCAAGTCAGGACTAACTATGACCAAGTCCTGAAGGAAGTCAGGATGATTTTTCTGCAAATAATTAAGCAAGCTCGTCAATGAATACAAATTGTCCATAGGTATGCTGAAATACTCCTGAATCTGAGGCGCGTGCAAGTCAACAGTCATTCCACGGTCAGCATAAAGCGAAATCACGTCAGCCAATGCCTTCGCGTTAACACTCACCCTTGATTCGTCCTTCCTGTCCTGCCTCGCAAACCGCATATACGGCATCACGACGTTGACCTCCTTTGGCGAAGAAAAACCCATTGCCTGAAGCTTGAACACGAGCTCTGTGAACCACTCATACGGCGACTTGTTGCTATCGTGAATCAAAAAGCACTTCTTGTTCCTAATATTCTCCAAAATCCTTAGCTTTACCTCGCCATCCCTGAAAACAGTCCTTTCAATATCCGCGAGAAAGACAGAAAACCCATTGCCCTCCTTGCTCTTCAAGTAATTATAAACACCCTTGGCAAAATAAAAACCCTTGCCCTTAGAATCAGCAATAATCGCAACCTCCTCCATAAAAGGAGCGGAAAACTATCCTGTTTTTAACTATTATCACAGTCAAGAATATACTTTCCTATCTCGCAGAATCAGCCTGACGCTCTAGTTCGTTCTTCTTGAAAATAGCCAAGGACTTGGGGTCAAGCTTGTAAGCAGCAATTATCTCATCAGCAAGCGCGCTCTCAATACCCTTCTTTTTGTTGAACGACTTGTCAAAGGCGCCCTGCACAAAATACCTCAACGCAACATCAATCCTCCTTCGCGGGGAGCACTCAACCGCCTTCGGATACCTCGCGCCGCCATACTCAATAGTCACGATTTCCTCTCTCGGAGCTGCATTCTCAATCGCCTTGACAAAGACCTTGATAGGATTCTGCTTTGTCAATTGCTCAATCTTCTCAAAGGTTTTCTCAACAATCTGCATTGCAGTTATTGCCTTTCCTGTGGCGCCCTCGCTGGTGATCGTGTGCTTGCTTCCGCGGTGACCCGGAACCATTATTTTGTTAATTAACCGTTCAACAATGAAAATCTTGCTCTTGTGAAATTTCTTGCCTGCATAACGCGCCCCTGTTTTTGGCACAATTCGTGGGTCCAAAGAAATATATCTCTGAAGACCTGGGTCCTCAACGGTTATTCCTGATGTGCTCCACTTGTTAAAAGCCAGAATTTCCCTGCTCCCTTCTTGTGCCTCAGTTGCCATTTTTACTTGCGCGCCTTCTCTATCTTGCCCCTGAGCAAAGCGTCAAGGGACTGGTCATTAACCTTGATTACTTTCCATCTTATCCCTGACAGGTCGCCGATAGAGCCGCCCTTGCGTCCGCCAATAGCCTCAATCACGACTTCATCGTGCTCATCAATGAGCTTCTGAGCACCGTCACCAGGCATGAACGCAGTCACCTGCTTGCCGTTCTTAATCAGCTGCACCCTACAGCACTTCCTCATTGCAGAATTGGGCTGTTTTGCCTCAACTTGCCTCTTTTCAAGCACAATTCCCTTGGCCTGCGCAGCACCTTCAAGGGGGTCTGCCTTCTTGCCAGTGCCGAGTATCCTGCGCACAAAGAGCTTTTTCAGCATTTTTCCATGATGCCTTCTAGCCTTAAGCCGCTTTGCAGTGTTCAGCCCGTTGCTTTTGTTAGCCATAACCTGATACCTTCAGTTCCTTTATTGGGAAAAAGCGCTGCACCACAGCTTCATACGCCCTTAGAATCTGGGCGTTCCTGCCGATAAGCAGCCCCCTTGCCTTCAGGTCAGGAGGAACGATAATGACAACACCATCATCCTTCTCCCTGACCTCTTTCACGTCGATGGGATACACCAAGTTCTTTATAAAGGTTACGAGTTCGTGCGAAAATTCTGCAATCCTGACTTTTTTCTTTAAGGCAGCCTCGAGCCTGCGCACATTAGCCCCTTTCGGGCCGACAGCCCTGCCAATGTCCCCTGGTTCAACAACGAAAATCACCTGGTTCTCGCCAATCACGCAGTCCTTGACCCTTGCTCTAGTAAGCCTCTCAAAATGCGCAATTACCTGCATGGTGCCGGTGTCATAAACAATCTTCATGCGGCACTCTTCAGGACACCGATTACACAAATCGCGAACGGCTTCTTGCACCAGACACCCAGCTCCTCGTTCGAAACCGGCAGTTCCTGGCATTCTATACCTGCAAGCGTGCAGTGCCTGAGAAAGTCTTCCTTTGTCATAGCCGGGCAGTTCGCGGAAAGATAAACCTTTGCCAACTTTCCCTGCCTGAGACGCTTCATGGCCTGCTCTGTTCCTGTCACAAGCCGCTTGTCGGCAAGCAATTTCTTTATCTCACTGGCGACATCATTCATTTTTTCACCTTCGTGACAAGGCCAGGCAGTCCAGTGCCTACAGGCACCGGCTGGTTGAGCATTATGTTCTCCACAACAGAGTCAAGCTCGTCAACCTCGCCTGTCAGCGCGGCATTGATTATGTGCTTGATAGGGGTTTCAAAAGATGCACGCGCCAAAACAGACGCCTTCTCCGACACCACACCATACCTCGTAATCCCCTTGACGCTGCCGGAAACACACATTGTGTCGGCAACAAGCATCACGTGGCGGATGTCAACAGTAAGCCCCTGCGCCTCTACGACCTTGAACACCTCGTCAATGATTGCCTGCCTTGCCGCCTCGATGCCGAACACGTCAGCAATCTCATAAATGTCATTGCTGACTGTCCTTGTGGCGTCAACAAAGTCAAGCTCCAAAACCTTTTTCAGGTTCGTGCCGGCGCTGATTATGATGAATTCCTCATGGCGCTTCACAGGAAGCACCTGCATTATGCCCTTTATTCCCATAATGTGTATCCCCTTGAGGTCTTCTTTCAGCTTGTAAAGCTCGTTGAGGTTTTTCTCGTCCCTGCCCCTCAATTTAACCTCGATTGAGTTCTCTTCCTGTTTCACAGACGCTGTCTTTCCAAGAGCCTTTTCCATTGCTTTCACAAGCGTTGCAGGCGTGATTCCAATGTCCTGCATTTTTTGCGAGTTGAGCCTGAGCTCTATCTTGAAGTCAACTATGTTTATGATGTACTCCGCGACAATCTCGCCAAGTTTTGTTTCCTTGATTTTTAGAGCAAGCTCCCTAATGTCCTTTCCCTTGTTGTAGGGCGGCTTGAGGAAAATCTCCATCATCGGCGTGGCGAGCGTCTTGCGCCCGTCAAGGATTTCAATGATGCGCGGCAGGCCCATCGTGACGTTAAGCTCTGCGACACCCGCAAAGTGGAACGTGTCAAGGGTCATCTGCGTGCCTTGCTCGCCAATGCTCTCTGCGCCAATGAGCCCCACCGCCTCGCCCGGGTCAATCCGCGCGGCAAGATATTCCTTGTACAGCCTTTCCGCAGCCCTCTTAAGCTTTCCCGCAGGGCACTTCTCCTCAAGCTCCTGCAACAGCTTTGGAGGAATTTTGTCCTCGTATTCCTTAAGATCTGCGTGCACCATCAATTATCCCCTCACAGCATCTATTATTTTCTGGACGTCGATCCTGCCGTTTTCAGAACGCGCAACATCAACCCCGTCCTCGCCGTACTCAAACTGGATTATCCTGCCGTTTGCGTCCCTCACGGTCCTGTCGTATTCCACCCTCAGGTCCTGCATGGCGTTTGCAAGCCTGCGGTAGAGGTATCCTGACTTCGGCGTCCTGAGGGCGGTGTCCATGAGCGAGTCTCTTCCGGTGATTTGGTGGAAGAAAAACTCCTTCGGGTTAAGCCCGTGCTTGAAGCCGTGCCTGACAAACCCGCGCGCCTCAGGGGACAAGTCGCCTTTCCTGAAACAGCTCAGGGTTCTTCCCGTGTAGCCCTTCTCAATGCGCTTGCCACGCAATGCCTGCTGTCCAACACAGGCTGACATCTGGGTCAGCGCAAGGATGTTCCCACGCGCACCAGATTTGATCATCACCATGGTTTGAATGCACGGGGGTGTGTTTTCCTTGACTATGTTTCCGCATTTGTTTCTGGCGCGATTCAAAACCTCCAGTATTTTCAGCTCAAGAGTCTCTGCGACAGTGCGTCCAGGGAATGCCTCAAGCGTGCCGTCCTTGTAGCTCTTGATGATTACATTGACCTCTTCTTCTGCCTTCGAGAGGGTTTCCTCAATCAGGTCATTCGCCGCCTTCGGCAGGTCATTGTCAGATATCGGCGCGCTGAACCCTGTTTTCAAGAGAACCTCTATACCTAACTTAAGAATCTTGTGAAGAATGTCCACAGTCCTTGCAGGGCCGTAATACCTGTGGAGTGTCCTGAGCATGACGCCTGAGCCCTCACCGCCAATGCTGTTCTTGTCAATAACGCCTTCAATGAGCTTGCCGTTCTCAACAACAACAGGATTGCCTGCCTTGTCAGTCCCCTTGTAATTAAAGTCAGCAGGCAAAAGTACGCTGAAAATCTCCTTGCCGTTCAGGATTTTCTTGTGAGGCAGTCCTGCGAGGTCAGTAACGCCCGCTGCCAACAAAAGCTCAACAGCGCTTTCGCGGTCCATTTCAAGTTCTGAAGTAAGCAGGTAGTTCCCCGAGATTCCATCGTGAATGCAGCCGATTGCGGACATCCCGTGCCCTGGCGAAACAAGCTGCGTCTGCACCTCCATAAGTATCTCCGCTTCTGCCCTTGACTCCTCTGTCTGAGGTATATGTAGGTTCATCTCGTCGCCATCAAAGTCCGCATTGTATGGCGCGCACACGGCAGGGTTGAGCCTCAAAGTCCTGCCCGGAAGTATCTTTATGCGGTGGCACATCATGCTCATCCTGTGGAGCGAAGGCTGGCGGTTGAACACCGCAATATCGCCATCCATTATGTGGCGCTCGACCGTATAGCCCGGCTGCAACTCCTCAAGCGCAGCCTCCTTGGTCTCATCTGTTATTTTCTTCTTCTTGCCATCGGGCCTCACGATGTAATTGGCGCCGGGATACTTATTTGGACCATTCTCCACAAACTTCTTCAGGTATGCAATATTCCACTCATTGACTGTTTCGGGAATTGTGAGCTTCATCGCCATTACGCGGGGCACGCCAACCTCGTTTATTTTCAGCATAGGGTCAGGCGAGATGACGCTCCTTGCGCAGAAGTTGGTGCGCTTGCCTGCAAGATTGTGTCTTATCCGCCCCTCCTTTGACTTGATGCGCTCAGTGATTGTCTTAAGGGGCTGCCCTGACCTGTGCCTTGCTGGCGGGACCTGCGCAATTGTGTTGTCAAAGAATGTCGTGACGTGATACTGCAGCAAGTCCCACAGGTCTTCGATTATGATTTCAGGCGCGCCGGCGTTAATGTTTTCAAACAGGCGCTGGTTTATCCTGACGATGTCACCGAGCTTGTGCGTGAGGTCGTCCTCAGAGCGCTCCCCGCTCTCAAGGGTGATGCTCGGGCGCACCGTGACAGGCGGTATTGCAAGGACGGTGAGGATGGTCCATTCCGGCCTTGCATACGAGGGGTCAATGCCAAAAATCCTGCAGTCATCATCAGGGATTTTTTCAAGCCTAGCCCTCACTTCTATCGGGCTGAGGCGTCTTTCGCCTTCAATGAAAGTCGTCGGCTTCTCGAGGGTTATCTTTGCCTGCTTTGCCTTGCAGTGCGGGCACTTGTGGACCGTCTTCAAGGAATCAATTATGTCCTTTATTTTTGCCCGCCTTGCCTCAATGCCCTCATCCTGCTCAACCTGGTTCAGCAGGGCGTTGTACCTTGTTATCTTCTCCTGCGGGATGAGAATCCTGCCACATTCCCTGCACGTGCATTTCAGCAACGACTGTATGATTCTCGCGAACTTGACGTGGACAACAGGCCGGGCAAGCTCGATGTAGCCAAAGTGGCCGATGCATTCCTTGAGTTTGCTTCCGCAGGTCTTACACCTCAGGCCAGGGTCGATGACTCCCAGGCGGACATCCATCAATCCGCCGTCGACAGGATAACCCTCCTTGTCATAAAGCTCAGGGGTAACAATCTTGGCAGATGCCATTTTCTTTATCATCTTCGGAGACAGGAGCCCAAAGACAACGCTCTCAACCTGCTTGAACACAGAATGCATCTGCGCCTCAATGCGCTCAGGCGAAATCGGCTTCTTCGGGACTTCTGCAAGAGCCGCCGCCTTCTCTTCCTCTGTCGGCACCTTTTCGGTGCGCTTCTGCGCAATCTCTGCCTTCATCTTGGCTTCTGCACCCTGCTCTGCCGGCTTGGCCTCAGCCTCCGATGCTGCAGGAGCAACCTGCGCTTCCTCTGTTTTTTTCTTTCTTGGCATTTTCAGTACTTGTTCCTCAGCACGAGCTTGGGATAAATCCCCATGCTCTTAAACTCGTCAAGTATGAGCTTAAAGGCATAACTCATCTCAATATCATTAACGTCGACATTGTCCCCGCAAATCGGGCAATAGCGCTTGTCCTTGTAAGTGTCGTGTATAGCGATTATGCCACAGCTCTCGCACACCGGCACAACGGTCTTGTCGGAGTCAAAACGCTCTTTAAGCAACAATGATGCCCCGTGCGCCACAAGGGTATCCTTTTCCATCTCCCCAAGCCTCAAACCACCCTCCTTCGCCCTTCCCTCTGTTGGCTGCCTCGTGAGGAGCTGTATTGGACCCCTTGCCCTTGACTGTATCTTGTTGGCAACCATATGCTTGAGCTTCAGGTAATACATATTTCCAACGTAAATCCTGGCACTCATCCGCTCGCCTGTTATGCCATTGTAAAGCGTTTCAGTGCCGTTCTCGCAGAAGCCCAGCGAGAGGAGCTCCCTGCGTATCGCTTCCTCAGGTTCTGACTCAAAAGTCGTGCCGTCAACAATCCTCCCTGCGAGCGCGCCCATCTTTCCGCCGATAAGCTCAAGCAGGTGCGCAATAGTCATGCGCGATGGGATTGAGTGCGGCGAAAACAGCATATCGGGGATTATTCCCGAGGCAGTATAAGGCATGTCCACTTCTGGCACAATAAGCCCAACAACGCCCTTTTGCGAGTGCCTTGAACAGAACTTGTCGCCAATCTCAGGGATGCGCTGGTCGCGTATTCTGACCTGAACGAGCTTGTTGCCCTCCTCATTCTCTGTGATGAGAACGAAGTCAACAACACCCTCCTCGCCGTGCCTTAATGCAACCGAACTCTCACGCCTTACGTTTGATGACAACGAGTATTCTTCCAGCGAGCTGAGGAACCTTGGTGGCGAGGTTTTGCCTATGACAACATCCTCCTCCTTGACCTGCGCTTCAGGAAAGATTATGCCGTCACCCTCAAGAAGCCTGTAGTCCTTCTCGCTCTTGTACCCCTTCACTTCCTTGTCAGGAACGCAGATGCTGTCCATCAGTCCGCCGGAATAGCGAAGCTCCTCAGCTATTGCGGGCCGGAAATAAGTTGAGCGCGCAAACCCGCGCTCAATCGAACCCTTGTTCAGGATGACCGCGTCCTCCATGTTGTATCCCTTGTAGCTCATTACTGCAACGACAATATTCTGGCCACTTGGGTGGGTCTCGTAGCCCGAAAGTTCGTGCATGATTGACTGCACCATCGGTACCTGCGGGGTGTGAAGAAGGTTGACGTCCATGTCCATCCTTACGGGGAAGTTTGCGGCGTAAAAACCAATTGCGTGCTTCTGGTTCTTTGAGCCGATTGCAAGCCTTGCCGAAGGATTGTGATGGCCGAAAGGCACAAGCGTTGTCACGATGCCAAGCATTGCCAGAGGTGTTATTTCCAAGTGCGTGTGGTCAGGGGTAAGTTCTTTTTCATCAAATGCTACAAGGGCGTTCTCCTCCTCTGCGGCATCAAGATACTCAATCACGCCTTGATTGACAAGGTCGTTCCAGCTTATCTCGTTCTTCTGCAACTGCTTGATATGCTTCTCTGTGAGCAGAGGGATTCCGTCCTTCACGACAATAAGGGGCCTTCTTGTCCTGCCGCGCCCTGTTTCAATGTGAACCTGGTCGAGGCACTCTTCATACATGATGTTCACGCCAAGTGGGAGCGCTCCAGAGCGCCTTCCAGCCCTGACTTGGTTAGTAAAGTCCCTGCCGCTGTCAACCTCTCCTACAAACTTGCCGTTGACAAAGACCTCGCTCATGGCAGCACGCTCCTCAAGCCCATTGTTTTAAGCTGCTTTATGATTTCCTCCTCGTCAGACTCCTTAGAAACCTGAGCGAACAATGCAAGGTTCTTCCTGAGGCCGATGTTTGTTCCTTCAGGCGTTTCTGTAGGACACAGCCTTCCCAAATGAGTTGCGTGAAGCTCGCGGGCCTCAAAGTTTTCCTGCGAGCTTGACAATGGGGAAACAACCCTTTGCAAGTGCGAAATCGTGTTCAAGTGATTCAAACGCTGGATTCTCTGGGAAACCCCCTTTCTTCCGCCAACCCAATTCCCTGTTGCCATTGAGCTGTAAATCCTGCTCGTGAGAAGCTTGTCACGGATGATGACCTTGATGCTCGGGAACTTTCCGCGCTTGACTATCCGCTGAAAGTTGTAAAGCAGGTCGCCAATAAGCACTTTCAGGTTCATCCTGAAAAGGTCCGCGAGAAGGTCGCCTGACATCTTGATTCGCTTGTTCATGTAGTGGTCCTTGTCGTCCAAAGGCGCCTCGCCGTTCGCGACAGCAATGTACTTCCTGAGCATCTTGCACAAATTGTACGCCTTTGAAATCCTGTCTTCCTTCCTTGTCCCGACGTGAGGCAATAGGTACTTGTCAATTATTTCATTCATCCTCTCAAGGCGGATTTCCTTTGCCTGCGTGATGCCTATTTTTTTTGCAATGTAATCAATGGCGTCCTCACTAGTCCTCACGCTCGCGTGCTCGAATAGGTTGATGAGGACCTCATCATACTGCCTGTCCTTGCTGATAAACTTCATTATTTCCTCGTCCTTGAGAAGACCCAGGGCCTTGATCACCATTATTAAAGGAACCCTTTTCACCCTTGTGAATGAAAGATAAAATATCCCGTCCTTAAGGCGCTCAATCGTGTGCGGAATCTTGAAAGGGCCGTTCTCAGAAAACATCTTTCCTGTATATTCTGTCACGCCTGATGTCTTCTCAACTATGAACCTGTTGCTTGCCAAGTCCTCAATGTTGACAAGCACACGCTCCGTTCCATTGATAATAAAGTAACCGCCAGGATCATCAGGGTCCTCGCCATTCTCAATCAACTGCTCCCTTGACATTTTACTCAAATGACACTTCCTGCTCTTGAGCATTATCGGCAATGAGCCAATCTGCGTGGTGAAAGTTTCGCGCTGGACATCATTAATGTGAGACGAAACCTCAATAAACACAGGAGCCGCATAACTCAGTTTCCTCAACCTTGCCTCAACAGGAAGCAACTGCCTTACCGAGCCATCTGCTTCTGTTATTGTCGGCTCCTTGACCTCAATCTTGTCAAGGCGTATCTTGAATGAGTCAACATTCGGCGGGATTATTGTCGGCTCAATGTCCCTGTTCTCGTTGACTATCCGCTGCAGTTCGTGCTCGACAAAAAAATTAAAGCTCTCAATATCGCTTGCCACCGGCGTGTTGTCAGCAAAGTGCTTTCCAATAAGCGTCTTGGCAATGCTTGGCATTACTTGCTCACCACCCTTCTATAGAATACTGCCTCGCCTGCAGTCGGAGACTTTCTTACAATCTTAATAACATCCCCTTCCTTGACATCAAGCCCTGCTATTGCAGGGTCGTCCTTGAAAATCCTTGGAAGGTCGCGAAGGTCAGCAACATACTTCTCAAAAAGCTCCTTTTT
>JAWCLR010000017.1:4393-17533 GCA_038850615.1 Candidatus Woesearchaeota archaeon | reverse complement strand
AAAGCATAAAGAAACATATCAGGC
This sequence comes from Candidatus Woesearchaeota archaeon, assembly GCA_038850615.1. Taxonomy (GTDB): domain Archaea; phylum Nanobdellota; class Nanobdellia; order Woesearchaeales; family ARS49; genus JAWAAW01. The sequence goes on along the minus strand of JAWCLR010000017.1, from coordinate 17,509 downwards.
CGTGGGGAATAAGCAAGTTCCTCAAATGGCACATCAGGGCAAGAAAATTGCTTTGGATGCTTGAGAAGTTTCGCGCAAACTACAAGCCCCAAAATATTGAGGGCAAGCGCATACTTGCGGTTTGTTCATACAATTGGAAAACGATTGAGCATCCCTCTCTGACAAATCCTGTTCTTGGAGACCCTTATGTCACGCCAATTGTTGAATGCCTGAAGGGAAATACGATAACCTATGTGGATGCAACACAGCGTGAATACAGGGGTTTCTCGGCTCTCAAGCAAAAAGCGCGCACAAACCAGAGGCACGTATTGCTTGAGCAATACGCAACATTCAGCACCGCATTGCGAGTAAAAAATGCGTTGCGAAAGTTCAGAAATGCTGAAAAAATTCTTGAGGGCTCGCCTGAATTCAGGAAATCATGGATGTATGAAGGGATTGATTTGTGGCCTTTGTTTGCCGCCCACTTCAGGTGTTATTTTGACAACCGCCTTGAAGGGCATTTGATTGACGTGGAATGCGCCAAGCTGCTTCTTTTGCGCGAACACCCAGACCTCGTCATTTATCCTTGCGAAGGCGGCGACTTGGCTTATGTGTTTTTCAAGCTTTGCTCAGACCTCAAGATTCCGTGCATTGGCATACAGCACGGCACAATGAGCTACAGCCCCCTGACTGTTCATGCAAGGGAGGAAATCTGCAGGGGAAAGCCAGAGTGCCTGCCAAGGCCCACGAAGCTGCTTGTTTATGGTTCGTACTACCGCGATTTTCTGGTCAAGAACGGCCATTATCCTGCTGAAGAAATTTCTGTCATTGGAAATCTGCGGTATGACCATTTTGTCAACGCGAAAAAGCTTTCAAAAAAGGCAATGGCTGAAAAATACGGGCTTGATGTTTCAAAACCGATTGTGCTTTATGTTGGCAACATCCTGCCTTCGCAATCAGAATATGAGGAAATGACTCGAGCTGTTTTCCAGGCCGCAAAAGAATTGGATGTTTTTCTTGTTGTCAAGCAGCATCCCGGCGAGACAAGCGATGCATTATATCACAGGCTTGCCAGTGAAACAGGGCTGAAGCCGTTCATTACAAAAAACGCCTCCACTCTTGAGCTTCTCACAGCCTGTGATGTGGTTATTGGCTATGAATCAACTCTTGACTATGAGGCAATGATTCTTGGAAAGCCTGTCATCGTGGTGAACCTTGGCAACAGGCCTGACTCACTGCCTTTTGTCAGGGAAGGTGCTGCGCTTGGTGTTTACAAGGAAGAAGATGCTGTTCCTGCGCTGAAAAATGCGCTATTTGACAAGAAGACAAGGGAAGATCTTGAAAAAGGCATGAGAAAACTTGTTGAAGCGCACTGCAACAAGGTTGATGGCAGGTCTGCAGAGCGGGCTGCTGAAATCATAAGGGGGCTGTTGAAATGAACTGCCTTGTGTGCGGCTCAAAAGACAAGCGCTTTCTGTTCATTGGAAAAGACCGTTTGCACGCAATTCCTGGCAGTTTTCCTGTTGTTAAGTGCAGAAAATGCGGCTTGATTATGCTTGACCCCCAGCCAAGCCAAAAGATGATTGCAAAATATTATCCTGCAAGATATCATGCGTACGCGAGATATGATCCTGGAAGCAAAAAAGAGCATTTTGCAGTCTTTCTCTACAAGCTTTTCTTCAAGGAAGGCGGTAATCCGTTGCTTAAGCTCGTTTTCCTGCCATTCAAGCATCTTCTGAGGGGCACAAAAATAATTAGTGGTGGAAAAATACTTGATGTTGGCTGCGGCAATGGCTCTTTTCTTTACAAGATGCGGGCTGCTGGAATGGATGCTTATGGTGTTGAGCTTTCGGCAGAAGGAGCAAAAGAGGCGCAGCGCCTTGGTCTTGACGTGAAATGCGGCACGCTTGAACAGCAAAAGTATCCTTCCAAGTATTTTGACGTAATCACTTTGAACCACGTTCTTGAGCATGTTGCAGACCCGGTTAAAACACTGCAGGAACTTGGGCGGATATTGAAGCAGAACGGCACATTAATCATTGCTGTTCCAAATTCGCGCTCTTTGGCACGTTTCCTTTTTGGCCGTTACTGGGCTTCGCTTGATGTCCCAAGGCACCTGACGACGCATAACGTGAAAACAATGTGCATTGCTGCAAGAAAGGCAGGCTTGAAAGTGAAAAAAGTGCGGTACATCTCGTTTCCGTTCCAGTTCCAGGCATCTTTTGCTTACCTGCTTCACCCCAGTGCGAAATTGCCATTGGACAAGACCTGGCTTGGCAGGAGCAGGCTTATGTACTGGCTTTTGTTTCCGCTTGTTTATGCTGTTGACTTACTCCATATTGGTGATGTGATTGAAGTCACGCTAACAAATTAGTTCGAAAGGATTTTAAACAAACAAAGGCAGCAAACAAGCATGAAAAAAGTTTATGTCAGGATAACAAGACAGATTGGTTTTTCATATTTTAGCACAGTGCTTCTCTTTCTTGTCAGCCCTTTGCTTGTCGTTCTCTTGACGCGCAACCTAAGCGTGTCGCATTATGGCATTTACTCAATTCTTGCCGTGACTGTTGGTGTTGCTGGTGTTTTGCTTGACTTGGGTCTTTCGCAGTATATTATTTCGCGCCTTGCAGGAATCCAGCCGAAAGAGCGCACGCGCGCTTTCCTGACGCTCTCAACTTTCCTTATGCTTTTCCTTGTCGCCGTTATGGCACTCATCCTTTTTACCCCTATTCAGGGCGTTCTGCTTTCATGGCTGCGTTTGACAGGTTATGTTCCTGAGTTCAGGATTGCGCTCGCAATAATTCTCTGCGTCACTCTTATCAGGCTTTTTACTTCTTATTTGACTGCGAAAAAGCATCTTGTGCTTGTCAACCTGGTTTTTCTCATGAGCCAGGCATTGTGGGTTTTGCTTTTGCTTGGCGCATTTGCAATCACGCGTGCAATTTCCCTTCTTTCTGTGATGATTTGGTGGTTTGTAGGCGTTCTTATTACCCTTCTCGTGTGCGGCGTGCTTATGCGCAGGGAGTTCAGGCACGTGGCTGAAAAAGGCACTTGGCAGCCAAAGGTGATTATTGAAAGCTTGCTGTTCAGCATTCCCTTGCTGGCTTTCATCACGGGCTCGTGGGCCATAGAGATTGGCAACAGGTATTTGCTTAATGGCATGCTTGGCAGTGAAGCAGTTGGGCTTTTCACACTTGTTTATTCTCTTCTTGGCGTGATTGCCTCATTTGGCAATGTTGTTTCGCAGACCTTTTTTCCGTATATTGCGGCTGCGTGGAATCAGAAAAAGGACCACAGGGTTTACCTTAATGCCGCTGTCAAGTATTCCTTGATAATCATAATCCCTGCAATTACTGGCTTTCTTGCACTGCGGAATGAAATCATTACGCTTGTTTCAGGCGAACAGTATCTTGAAGCAGCAAACATCATCCCGTGGCTTTTGCTTTATCCCATTCTTGCTTCATTGAATTACATTATTTACCAGATTGTTTTGCTTCGCCGCAGGACTTTCTTGATAGGCGCAACATACGGCATTGGCGCGGTAATCAACATAGCCCTCAATATTTTGCTTATTCCAAAATTCAGCATGACCGGCTCTGCCATTGCCACAGTCGCTAGCTATGGTTTTGTGTTTTTGGTTCTTGTGTGGGATGCAAGAAAGTCATTGAGGATTGATAACCGCTTCATCAAGATTGGCAGAACAAGCCTGGCAGCGGCAATAATGGGTGTTGCGGTGTGGCTTGTTCATCCTGCAACGGCTTTGACAAAGATTGGAACAATGGCAGGTGGCGCTGTGTTGTATTTCCTGCTTCTTTTTTTCTTCAGGGTATTTTCGGAAAAGGAGCTTGAACTTGTGGCAGGCATGCTTCCAGCGCCTTTCAGAAGGCTCCTTCCAAGGCTGTCAAGTTAGCGTTTGATTTATATACCCTTCGTCCATAAGATTTATATACTGTCCTTTTCTGCAAAAGCATAATGGGGAAACCTTGCACTTATTGCGGAAGCGAGGACACGGTCTTAAGCGGAAAGCGGCGCACAAATGCATGCATTAAGCAGCTCGTGCGGTGCAACGCGTGTGAAAGGATATTTACTGCAGACCAGAATACTCGCATGCGGTATCATCCTGACATTGTTTCAACCGCAGTCAGCCTTGGAAAACAGGGCAAATCATTATCAGAAATACAGTCAGCGCTTATGGCGCAATACAACAAAAAGGTTTCGAGGTGGTCTATCTTGCAATGGCTGAATAGGCACGAGGGAATAAACAAACAGGCAAAAAAGGCAGAGGCTAAGGAGAAAAAAAGGCTTGCAAAGTTCTTCAAGGGCAAGGTTGTCCTCGTCACAGGCGGCACAGGCTCTGTCGGAAGGGAGCTTGTGAAGGAAATACTGGCCTATCAGCCTAAAGTGGTGAGAATATTTGACATTGATGAAACAGAGCATTTTGAGATGGAGCGTGAATTTGAGCTTGAAATGCCTTGGGTGATAAAGCAGGACATGGTCAGGTTCCTTGTGGGTGACGTGAAGGACAAGGAAAGGATAAAGCGTGCGATGGAAAGGGTTGACATCGTCTTCCACCTTGCTGGATTAAAGCATGTTGCTTCCTGCGAGTACAATCCTTTTGAGGCGGTGAAGACTAACGTCATTGGAACGCAGAACCTTATTGATGCGGCGCTTGAGCACAATGTTGAGCGCGTGATTTTCACGTCAAGCGACAAGGCAGCTTATCCTCATAACACGATGGGTGCAACAAAGCTTCTTGCAGAGCGCCTCATAACATCGGCAAATTACTACAAGGGCGGAAGGAGAACAATCTTTGCTTCTGTAAGGTTTGGCAACGTGATGGGCTCTCGCGGCTCTGTGATTCCGCTGTTCCTCAAGCAGATTCAGAGGGGCGGTCCTGTGACTATCACTGATCCTGCAATGACGCGTTTCATGATGTCAAAGAGCCAGGCGATATGGCTTATCCTGAAGTGTGCGCGGATTGCAAAAGGTGGAGAAACATTCATCCTCAAGATGCCTGTTGCGCGCATTGGAGACCTTGCCTCTGTCCTAATACAAGAATCCGCCCGTAAATATGGATACGAACCAGAGTCCATAAAGACAAAAATTATCGGTCTCAAGCCAGGCGAAACGCATTACGAGGAATTGATGACAGAGGAAGAGGCAAGCAGGGCGATAGAAACCCAGGACTTGTTTATTGTGCCGCCGTTGTTTGCCGGCACCCAGATAGGCATTCCTTCTGTGCGATACCAAGGCGGTGCTGCAAGGCCAAAGCATTACAATTCGCGTGCAGTTGAGCCGATAACAGCAGAGGGGTTGAGGGTATTGCTATACAAGGAGGGAATCCTGCGCAAATGAGAAAGGAATTTCTGCCTTACGGCCTGCACGACATAAGCGATGATGACATCAGGGCAGTTACTGACTCATTGAAAGGCAGCTGGATTACTACAGGCCCCACTATTGCAGCTTTTGAAAAGGCTGTTGCAGAGTATGTTGGCGCAAAATATGCTGTTGCAGTGAACTCGGGAACTGCCGCGCTTGATATTGCTGTCGCTGCGTTGGGGCTCAAGCCAGGAGATGAAGCAATTACAACCCCGCTGACTTTTGCAGCAACATCAAATGCGCTTGTTTACAATGGAATAAGGCCTGTTTTTGCTGACATTGACCCAAAAACACTGAACATTAACCCGGCTGATGTGCGCAAAAAGATAACGCCAAGGACAAAGCTGATAATTTATGTCGACTATAGCGGGCAGCCTTGCAAAATAGACGAGCTAAAGGCAATTGCGGAAGAACACAAGCTGTTCCTGATAGAAGACGCTGCTCATGCAATAGGCGCAACATACAAGGGCAGGCGCGTCGGCGCTTTTGCTGACATGACAATTTTTTCATTCCATCCGGTAAAGCACATTACGACAGGAGAGGGCGGGATGGTCGTGACAAACAATGAGAAAATGTTCAAGAGCCTGCTTCTTTTGCGCAATCATGGCATTGACAAGGATGCAACAGCGCGCTACGGCCCTAATGCCGGCTGGGCTTACGACATGAAAGTGCTTGGCAGGAATTACAGGATAACAGACTTCCAGTGCGCGCTCGGAATTTCCCAGCTCAAAAGGCTTGATGAGTTCATTGCAAAGCGCAAAAAGCTTGTTGCGTTGTACAAAAGGCTGCTTCCGCCTGAAATCCAGCCAATTGAGGAACTGCCTGAGTGTTCGTCTGCCTGGCACATATTCCCTGTCCTCTTGCCAAAGGGCATTGACCGCGATGCAGTATTCCAGAAAATGCGCAAGGCAAACATCGGTGTAAACGTGCACTACATTCCTGTCTACCGCCACTCATACTACCAGCAGAATTATCCTGCAAACCCAAATGATTATCCTGTGACAGAGGACGCATTCAGCAGGATGATAACACTGCCGTTATTTTCAAAAATGACAGAGGAGGACGTAAGAAATGTTGTGGAAGAGCTCAGGACCGCAGTTCAATAAGATTGTAAAGATAGGGAACAAGCTTGTCGGCGAAGGGCAGTCGTGCTTTGTCATAGCAGAGGCAGGAAGCAACCACAACCAGAAGTTCGCGCTTGCAAAAAAACTGGTTGACATTGCGGCAAAGGCAAAGGCAGATGCTGTAAAATTCCAGTTGTTTGTGCCTGAAAAAATCTATGTCAGGAATGCAGGCTTTGCTGACTATCTTGGGAAAGAAAGGACAATTCAGCAGATTTTCCATGACATCATGATGCCTCAGGAATGGATGCCAAAGCTTGCTGAATATTGCAAAAAAAAGGGCATAATGTTTTTGAGCAGTGCTTTTGATGAGGAATCAGTTGACCTTGTTGATTCATATGTGCTAGCGCACAAAATTGCATCTTATGAGATAACCCATCTGCCGCTAATCAGGCATATTGCGAAGAAAGGAAAGCCAATAATAATGTCTGTGGCAATGGCAAGTATCAGTGAAATCCGCGATGCCTTGCGGGTGATTGCATCAACAGGGAACAGGAATGTGGTGCTTATGCACTGCATTGCAAAATACCCTGCTCCTATTGAGGCAACAAATCTCCGCGTTATTGATGCGCTCCGGAAAGAATTTGGCATTCCTGTTGGGCTATCAGACCACTCTCGCGAACCTTTAATCAACCCTGTTGCAGCTGTGGCGCGTGGGGCTGATATGATTGAAAAGCATTTTACTGTTTCAAACAAACTGCCAGGTCCTGACCACAAGCACGCCATTGAGCCTGATGAGCTTAAGGAAATGGTCGCAAGTATCAGAAAAACAGAATCAGCGCTTGGTAGTAGTGTAAAAAAGGTCCAACAAATTGAGCGGGAGCTTTACACATTTGCGCGAAGGCGAATTCACGCGATAAAAGATATCAAGAAAGGTGAAATATTCACAAAGCAGAACATTGCAGTCCTCAGGAGCGGAAAAGCCAGACTTGGGCTTGAGCCAAAATATTTTGACTGGATTCTTGGGAGGCGCGCAGTGAATGACATCAATGAAAGCGATGGTGTGAGAAAGGAGGACGTTGCATGACTGCTCTTATTGAATTCCGCGAAGCTGAAAAGACTGAGAAGGATGCGAGGCGGGTGATGATGTGGCGCAACGATCCCTTGACTCTTGCCATGTCATTCCATCAGGAACCCAAAGTTTGGGAAACATTCTGGCCTGAATACTGCAATATGTATTTCAGCAATCCGCGCCTGCCGCCGCTGTTTGCCCTCCATAACAGCAATGAAATTGCATTCCTGAAATTCAGCCAATACATTGCAGGCATTGGAGTTCCTGAAAATGCAGTTGATATAGGGATTATTATTGCGCCTGAATGGCGTAACAAAGGCCTTGGCAGCATTGTGCTTAGGGAAGCTGCGCATCGCATGCTTGGGCAAGGCTTCTCAGCAGTTGTTGCAGAAATCAAGCGGGAAAATGCTCCATCAACAGCGGCATTCAGAAATGCCGGCTACGTGCTGCTTGATTCGTCTTACAAAAGCATTCCGGAAATCAAAGAAAACATTCCGATTTACAGGTATGTTGCCACGCGCCAAACACATCCGGAGGATTCGTATGGCGCCTAATCGCAATTGGATCCTGTTTGACCTTGACGGCACTCTTGCAGACAGCCTTCCTGCCCTTTATCAGGCATACCTTGATTTCCTTGCGAGCCACGGAATAACAGGCACACTTGATGAATTCAACATGCTCCAAGGCAGTCTTCCTGATATTGTTTCGCATCTCAAGAATGCTTATGGTATTGATGCGCCACAAGATGAGCTCGAACGGGATTACCATGAACGAATGCGTGCGGCTTATGAAAAACATGTTGAACCGTATCCTGATGCCAAAAAAACCCTTGAAGAATTAAAAAAACAAGGATATTATCTGGGGCTTGTTACGTCTGCAAAAAAGGATCTTGCGCTCTCATTCATCCAGAAGCATAAGTGGGACCAGTTATTCTCATTGATGGTGTTTGGCGATGAGGTACCGAAAGGAAAGCCTGCTCCAAACATTTTTTATCATGCATGCCATTTGCGCGGGATAAACAGGGACAGTGCATTGGTTGTTGAGGACTCCCTGTCAGGCTTCCAGAGCGCTGTCAATGCGGGGCTTTACTGCCTGCGCGTTGACCGCAAGCGCACAAAACTTTCTGACGTGATGTCCCTGCTTAACGGCACCTTAAGAAAGGATTACTGGCAGGCCTGCGAGATAATTGCCATTGGCAACATAGAGCTCAAAAGCACCCCAGGAATGCGCGCGCTTGCTCCTGCCAAGCTGGCGCGCGTGGAACAAATATGGCTTGCTGAAACAGCCAGGAACCCCAAGCTGTTCAATGGAACAGTTTTTGCGTATTTAAGGCATTCATTGCAGGGCGCAACAACAATAATAGAGGGTGCATTTGTTGATTACAAGCAGTTTCTTGCGCAGCTCCGGGAACCGGTGCTTGACCTTGGAATCAAGCCTGTTGGCGTAAGCGGATTTACCGTCATCAACGATAATGGAAAAAGGTATGCGGTTTTTGCCTTGAGGAGCGATGACGTTACAGAATATCCAGGGCATTTGGAGCTTGTGCCGTCTGGATCGCTTGACATCTCCGCTCTTGGTCCTGATGGAACAGTGCGCTTCCACGACAAGCTCCGCGATGAGTTTAGTGAGGAGACAGGACTGCCTGCAAGTGCAATAACAAGCATCCGGAGCTGCGGGCTTGTCTTTGACCGCAAGGACCAAGTATATGATGTTTGCGCAATAATTGAGGTTAATGCAACCCGCCAGCAGGTTCTTGATGCATTCTGTTCTGTTTCAGAATACCACAAGCCATGCTTTGTTGCGCTGAAGGACCTTTCCAAGTTTGTGGAAGAGAATGCACACGTGCTTGTGCCGTCATCGCTTGCTCTTGCGCGCATCGTAAGCAAAGAGGTGGCTGCATGAAGTTATTTATCATCGGCTGCGGAAGCATTGGGGCAAGGCATGCGAGGAATGCTAGGGCAAAAGGGCATGAGCTTTTGCTTTATGACGTCGATAGCCTTAAGGCGCAGGCGCTTGCAAAAGAACTCAGTGCCACTGTTGTTAACAACATACAGAATGGTCTTGCTGCAAGGCCTGATGCTGCTTTTGTCTGCACCCCTCCGAACCTGCACGTGCAACAGGCTCTTGAATGCATTAATGAAAAAGTGCCTGTTTTCATTGAAAAGCCACTCTCACACTCAATGGAGAATGTTGACAGGCTCATCAAGGCAGCAGAAGAGCTTAAGGTTCCCAACATGGTGGCGTGCAATTTGCGCTTTACAGAAGGGCTGCAAAAAGTACGCGAATTTTTGCCCCTGCTTGGCAAGCTTGTCATGGCAAAAATTGAGTTCGGGTATGATTTAAAGCGGTGGAGGCCTGGGCAGGACTACCGAAAGAATTATGCCGTCTCTCATGATCTTGGCGGTGGGATAGTCCTTGACGCGATACACGAGCTTGATTATGCTTTTTGGCTTTTTGGCCAGCCGCAAAAGGCATTCAGCAAGGTAATGCGCACGGGCAGGCTTGAAATAGAAACAGAAGACCAAGCAGAATTCATTCTTGAGCTTGAAAAATGCCCTGCAGTAAGCATCCATCTTGATTATCTTAATCCTGATTACACAAGGAATTGCAGCATAATTGGCGAAAAAGGCACAGTATACTGGGATTTCAGGACAGGAATTGTCAAGGCACGGGTTGGAGGAAAGGAGGAGCATTTCCAAACAAATACAGATATTAATGCGATGTATTTTGAAGAGTTGGATTACTTCATAAATGCCCTAAAAAATAAAGAAAGAATGATGAATCCGATAAGTGAGGCGGCAAAAACACTGCAGTGCGCGCTTGCTTTGCGCAAGGCAGGGGTGTCAGAATGATAATCGGCGCAATAATTCAGGCAAGGATGGCAAGCACGCGACTGCCGGGAAAGGTTTTGCTTCCTCTAAAGGGAATTCCAATGTTGCAGTTCCAGATTGAGCGCCTGAAAAGGAGCAAAATGCTCAATGCAATCGGCATTGCGACAAGCACAAATCCTGAAAACAAGGCAATAATTGACCTTGCAGGCAAGATCGGCGTTCCTGTTTATGCGGGAAGCGAGGAAGATGTGCTTGACAGGTATTACCAGGCAGCAAAACAGTTCAAGCTTGATGTTATTGTGCGCCTCACCGGCGACTGCCCGCTTGCTGACCCAGCAATTGTCGACACCGTCATCAAAAAATTCCTTGAGGACAAGTCAGACTACACAAACAATATCGACCCTCCGACATTCCCTGACGGATTTGATACAGAGGTTTTTACTTTTGCAGCCCTTGAAAAGGCATGGAAGCAGGCGACTGCGCCGCACCACCGCGAGCACGTCACGGCATTTATCCGCGAAACAGAAGGATTCAGGAAAACGCATTTGCAATACCCAATCGACTTGTCAAGGCTTAGGCTTACTGTTGACAATAAGGAAGACCTTGAAGTCATAACAAATCTTGTTTCACTTTTGCCTGATAATTTTTCATTGCAGGATGTACTCAAAGTGCTTGATGAGCATCCCGAACTGAAAGAACTTAATTCCCAATTTGTCCGCGATGAGAAATACATGGCTCAAGTAAGGGAATGGAGGAACAAAAAAATGAAGCTTCAAAAATCGCAGGAATGGCTGAAAAAGGCAAAGGAGCTTATTCCGTGCCAGGCACAGACGCTCAGCAAGAACTGGACCCAGTTTGTTCAGGGGGTTTGCCCGGTTTTCCTGCAAAAAGGCAAAGGAAGTCATGTTTGGGATGTTGACGGGAACGAGTTTATTGATTTCATAACAGGACTTGGAGCAGTAATCCTCGGCTATAATTACGAGCCTGTCAATAAAGCAATCATTCAGCAGATGAGTGAAGGCATTTCTTTCTCATTGCCGCACCCGCTTGAGGTTGAGCTTGCAGAGGAGCTGAAAAAAATAATTCCCTGCGCTGAAATGGTGCGCTATGGCAAAAACGGCTCTGACGCCACTGCTGCTTGTGTAAGAATAGCAAGGGCGTATACGGGAAGGGAAAAAATTGCGTGCTGTGGCTATCATGGCTGGCAGGACTGGTACATCACGACAACAACGCGCAAGAAAGGGGTGCCAAAAGCAATGGACTCCTTGATTTTCACGTTTGAATACAACAAGATTGAGACTTTGAAAAAGATTTTTGCCGACCATCCCGGCCAGATTGCAGCAGTAATAATGGAGCCGATGGGTGTTGAAATGCCCTTGCCCGGCTTTTTGGAGCAGGTCAGGGAAATCGCCCACCAGAACGGCGCACTTTTGATATTTGACGAGGTCGTGACAGGCTTCAGGGCCGCTCTTGGAGGTGCTCAGGAATACTTCAAGGTCGTGCCTGACCTTGCCGCATTCGGAAAAGCGGTTGGAAACGGCATGCCCCTCTCAATAGTAGCTGGAAAAAAAGAAATAATGAAAACCAGCGAAGAAGTTTTTTTCTCCCTCACAGGAGGCGGTGAAGCATTGTCACTTGCTGCTGCAAAGGCAACAATAAAGGAAATGAAGGAAAAGAACGTAATCCAGCACATCTGGGCAATGGGACAGCGCCTCAAGGATGGAATCATTGCGGCAATAAAGGAGAACGACTTGCCAATAGAATGCAAGGGCTTGCCTGTGCATTTTGTACTTGCTTGCAAGGATGCAAGCGGCCAGGAATCCCTTGAGCTCAAAAGCCTCTTGATTCAGGAGATGGCAAAGCGCGGCATACTGATGGGTGGGTACTTTAACACGTGCTATTCGCATTCGCCAGAGGACATAGAAAAGGCCCTGAGGGCTGTCAGGGAAACTTTTGCAGTAATGAAAAAGGCATTGTCAGAGGGAAACATCAAGAAATATCTTGAAGGACCTGCTGTACAGCCGGTTTTCAGGAAGCTGTAGATATCCACCACAAGATTTAAAAGCCTGATTTCAAAAGGTTGTCGTCGTGGAAACTGACCAAGAGAAAGGGGGAGTAAAGGGCTGGCCTTGGCAGATAAAAGCGACAATAGTTATTGTGGCGGTCTATCTTGGCATTGCATTCTCGCTTTATATCAGGCTGAAGCACCTGCCTGGCCCTTATTATGGCGGAGACCTTTATGCGCATCATGGGTTTGCAATAAACTATATTGCGAACGGCTTTTGGACAGACCCTTATTTCATTAACAACTATGCGTTTTACCCCTGGCTTGGTAATTATTTGTTCATTGCGCTGAGCCTTCTTCCGGGGCTTACGTTGATGAAGGCGGAAATCTTTGTTGGTTTGCTCACGACAGTGCTTTCTGCAATTGCTTTTTATTTTCTTGGCTGGCAGTTGTTCAAGAACCGCACTTGGGCATTGGCATTCCTGCTTCTCTCATTGGCAACAAGGGCTATTCCTGATGGCGCGCCTAACCTTGTGCCGTCAATGATTACTATTCCGTTCTGGTTTGCGTTCTGGCTGAAGGCAGAGGAAACGAACAAGCTGAGGGACAAGCTGCTTTCAGGGCTTTTCATGGGTCTCACAAGCCTTGCTCACGTTGCTTTTTTCCTTGCAGCAATGGCCGTATTTGTTTTCACCATAATTATTGAAACATTGCGGCAGAAGGAAAAGAAAAGGGCGTTTGTTGATGCGCTGAAATTGTACATTCCAATGATTTTGGCAGGCTTTGTTG
>JAWCLR010000017.1:3176-4269 GCA_038850615.1 Candidatus Woesearchaeota archaeon | reverse complement strand
TCATTGTTGTTTTACGGTCCAATCATTATAAAGTATCACGCAAAGACGCTTAATCCGTTGTTCCAGTACAATGGCCCTGATATTGACACAATGGGTGTTGGCTGGGCTTTGAAGGCGCTTTACAGGTATTCATTCAGTTTTTCCTCACTTGCAGCATCAGTTCTTAGCATTCTTACTGCCATTGGAATGGTAATTTGCATTATGAATTGGGGAAAAAAGACAGCGCGTTATGCAATTTTGTGGTATGTTGCTGGCTTTCTTGCGCCGCTGCACCACCTTGTGACAAGGCCTTTGTTTGGTAGGTGGGTTTTGCCGTCGCACATGTGGGGAATCTGGCTTTCATTGCTCATATTTGGTGTCTATGGCATAGTTGCTGTCGGCCAGTTTGCAAGCAAAAAATGGCCGCAGGCGCCGAAGATTATTGGCATTGGGGTGCTTATCCTTGCGGCAGCCCTCTTTGTACAGCGCTATAATGAATATAACGCAAATCCGTGGGTGCAGTTTGGTGAACGGCTTGACCCGCCAACGCAGGCGTGGCTTTCGCTTGGGAAGTGGATGCAGGAGCACACAGGGCCGAATGCTGTTGTTCTGACTGGCGATGAGACCTGCTTCGCAATGAACGGCGTGAGCGGCAGGAAATGTGTTTTCGTGAGGAGGACTCATGCCAATTATTTTGTTGATGTTGAGCAGCGTTATGCAGACGGCGTTGTCATGCTTTACGGCAACAACAGCGAAGTTACGAAAAAATTACTTGATGATTACAAAGTGGACTATTTCCTGCTTGATAATTACTACATGCCCCGCGCGCAGATTTTTGTTGAGCCGCGCTTTGAGTCATACTTGAGGGAAAACAACGTGACATACTCAAAGATAAGGGAGCGGAAGGACATTGCCACACCAAATGCAAAGGTGTTTGACCTTCTTGCAGTGCCTTTCCAGCCGATTAACAAGCACCTTGAAGCGCTTTTGAGCCCTGTAGCAGAAATGAAGGCAGACGGCCAGCAGTACTTGCAATTATTCAAGGTAAACAGGTAATCCACAACCTTTAAAAGACACCCGCAATGTCCACAAATCAGTATTATGGCGCAGAAAC
>JAWCLR010000017.1:0-3166 GCA_038850615.1 Candidatus Woesearchaeota archaeon | reverse complement strand
GGCGGCGCGGGCTTTCTCGGCCACAACCTTGCAAGGTTTTTGCTGAAGAAAGGCTGCAAGGTGCGCACGATTGACCTGAGCCCGTTTGATTATCCTGACATAAAGGGAGTCCTGCATTTTCAGGGCGACATCAGGAACAAGGACATTCTAAGAAAGGCTGCTATGGGTGCTGACATTATTGTGCATGCTGCAGCAGCACTGCCTCTCTGGAAGCCTGCTGAAATAAGGTCTGCAAACATTGACGGCACAAGGTTTGTTTTTGAGGTCGCTCATGAGCTTGGGATTGAACGTGTTGTTTACATCTCAACAACCGCTGTTTATGGCATTCCTGACCATCACCCATTGTACGAATCAGATAAAATGCAGGGTGTTGGCCCTTACGGCGAGAGCAAGGTCGTTGCTGAGCAGATCGCGAAGTCTTACAGGAACAGGATGTGTGTTCCAATCTTGAGGCCGAAGTCGTTCATTGGCGCAGGAAGACTTGGTGTTTTTGATGTTTTGTTTGACTGGGTCAGAAGAGGAAAGAACATTCCAATTGTTGGGTGGGGCAACAATCTTTACCAATTGCTCCATGTCGAGGACTTGAACCAGGCGATCTGGCTTGCGTCAACAAAGCCTGCAAAAATCGCTAATGACACTTTTAACATTGGGGCAGAAAAGTTCAGCACGATGAAAAATGACTATCAGGCATTACTTGACTACGCAGGCTTCAGGAGGCGCGTCATTGGCACTCCTCCATGGCTTGTTATTAACATTTTGAAAGTTTTTGAGGCATTGCACATTTCACCTTTGTACAAGTGGGTTTATGAGACGGCTGACAAGGACTCTTTTGTGAGCATAGAAAAGGCGAAAAAAGTGCTTGGCTTCAGGCCAAAGTACAGCAATGTTGATGCATTGATTGATAGTTACAAGTGGTACTTGCAGCATTACAAGGAATATCAGGGAAAAACAGGAGTCACTCACAGGGCACCGTGGAGGCAGGGAATACTTGCAATAATTAGATGGTTTTTCTAATGCGGACTAATCATTTCTTCAGCGTATTTTGAGCAGGGACTGCGCCAGGTCTTCCATATTCCTTCCCTGAAAGGGGTGTATCTCACATTGAATTCCTCGCACCACGGCTCTATTGGGAATTCGTCGCCTGCAACAAGAGCCCTCATTTGCTCAGGGGTGAATACGGTCTTCCTGAAAATAAGGCTATAAACCCTGAGCAGGAAGCCAAAAAACCAGAGAGGCAAAGGCACAAAAAGTCTTTTCCATCCTCTCGTTTTTGCAATTATCTTGAGAAGGTCAATGTAGTATATTTTTTCTTTGCCGATTATGTTCCACGTCTTGTTTCTTGGCTTTCTTTTTGTGAGTTCAACAATGACTTTGCACAAGTCGTTGACAAAAAGCGGCTGCCTGATGTATTTTCCGGAACCAGGGACAGGAATGACTGGTGTTTTTTCCATAAACCGAGTTATCCAGCCAAGGTGTTTTGCGTCAAAGCAACCATACATCAAGGGAGGCCTTAGTATTGTGTAGGGCACTTTGCTCTTGCGCACAAGTTCTTCGCCAATGCGTTTTGTCCTTGTGTATTCGTCCTTTGCTACAGAAATGACTACAGAAGAGCTCAGATGTATCAGGTTTTTTATTTTGTGTTTTTTGCATGCGTCAAGCACATTCCGAACGCCTTCGATGTTGCTCCTTTCAAAGGGCTTTGCTGTCTGTGCAGCAATCTGGGCATGCAGTTGTATTACGCAATCAGTATTCTTGAATTCTTCCTGCCATTTTCCCGGATAGCTTACATCCGTCCTTATGCAACTAATTCCTGGATTCAGTCTCTTGAGAAGTTCAATATTTTTGTTCCTGTCAATTGCAACAACCTGATGTCCTTCTTTAAGGAGCAGAGGCACAAGATTTTGGCCGACAAGCCCTGCTGCGCCTGTAATCACAATTTTCTTGCTCATTTGTAGTCCTCAAGGACGTATTTTGCCACGGTTTCCCCGCTTTCAAGCGCAACATTCATGTTCCTGATTTTCGGAAAAGTAACCTGGATTCCTGCGTTGTACAATCCAGCAACAGGGGTTCTGTACTTTGGGCAGTATTTTGCATAGTCTTTGTCATAAATCGGCTCTGCGTACTTGTCCTTGAACACGAGGCAGAACTTCACGTCCATTTTCGGGAAGTATTTTCTTAATGCGGAAAGATAAAGGTCCTTTATTTCATCGTCTGTTCTTGGCAGGTCTTCTGCGCTTCCGCCATACCTGTCCACCCAAGTGATTTTTGTCTTGTACTTGTCAATAAGGAGTGAGTGCTGGTACATCACGTGCACGCGCTCCCCAAAGAAGTTTATCCAGTAGTTTTCCGGGTCTAGGAAGTCTTTGGTGCCAAAAAGTATGCTCACAACAGGTGTGTATTTTAGCTTTTTAAGGTTGTCGGAATATTCTTTCGGAAGCCCTTTTGTGAACTTCAGGAATTCCTCGACAGGGATTGTGTTGATGAGGGCGTCATAAACCTCTGTGTGCTCTTTTCCGCCTGCCTTGTATGTTATTACGCGCTTCTGGACGTCAATGTGGGTTGTATCTGCCTTTTTGATTATTTTTCCTCCCTTTTTGAGCACGTCCTGCTCTAAGCCGTCAATCAGGCCTTGAATTCCGCGCACGGGATATGTGAATTTGTCATTGAACTCTCTTTCCTTCATCCTGTGCGCAAACTGTTTTGCTGAAATCCGGCTCAAGGGAATGTTGAACTTGTTTCTTGCGTAGAGCTGGTAATGCATTTTTTGCGTTACGCTCTTTCCGCAGGCCTTGTTCAGCCAGGTTTCTGCGTCAAGGTCGTCAGGCAGCTTGTCGGGATTGAAGAAATAAGACACGTAAAGCCCAAAAAGGCCGAATCTTAGTTTCTCAACAAGACTCAAATACTTGAACCACAAATACTTCCACGGCTTGTTGATGTTGTAGACCTTGTTGTTCCACGCTATTGCGAGGTTGATGCGTTTCCACTTGTTGTTTCCAAGCAGGTCATAGCGTTTCAAATACTCAAGGGTTTTTGTGTTTGTTCGGACAACATGGTGATTGAAAATTGGGATTTGCTCGCCGTCAACTTCCACGCTTCTTGCAAGCCCGCCGAGGAATGGCATCTTTTCGAGTATTGTGACGTCTGCCTTTCCTGAGTCAAGCAGATT
>JAWCLR010000016.1:0-26797 GCA_038850615.1 Candidatus Woesearchaeota archaeon | reverse complement strand
GTGCCTGGCGAGCATTCTGGCAGGAGGTCTTCTTTGAATTCGCTTGCTCCGAAGAAGTCAAGCACAATTGCTTGTTTCACTCCGAGTTTTTTTGCCATTTCCGATATTTTTTGGCGTTCTCCTTCGTGCATCTTGTCTGCGCCGTTTATGAACAATGCTTTTGGCGGCAGTTTTGTTTTTTTCTGCATTGCCACGTCAAGCCACCTGTTTCTCAAGTATGAGCTCATTCCTGCGAATATGTTTGCCTGGAATGTTTCTGCCATTTCCACAAGGCGTTCTGTTGGGATGGCGCCTCCTGCTGCCGTGCAGAGGTTGAGGTCTGCTGCAGTGTCAAGTGCTGTGTGGACTGCGTGCCAGCCCAGATGAGGTGCGTAGGGGAAAAGGTTCATTCCGACAAGCATTCCTTCTGGCTTGAAATTGCCAAGTATGAGTTGGCTTGTTATTTCAAGGATTTTTTGCATTGTCTGCTTTTGTTTTGCAGTGATGAAAACAGGAGTCGGGCGTCCGCTTTCTGTTCCTGCTGAGAATGCCGGCATTTTTGGCATGAAGAAGTCCTTTACTTGTTTTTCAAGCTTTTTTCTTGCTGTCAATGCGCGTATCATTATTGCGATTGTTGCCGCGCTTTCTTGTTCTTGCAGGAAGTTCTCATATGCGGCGAGTGCCTGTGATGGGTGTATTTTCACTATGAAGTCTTCAGGGTGTTCCTTGTAGTATGCTTTTTTTAGCAATGGCAAGCTGAGTTTTTTCCAGTCCTCTACTTTTTCAATTTTGTAAGGGTCTGTGTTGTGTTGTTTGAACAGTTCTTGGTATGCCTTGACGTGGGGAAGCAAATAGCGTGCTGTTGCCCTGAAGCGCTGCTGTTGCAGGCGTTCAATGGTTTCCCAGCTGATGTTTTTTAATTCGTGCAGTGTCAGGTATTCTTTCATCTTGCCAGTCTCGCGACCTGCCTCATTGTCTTGTCTTGGAATGCAAGGTATCCTTTTTTGTCGTTTGTTCCTGAATAAAAGAGTGGCTTTCCTGCCCTGACGGCTATTTTTTTGAAGCTGAATATTTTTGGCAGCTTTTTTTGTCTTGGCCACCACTCAAATGTTCCCTTGATTCCTATTGGTATGACTGGCGCGCGGGTTTTTGATGCCAGCACTCCGAGTCCTGTGTGCGTGCATTTTTGTATTTTTCCGTCAAAGGTTCTGCTGCCTTCTGGAAACAGCAGGATGATTTTGCCGTGCGTGAGTGCTTCAATCGCTTTTTCAATGCTTCCGTTTGTTGGGATTTGCTTGAGCAGTGTGATGTAAATGAATTGTCTTAGCTTGCTTTTTGCAAGCCATTCTCTTGATTGTATTCCTATTGGCGTTCTTTTTGCGTGCCATTGGCTGAAATATCTTATGATGACAGGGTCTATGTAGCTTGCGTGGTTTGCAACAAGTATTGCAGGCCCTTGTCTTGGGATGTTTTCAAGGCATTTTGCCTCTCTGACATACAATTTCAGCAGCGGCACTAAAACCCATTTTAGCAGGCACATGTTAACCCCTTTTCAAGAACGAATGCTGGAAGGCGAGTATAAAAAGGTTTTTGTGGAAAAGTATTTATAAGCAGGTTTTGTTATTTCGTCGTATGCGCAAAAAAGAGGTTTTTTGCTGGGCAATGTATGACTTGGCAAATACTGCCTTTTCTGCGTTGTTCGTGACTTTCTTTTTTCCGAAGTATGTTACTGAGTTTTTGGGCGGCAACAAGTTCCAGATAGGGCTTGTTTTCGGCCTGTCAATGCTTTTGGTTGGGCTTTTGGTGCCTGTGATTGGCGCGTGGTCTGATAGGATAAGGAAGAGGATGCCTTTTATTGTGGTGTTCACCTTTTTCTGCTGTGCTGCAACACTGCTTGTGCCTTTTGTCAGCTTGAAGGTTGCACTTTTTCTTGGGCTTGTTGCGAACTTTTTTTATCATGCCGCCCTTACGACTTACAACGCCCTTATTCCATTGCTTGGCATTCCTGAGGAATACGGAAAAATATCAGGCATAGGCGTTGCTCTTGGCTATCTTGGCACCCTCTTGAGCCTCGGGATTGCCGCGCTTGTGCTTAACCGCCTTGGCTGGGAGACAATGCTTGGCGTGAAGTCTGTGTTCATAGTCACTGCCTTGTTTTTCTTTGTGTTTTCATTGTTTCTTTTCTTTGGAGTTCGCGAGCGCGGAAACAGCATGAAAGAGCCATGGCATGCATATACCCACCACGCAATCAAGGACGTGCTTAAGACAATTGCGCATTTGAGGAAACACAAGGGGCTAATTCCTTACCTGATAACTATTTTCATGTTTGTTGATGCAGTCACTGCAGTCATAGTCTTTCTTTACCTCTACGGTAGGAGCGTCATCGGTCTTGAAACGCAAGCTTTCATGATTGTTTATGCGTTGTTCGCGCTTTCTGCTGTCGCGGGCAGCTACTTGGTTGGCAGACTGACTGACACGATTGGTCCGAAAAAGACGCTTATGCTTGCAGGCGCTTCCTGGCTTGTCGTGCTTGGCGTCCTGCTTATGGTGCAGTCCTTGCCGATGTTCATTTTTGCAGGGCTTTTGGGGGGTGTTGCAATGGGCGCTGTCTGGACTTCCTCAAGGCCCTTGCTTATTGCCCTGAGCCCTAAGCGGGGTGTTGGCCAGTTTTTCGGCTTTTCCGAGCTCGCGAACAAGTTTTCAGGCGTGCTTGGACCTATTGCTTACGGCTTTCTGGCGAATTTTTACGGCGACAAGGCGGCAATAGTCTCGCTGTTTGTGTTTTTCATCATTGGCTTGGCGTCATTGTGTTTTGTCCCGGACAGGAGAAACGGCTCGAGGACAGCAAAGGTGATTGTCGGCTTGAAAAGATAAAAGTTTAAATAGAAAAACACCACTCCTCAGTGCTGGTTGAGAGGATGGGTGAGAAGAAGAAGTTCAGGTGTGGCACGTGCAATTGGAAGTTCTCAAGGAATTACACGCCTCAACTCTGCCCTTACTGCGGCAAGGCGACTGTTGAGGAAGACTTGACTCCTGCTGCGGACCAGCTGATACAGGGGCTTTGACGGCACCCCTTTATTTATTCCGAGCTGCTGAATGAGTGTGAGGAACAAGCGGAATGCAGTGGGGTGAAGTTCCGAGCGCGAATCCGCAGCGAGTGTCTCTCTGCAGAGCACCTGTATTAGGGAGCGTTTCCCGATGATGTTTTTTATCCCGCTGCTGTCGTGTTCGTCATGTTTGTCGTGAGGTCCTTGTATGTTATTCCGACAAGGTTGTTTACGTTCCTGAACACGAATGTCCCATCCGCATCCTGGCTGCCAACTTCAGCCCACGCTTCCGGCAGCTGGCTGTACTCTCCTGCTTCTTTGTCAAGAAGGAGTGTTGGCACGTACTTTATGCCGTACTTGGCAATAAGGTCTTTTCCTGCTTTTGTTGAGATGTCAATCGTTTTTTCCGCCTTGAATACCATTCCAAAGCCCTGCGCGAGGACTTCTTTGTGCAATGATACATTGTAGCACTCAAGACAGGACTTGTCTGTTATGTAGGTGATTGTAACAAGCCCGTGCACCTTGTTGTCAGGGATGCCCTTATACGGAGGCGGGGTCTTCCTGAAGACAAGCATTCCGTTCGCCTCCTGCGTGCCGACTTCTGACCAGGCTTCTGCCAAGAGGCGGTATTCAAGCGCTTCTGGTGACAGTATCATTGTGGGTATTCTTTTTATGCCGTAGTTTTCAATCATTACCAGTGCGTCTGCGGATGACAAGTCAATGTTCTTTTCCGAGATTATCGAGACTCCTGCCTGCTTGAGCTGGCTTCCGAACTGTGTTATGTCAAAGCACTGGGGGCATGTGGAGTCTGTTATGTAAATTATTGAAACCCGTCCCACAACCCTTTTTTCCTTCGTGCTGTAATACGGCGGGGGAGTCTCATTGAAATAGTGTGCCTTTCCTTTTTGATGGAATCCTGGCAGTGAAAGCCCTTCTGTTTCACCAGTGACTATTGCTGCCGGCAGCCTTGTGAGGGAATATTCCTCAATCAGGGCTTTTCCTTCTGTCGTGTTGTACCCCACGTATTCCTCTGTGACATTGACATTTGGCAATTGCATTACTGCCTCTGCAAATGCGGTGTTTGGAAGGCAACCGTCGCACTTTGGCGGCGTTATTACGATTACGGTCAGCTGCGCTTTTTTTGCCTCAGGTATTGTTGCTGGCGCTGGCTTCTGCCAGTAAAGCTTGTAAGCCAACAACAATGACACGACGACAAGTGCAATGATGAGGTATGTGTTGAGAACTCGTATGTTGACAGTTATTTTTTGGCCTTCTGACATTTTACCGCCCTTTGACTGACTGCTTTGCGGGATATTTATAAACTTTGTGCATTGTGTAATCTTTATATACTTCATTCTTACTCGTTGTGCGTTATGGAAAAGGAGCTTGAGGTTTTGGCAAGGAAGTTTGCTTTGGCAAATGCGGTTCATTATAATGGCAAGGCAAATTTTGGCAGCGTGCTGGGCAAGCTGCTTGCTGAAAGGCCTGAAATCAAGAATGACCTGAAGACCTTGAGCAAGGAGCTTTCTGCTGTTGTTGAGGCAGTGAACAGGATGCCTCTTCAAGAACAGAGGGCAGAGCTTGAAAAGACAGCGCCTGAGCTTCTTGAAGTGAGGAAAAAGGAGGAGGTGCGGGGGCTTAAGGACTTGCCGAATGCAGAAATGGGCAAGGTCGTGATGAGGATTGCGCCGTCGCCTTCAGGACCATTGCATATTGGCCACGCCCTTGTTTTGAACCTAAATTCTGAATATTGCAGGAAGTATAACGGCACGATGATATTGCGTATTGAGGACACAAACCCTGAGAACATTTACCCTCCTGCTTACAAGATGCTTGAGGACGAGGCGCAGTGGCTGACAAAGAACAATGTCAAGCAGGTTGTCATTCAGTCGGACCGCTTGCACACTTATTACGATTATGCTGAAAAACTGGTTAATATGGGCAAGGCTTACGTGTGCACGTGCAATCCTGACTTATTCAGGGAATTGATGCAGCGCAAAAAGGTATGCCCGTGCAGGAGTCTGCCTTTGAAGGACCAGCAATTGCGCTGGGACAAGATGTTCTCTGGCTATGAGCCTGGCGAGGCTGTTTTGAGAATTAAGACAAATATTGCAGACCCTAACCCTGCAATGCGGGACTGGCCTGCAATGAGGATTAATCATCACGTGCATCCAAGGACTGGCACGACAGAAAGGGTGTGGCCGTTGATGAATTTTTCTGTAGCAATTGATGACCATGAGCTTGGAATTACGCACACTATTCGCGGAAAGGACCATATGGACAATGAAAAAAGGCAGAAGCACATCTTTGACGCTTTCGGGTGGAAGATGCCTGTGCACTTGTATGTTGGAAGGATTAATTTTGAGGGGTTTGAATTGAGCACCTCAAAGACAAGGCAAGCAATTGAGCGTGGCGAGTATTCAGGTTGGGATGACATCAGGCTTCCTTTTATGGCCGCGCTGAGGAGGAGGGGCTACCAGCCTGATGCGTTCATACAGTTTGCCATTGATGTTGGGCTGGGAGAGAATGATAAGACCGTGACTATTGAGGAGTTTTTCAAGACAATTGATGCGCATAACAGGAGGGTTCTTGAGCCGATTGCGAACAGGTATTTTTTTGTGTGCGAGCCGATGGAAATACGGATTGTTGGCGCTCCAAAGCAGGTTGTTGAGCTTGACTTGCATCCTGACCACAAGGAGCGGGGCAAGAGGAAGTTTGAGACTTGGGAGACTTTCTTTATTGCAAAGGATGACTTTGCTGTTTTGGAAGACAAGAAGGTTTACCGGCTTATGGAGTGCGGCAATTTCACAAAGGAAGGTGCTAATTACAAGTTTCACTCGAGGAGTGTTGAGGAATACCGCGAGAAAGGCGCGAGGATTATGCATTGGCTTCCTGTCAGCAGTGATTTGGCAAAGGTCGTTGTGCTTATGCCTGATGGTTCAAGAAAGACAGGGCTTGGCGAGGCAGGGTTGAAAAAACTGCAGGAAGGGACTATTGTGCAGTTTGAGCGCTTTGGCTTTGTCCGGCTTGACAAGAAGCAGGGAGACAAGCTGGTTTTTTGTTTCGCGCACAAATAAAAATAAGGAGATTGTGCAAGTTTCTTAAAAGCGTGGGGTGGGTGGCGATGCATGAGAATATTTATATACTAATAAAGGAATATTTTGCTTATGTCAATCGTTGTCAAGGCAAAGATTAAAGAGATTGCCGGCACATTCAACGTGTCTGCTGACTTTGCTGATGCGCTTGCAAAGAAGGTTGAGCAAATGGTCAGGGATGCGATTGAGCGCGCAAAGGCAAACAACAGGAAGACTGTGATGCCAAAGGACATTTGAGAATTTTTTTTTATTTGCTTTCCATTGTGCTGATTTTTGCGCGTATCCTGTCAAGCAAGTCTCTTGTCCGCGCAAGTGATTTCCTCGGATACTTTTTGCCCTTGCTCAGTTTCTTGTAGATGCGCTCTGCTCGCTCAAGGGATTTTTTTATGAGCTTTATCTGATCTTCCTTTGAGGGCTCTGCCTCCATTGCCGATTCAAGCATCCTGACTTTCCTGGCTCGCATCTCGTGCAGTGTTTCGTATCTTGCGAGCTTTTCCTCAAGCTCCTTGATGCGCTCGTTTATGTCCACGTGCAGTATGTCCTCTTTCTGCTGGTGCTTGAGGATTCTCTGCTCTTTTTTTATGGCTTCGCTTATGCTGCGCTCTAGGTTTTGCACGTATTTTCTCATTGATTTGGTGCTGATCTTCCTCAGCTTGGAGAGTTCGGTCCTTAATTTCTGCTTTGCGAACTGGCGTTCGTCATAGTGCTTTAGTGCCCTGCCAAGGTATGACAGCATGAGGCGGGCGTTTCCAAGGTCGTACTCGCGGGAAATCATAGTCCAAAGCGCCTTTTCCTTGGTGGCGGTGGCGGTGGCGGAAGCCCTGGCGGTGGCATTATTGCAGGCGGTCTGGGAGGCGTTTCTGGCGGAACTTCAGGAGGCGCAAATGACGGTTGCGGCTCGCTGATTGTCAATGGTTCCTTTACCGTCACTCCTTTTCCCAGGTCTTCGCGCAGGTCCCTGACAAGGTCTGCCACTGCTACTATTCCCTGTGCTATTTCAGAATTCTGCTCAAGAATCCTGTTCATTTTCTCGACAAGGGGGTGCATTTTTTCCTTGAAGCTCAAACCACCCTCTTCTATCTGCAGGGCTGTTGTTGCCTCTTCAAAGATGCTGAGAAGTTTGTCTATTTTCGTGTTCAGCTCTACAAGCTGGACTCCGAGCTTTTTGCTTGGTGTTATTTCAAATTCCTTGAGCTTCCTGAGTTCCTCCCTGAGCTCTGCAATTTCCTTTTGGGGAAGGATTTCGTAGTCTTCCCCCTCGTCTGGAACATCAGCCCCCTTTGGTGTTTCTTCAGCCATGCAGTATCACCTGATTTGGTCGGTATCGGCTCTTGACAGGATAGCCCTGTATATTTAAACGTTTCGTCTGGGGTCGGTGATTACTTTGGGGTTTTTGCGCAACAACCTTTTTATACTCAATACGCATTATATCCCCTAAAACAAGTGTTTCAGCGGCTACTGTAAGAGAGGCGCAATAATGCCAGTTGAAGAGTTTCCTTTGGAGATGCGCATAGATTTGAAGATTCGTGATGTTCTAAAGCAGTACAGAACAACTGCATGGGACATTATGGAACATGATATTCTTGGAGGTGTTGAAAAGCATAAGTTGTGTTTGTCGTACGAGAGGCGTTATGATGTCAGAAAGGTAGACTCATTAAAGGACTGGCTTGACGTGATGCGGTTCAGGTGCTTGAGGCCTGAACCTTCAGAAGCTGAGATGGAGTCAGAAAGGGCTTTGATGAGGCTTCTGAGGGATTATGAAATTGTTGCCTTGAACGTGATGGAAGAGCGTGTTGATGACCTGAACAAGCACTTGTGGTATTCTTCAGAATGGGCTGGAAGGGACATTGGCAGAAGTGTTGCGCTTGATGACTGGATTAAGAAATACACGTGGTATCCCGACAACAGGGAATTGCTGGAAATAGAGTATGCCTACAAGAAGGGCGAGTTCAGGCAGGACGAGCTTGATTTGTATGAATTCGTGAGAAGTCATCCTGAAGAGATTGAGGAATACAGGCAGGTGTTGAAAAGGAGAATAAAGTATGCGGGCGAAATAAGTCTTATTGATGCCATCAGGCTGTTGTTCCTGAAAAAGCAGTCGGTTAATCCAGGGAGGGATATAATTGTTCAGCGTGACGTGATTCAAAAGGAATTTGAAAGCAGGCAGGCTAATGATGAGGAAACGCGCATACGCATTGCGCGCGACAGGGCTACCAGTTGGCGGGACAAGCATATAAAGATTATTGAGTACATAATTACTGTGCAGTCTGACAGGCTGCTTGCGTTGCTTCAGAAGCCTGCTGAAAGGAAGCTGGAATACGCTTGTGCGGGATAATTTTTGCAAATCATTTTAAATAAGCGCCAATAATGTCTTCCTATGGCGTTATGGATAGGCGCGGCAATGCTTGGAGCCCTTATCGGGCTTATGATGTATCTCGAGAGGCGTTCTGTTGAGCGCAACAAGGGCAAAAGGATTGGTGTTGACGGCTGGCTTTTGCTTCTTGTAGTGTTGCTTTTTGCGCAGTCGCTTTTTGGCTTGGCAGGCGCCCTGATTTCCATCACTGCTTATTCTGTTCTTGGCCAACTGACAGCGCAGCTCGTTGCAGAACAGCTTATTGAAATTTTCATGTGCGGCTTTGGCTTTGCCGCAGCAGTCCTGCTTACAACATGCGAGAAGAATGCGCCAAGCGTGGCAAAATGGTTTTTCGTTGCGTCTGTTGTGTGGAATGCGTTGCTTATTTTTGCCAACAAGGGAACGCCTGAGGGGGGCTTGCTGGCAATGGTTTATGGTGTGGTGATAGCCAGTTCATTATTCTGGCTTTTGTACCTTTTCTTCTCAAAGAGGGTCAAGAACACGTATGCGAGCAGAAAGCGGGTGCGAATACCGGTAAGCAGCATTGTATATGTTGGTCTTTTTGTGATTTTTTTTGGACTGATTAATGTCATCGTGTTTGGGCTTATGGCGTTCAGCATTGTTTCTGCAGGTGCCTGAATGGTTAAAAAGACAAAATGGCATTCGTGGAGCACAGGACGGCTTGCGAAAGGGTGCAGGTTGTGCGTGCAGGGCAGGAAGCTTGTGTTGTTCATTACTGGTCTTTGCGGCCAGAGATGCTTTTACTGCCCTGTGAGCGAGCATAAGTTTGGCAGGGATGTTGTTT
Organism: Candidatus Woesearchaeota archaeon; assembly: GCA_038850615.1. Classification (GTDB taxonomy): domain Archaea; phylum Nanobdellota; class Nanobdellia; order Woesearchaeales; family ARS49; genus JAWAAW01. Next base: position 17,518 of record JAWCLR010000016.1, on the reverse strand, counting down.
ATGCGAATGAATGGCAGGTCAGTGCTCCTGACAATCCTGTTGAGCTCATCAAGGAGGCTGAACTGACTGGTGCGAGAGGGGCAGGGATTACTGGCGGCGACCCTCTTGTTAATGTTGACAGGTGTGTTGCTTACATCAAGTTGCTTAAGGAAAGGTTTGGAAGGAAATTTCACATTCATCTTTACACGCCGTTGAGGCTTGTAACGCTTGAGCGCTTGCAAAAATTGCATGATGCAGGGCTTGATGAGATTCGTTTTCACCCAAACCTTGATGATGATTCATTGTGGGAACGGATGAGTCTTGCAAGGCGGTTTGACTGGGACATTGGAGTGGAAATTCCCGTGATTCCTGGTTATGAGCAAAAAACAAAGAAGTTGATTGATTTTGTTGGTGGGGAGGTTGATTTTCTTAACCTGAACGAGTTGGAATTGTCTGACACCACCGCAGGGCATTACCAGTTGCACGTGAGGGGCTTTAAGCCAAGGGATGAACTGAGTTATGGCGCAATGGGAAGCCGGGAATTGGCAATGATTCTGCTTGATTACGCATCAAGAAAGGGTATTGCAACACATTTCTGCACTGCAAAACTCAAGGATGCTGTGCAGTTGAGGAACAGGATAAAGTTAAGGGCAAAGAGCGTTGCATTGAAGACTGATATTGTGACAAAGGAAGGAACACTCGTCAGGGGGTGTGCTTATCTGCCAGAGCTTGCGCCAGGAACTGGCTATCATGAAGCATTGCAGAAGGCTGACAAGAAATCAGCGCTGGAAAAACTCAATAAAATGCAGGAAAAAGCGCGAGGGATTGGGGTGAAAACAGTTCTTGATGACAAGAAGCTTAGGCTTTTGCTTTCTGCAAAAACAATCAGGAAAGAGGCAAAAAAGCTGAAGGGGATTGGTTTGTTGCCTGCGATTGTTGAGGAATACCCAACTGCTGACGCTTTGGAAGTGGAAGTTGAGTTTGTCTGATTTCGCAATGCTTAAATAATACCTAATTGCGTTGTTTTTTGAGGTGGGAATTATGAAAACTCTTATTGTTTATGCGCATCCGGCAATTCCTGAAGAGAGCCATGCATCATTTACGCTGAAGGAGATGAAGGCGGCTCTTGACAAGGCAAAGATTGAGCACGAAACGATTGATTTGTACGCGATTAATTATGATCCCGTGCTTAAGGCAGACGAGCATTATGCGTCCGGAAGGACTGCTGTGAGCCAGCAAAACAGGGAGTTTCAGGACAAAATCAGGGCGTCTGATTCTCTTGTTTTCATTTATCCTGTTTGGTGGGCTGATTGTCCTGCAATATTGAAGGGCTTTTTTGACAGGGTTTTCACGCAAGGTTTTGCTTTTGATAATGAGCCAAAGGGCATCCTGACTGGCAAAAAGGCTGCAGTGATGATATCGACAGGAGGCGATGACAAGCTTCCTGCTAAATTAATCAAGGATTATATTCTTGGATGGTGTGGGATTGAGACAAAGGTGTTCCAGTTGGTTAATGTAGGCAGGCTTGATGATGCACGAAGGCAGGAAATTCAGGCAAACGTGAAGAAGGCAGTTCGTTTCCTGAAAAGGAAGGAAGAACCTGCTCCGCAAGCGCCAGCGCCTGTGCAACCAGCTCAAACAGCATCGCAACAAAACCCGCCTGCGCCACAGCAAGCACAATCTCAGAATCCGCCTGCCTGATTCCTTTATTTTATTAGCTTGTAATATGCGTTGATTAGTGCGAGTCCTATTGCCGTGCCTGTCGTGAAGTGATAGAATGTAAAAAGCGCGCCCTTGAGGAACGGCAGGCATCCTTCTTTTGTGTCGTTCATGCAAACCTGGTCCGTTTTAGGGCTTGGTTTTTTTATTGCGTCAGCAATCTTGTTGAGCCTGTCTAACCATTCCACGTATCCCGCGATAGGGATGTAATTATGCCATTTTATTTCAGGGAGGTATTTGTCAGAAATTTTTTCGTCGATGCTGATAGGTCTTCACCCAGTTTTGCGTCTTTTTTATCCGAAGTCCTCGTGAGAGGTATGGGAGGCGGGAGGGGCTTCTTTCTTTCCGCCTGCGATGACGTCGTCTATGCGGAGTATCATTTGCGCAACTTCTGATGCGCTTGAGATTGCCTGCGTCTTTATCTTGAGTGGTTCTATTACTCCTGCTGTCCAGGAATCAACGACTTTGCCCTTGAAGACGTCTATTCCCGCCCATTTCTGCTTTTTCTCATGGGCAGACTTGAGTTCTGTTATGATGTCTATTGGGTCGATGCCTGCGTTTTCTGCAAGGGTTCTGGGTATGACTTCGAGTGCGTCCGCAAAGGCAAATACCGCAAGCTGTTCCCTTCCAGAGAGGGTTTCTGCGTATTTTCTGAGTCCTTTTGCGACTTCCATTTCTGGCGCTCCTGCTCCTGCTACTACTTTGCCGTTCTTTAGGGCTGCTGCCACGTCGCCTATTGCGTCTGTCATTGTCCTTTTGAGTTCGTCAACTACGTGGTTTGTTCCTCCCCTGCACAGGATGGTGACTGCTTTTGGGTTCTTGCAGCCTGTCACGAATGTCATTTCTTCGTCGCCAATCTTTTTTTCGCTGACCTGTCCTGCCTTTCCGAGCTCTTTTGGGGTGAGGGAGTCAAGGTTTGTGACTATTGTTGCTCCTGTTGCTCGCGCCAATGCCTCAAGGTCTGATTTTTTGACCCTTCTTGCCGCGTAAATTCCTGCTTTTGCAAGGAAGTGCTGGGCGACGTCATCAATTCCTTTCTGGCAGAACACGACGTTTGCTCCTGATTTCGTTATTTTGTCAACCATGTCGCGGAGCATTTTTTCTTCTTGTTCTATGAATTCCTGCATTTGGAGGGGGTTTGTTATCTGGATTTTTGCATCGATTTCGGTGTCTTTTATTTCTATTGCTGAATCTATCAGCGCTATTTTTGCGTCTTTGATTTCTTTTGGCATTCCTGGATGGACTGCCTCTTTCTCTAACACCACTCCTTCTATGAGTTCTGTGTCTTCAACGCATCCTCCGACGCGCTTCTCGAGCTTGATGTTTTCCTTGTCGAATGATGCCGTGCTGTTTTCTGTGTCAATGACGCGTTTTCTTGAGCAGTGCTTCGTCTTTTGGCGTGACTGTTTCTGCAATATCGTTGAGTATTTGCAGTGCTTTTTCTTCTGCAAGCCTGTATCCTCTTGCTATCATTGTTGGATGGACTTCCTTGTCAAGGAGGGTTTCTGCCTGCTTTAGGAGTTCTCCTGCAATCACGACTGCTGTTGTTGTGCCGTCGCCGACTTCTTCTTCCTGTGTTTTGGCGACTTCTACTATCATTTTTGCTGCTGGGTGTTCTATCTGCATTTCCTCAAGTATTGTGACTCCGTCGTTGGAGACTGTTATGTCTCCAAGGGTGTCAACTATCATCTTGTCCATTCCTTTTGGTCCGAGTGTTGTGCGCACGGTTTCAGCGACCAGCTTGGCTGCCATTATGTTATTGCGTTGTGCAGACCTTCCTGTGGTTCTTTGGGTTCCTTCTGGCAAAATAAAGATTGGTTGTACTTGGCTAGTTGTCATTTTGAATCACCTCTGTGATTTAGAACTGGGAATGCCCCTTGCGCGTTGCTTATAAAGCTTGCGAACTCGGCAGGAGTGGTGGCACAAAGCTTTAAAAAACCATTGGCAAGTATTCATATTTTTATGGGTGAAGGCACAATGATTTCAGAGTTCGCAGTAATATCTCCACGTGCAACGCTGGATGAAGGTGTTGAGGTGGGTCCTTACAGCGTGATAGAGGGAAACGTCAGGGTTGGAAAGAATACTCGTATAGGCCCGCACTGCTACATACGTGAGAATACTGATATTGGCGCAAATTGTGTTGTTGAGTCAGGGGCGAAGATAGGCATTTTTCCAAAGGGATTTCCGACTGACAGGGACGCAGGCGTTCTAATAGAAGACAAAGCGACTATTGGTGAGAACGCCATGATTGAGCGCGCAAGCAGTGCAGGCACAAAGACAAGAATTGGACGCCACAGCTGGATTCTCCCAAACGTCCACGTCGGTCATAACTGCAGTATTGGCAATTATGTTTTTTTGACCAACGGGGTCAAGCTCGCTGGTTATGTGAGTGTTGGTGACGGCGCAAATCTTGCGGCAGATGTGGGCGTGCATCAGCATGTTTCGATTGGCAGGCTTGCTTTTGTGGGCGCGCGCACAAGTGTTGGCAAGAATGTTGTGCCTTATGGCTGGCTTGCTGACGGCAGGCATCCGCAGGTTTGGGGGCTGAACGAAATTGGCATTGCCCGTGCAAGGCTTCCCCGGGAAAGCATCGAGCGCATCCAGGATGCTTATGAGGTGATGCGGGACGGCAAGACAGTTGATGAGATTGTGCAAAGGCTTGAGGGGCTTAAGACAGATGAGGCGCGAGAGATTTCCGATTTCCTGAAGGGTTCAAAGCGTGGTTGTTATCTCGTGAGGAGTTCGCGGCTCATAAACCCGACAAGGTTTTACAGGAATGCAGGCGATTATCACAGCAACAGGGGATTGAGATAAGCAGGTATTAGAAGTCAAAGCCCAGTGCTGCTTCGAGCGATTCGAGCTCTGATGGTTCCAAACTCGTCTGGTCTTCCTTTTGGCTCTCAACAAGGGGGTGTTCCGGAGCCTTGAACTTATTCTCAACCAGTTCCTTGAAGCAAGGGTCTTGCCTTAATTCTCGTCTTATTTCTGCTATAAGCCTGCGGTAATCGCTCCAGTTTTTTGCGAGTTCTGATGCAGAATCGCAAAGTGCACGGTAATAAGCGTGTTGTCCTTGATAAGTAAATGGGTTTGGTTCAGTCATCTTCACCCACCTCGCTGTTTGAAAAGTATGGAAGTGAGTTTATTTAAATCTTGTGACAAAGGTTTTTAATATGCATGAACATTCCTTTGGCATATGGTGGGTGAAGCAAAGGACGCAAATTACAGGGTTATTCGGGCAAAGTATTTTCAGTTGCATTCTGCGATTACTGAACATGAAAGGAAGGTTGCGATGGGTAATGATTCTAACCCTGAGGCTGTTGCTGACCTTGCGCAAAAGGTTGCGTCTGCAATATGTGATGCGATAAAAGGTGTGGAATATCCTGAAGACAACATCATCAAGTGGCTTCTTGAGGCAGAGGGCGCAATAATGGTTTATTCAAGAAACCCTGAGGCTTATTTCAAGAACATGCCGCGGCTCAGCCCTGGCGTGGAAAGGGCAATAATTAATAAATCCTGCAAGAATTTCTCGCGTGAATGATAATAACAATTTCAGGAACTCCGGGTTCTGGTAAGAGCACTGTTGCAAGGCTGCTCGCGAAAAAGCTTGGGTTTAAGCATTATTCTGCAGGCGACTTCATGAGGCAAATGGCTGTTGAGCGTGGCATCAGTCTTGATGAACTGACAAAAATTGCCTTGAAGGACAGGAGCCTTGATGACGAGATTGACAGGCGCACTGTTATGCTTGGGAAGAAAGAGGACAATTTCGTTATTGACTCAAGACTGGGCTGGAGGTTCATTCCGAATGCAGTGAAGATTTTATTGACGATAAGACAAGATGTTGCTGCAAGAAGGGTGTTTGCGCAGAGGCGTCCTGATGAAAAGGAAAACATAACATTAGAAAGGACAAAGGAAAACCTGCAGAGAAGGCTCAACGCAGAGGTTGAGAGGTACAGAAAGCTGTATAACGTTGATTATACCGATGCCAAGAATCATGATTTTGTTGTTGACACCTCTGACCTTACGCCTGAGCAGATTGTTGAAAGAATCATGAAGTTTTTGAAGGATAAGGGAAAGCTTTAATAATAACAGTCTTGCGCTTTTTCTGCAATGCCAATCAAAGCGAATGATTTTGTTGAAATTGAGTATACCGGCCGGCTGAAGGACAGCGGGGTTGTTTTTGACACCACTGATGCAAAAATTGCAGAGGAGCACCAGTTGCCAAAGGCGCAGTATGGCCCTGTGGTGATAGTGATTGGGCAGGGCCAGTTGCTTAAGGGCTTGGAGGAGCAGATTGCGGGAAAAGAGCCCGGCTCGTACAAGGTTGAGCTTGCTGCTGAGAAGGCTTTTGGTAAGAAGAACGCAAAACTCATCCAGATGATTCCCTCCAGCAAGTTTGTTCAGCAAAAAATCCAGCCCGTGCCGGGGCTCAGGCTGAACATTGATGGCATGCTGTGCACGATATTGCAGGTTACTGGCGGGAGAGTGATGGTTGATTTTAATCACCCGCTTGCAGGAAAGGATGTTGTTTATGATGTCAAGATCAACAGGATTGTGACTGACAAGAAAGAGCAGCTCAAGGCGGTTTTTGCAATGCTTCTTAACATTGCCCCTGAAAGGATTGAGGTTGAGGGCTCAAAGGCAAAGGTTGTGCTGAAGCAGGAATTGCCCAAGGAAATCCTGCCTGAATTGCAGAAGAAGATAAAGGAGCTTACTGGAATTGATGCTGACATTTCTGCCGCGCCAAAGGAAAAGCCCAGCGGGAAAAAGCAGGAGAAAGGAGCGAAGCAGTAGTTATTCTTAGGAACTTATTTGCTTAAGGACAAGGTCAAGTGTTCTTTTGCTTGGTTTTGGAGTGTAGCCACCGAAATAATAGAAGCTGACAATTGAGTCTTTCTGCAGGTCAGGATAATACTGGCGCATGCATTCTAGGGCTTCATCGTGGCTTTTGAACCCGTCAAGCTTCAGTTCAAGCATTGAAAGTTCGTCAAAATGGCAAACAACAATCGTTGGTATTGTAACAAGCCCTCTCGGAGGCTTTTTGGCATTGAATTCTTCTGTTTCGTACACAGGCAGTTCAATGTTTGCAGGAATCCTTATTAGGCTTTGGCGGTAGCGTATTGTTCCCTCCTTCTTTTGGAATCCGTCAGGCAGGTTGTGGGTTACAAGCTCATTGCCGTCAAAAAGCGCGTGGTGGAACAGGAGCATTTTGTCGATGTGGATGTCTTTGCGTATGTGCTTAAGCGTCTGCATCAGGTAATCGCGGAGCCCTTTGCCTGCAAGGTGTGAAATATCGTATTTTAGCCGCATATCCTTACCGGCGTTGCTTAAAATCCCGCCAGATATAAATCTAGCGAAGTGTTGGACTCAAGCACAATAAAGCTTAAATAGTTCTTGGATTGACGCCATTTTCAAGTGGGTATAATAGAAAACAGGGTGAGAATGATATGGATTTTGCAAGACCGATTGGTTCTGCTGCGTCGAATGACCCAAAGCTTACCCAGCGCAGGCCTGAATTGCAGACGGCTGCTGATGCAGAGCTTGAGGAAATGCTTTCAAAGCAGCGTGCAACAATCAAGGTTGTGGGCTGCGGCGGAGGGGGCAACAATACCATCAACAGGATTACGGAAGTGGGAATCCAGGGCGCAGAGACGATAGGCATTAACACTGATGCGCAGGATTTACTTTATACCACTGCTGACAAGAAAATTCTCATTGGAAGAGAGACCACAAAGGGGCTTGGCGCTGGCTCCGACCCGAAGCTTGGCGAGGAGGCTGCTCGCGAGAATGAGCACGACATCAAGAATGCCTTGCAGGGTGCTGACATGGTTTTTATCACGTGCGGGCTTGGCGGAGGGACAGGAACAGGCAGTGCGCCGATTGTTGCTGACGTTGCAAAGAAAATGGGTGCGCTTACTGTCGCTGTTGTTACGATGCCGTTCACTATGGAGGGCAACAGGCGTTATGAGAACGCAGTCATCGGTCTTGAGAAGCTTGAGCAATTGGTTGACACGCTTATCGTGATTCCAAACGACAAGTTGCTTGAATTGGCTCCTGACCTTCCATTGCATACTGCTTTTAAGGTAGCTGATGAAATACTCACGAATGCTGTGAAGGGCATTGCCGAGCTTGTCACACGGGCAGGGCTGGTCAACCTTGACTTTGCTGACATCCGCGCAGTTATGAGGAACGGCGGTGTTGCCTTGATAGGCGTCGGCGAAAGCGACAGCGAGAACAGGGCTACTGAGGCTGTTGAGAAGGCAATCTCTAATCCCTTGCTTGATGTTGACATTACTGGAGCCACTGGCGCATTGATTAACATCTCCGGCTCAAAGGACCTCACTCTTGCTGAGGCAAAGAAGGTTGTTGAAACAGTTTCTTCAAGGCTTTCTGAGGATGCAAAAATCATTTGGGGCGCCCAGATTTATGAGGATTTGGGAAGCGTCCTTAAGTGCCTATTGATAGTTACCGGCGTCAAGAGCCCGCAGATTTTTGGCAGGACAAAGACCTTGCTCAGTGAGGAAAAGAAGGAGATAGAGAACGAGCTCGGGATAGAGTTTGTGGACTGATTTTTTGGTTATTTATTGTTTTTCGAGCTGCTGAATGAGGTTGCGAACGAGCGGAACGAAGTGAAGCGAAGTGAGCAACCGAATTCGCAGCGAGTGTCACATTGCGCCGCAGCGCATTTTTGGAGTTTTATATATCCAATGAAGTTTTTTCTCGAAACTTATATAAAGCGAATGCTGATTTTTTGTGCTTATGGATGAGGAAAAGAAGCCAGAAAGTGCTGAAGCGCCTTCTGCTGAACAGCAGATTCCAACGCAGCCGGCAGAGCCCATAAGGACAGATGAGGTTCCAGCTGAGGTGCAGAAGGAGCCTGAGCAGATTGCGCAGCCAACACAGGTTTTTGTGCCAAAGACTGTTGCAGGAGGGGAAGCAAAGCCCTCGCGATGGCAGAAAATAAAGAACTTCCTGATTGAGTGCAGGAGGGTCTTAAGGGTTACGAAAAAGCCGGACAGCGTTGAGTTCAAGACAATAGTCAAGATTTCAGGCATAGGCATTGTCGCAATCGGGTTGATAGGATTCCTCGTCCACTTCATAAAGGAGCTTGTTTTCTAAATACCGCAACCTAGCGGTCAATTGAGATTGGCGAAGGTTGCTTACCGCAACCTTTAAAAAGGCATCATTGTTTTCTCTTCTTATAATTCTAGCAAGGAAAAATTCTGAGCTAGGGTAAAGAGAAAGAATGGCAGACGAAAAGGCGATATCAACGCACATTTTTGCGCTAAGGACAACGGCGAACCGCGAGGACCAGGTTATGGACTTTGTGGTGAGCAATGTGAAGAAGCGCAACCTCGAGGTTTTTGCGGTCATAAGACCGCACGGCATGCGCGGATACATCTTCCTTGAGGCTGCTGACAGGCAGAATGCGGAACAGGCTGCATTCAACGTGCCTTATGCGCGCGGAATCCTGCCAAAGGAGATTGAGTACAGGGAAATTGAGCACATGCTTGAGCAGGTCAAGCGCGAGGTTGACATAAGGAAGAACGACATTGTGGAAATAATCTCAGGGCCGTTCAAGCGCGAGCAGGCGAAAATCACGAGGATTGACAAGGCAAAGGAGGAGGTTGTTGTTGAGCTTCTTGGAGCCGCGGTTCCAATTCCAATAACTGTCAAGATGGATGCTGTCAAGGTCATTAGGAGGGAGACGGCAGGCGCAGAGGTTGGAGAGGAAAAGGAAGAAGTGGAGGAAGAGGAAGCAACAGGAGGGGGTCCTCTGGGACCGCTTGGACCATAAGGCTTAAAAAAGGTCTGCAGGTCGCAAATGATTAGTGCACGAAGAAACGAAATCACGAGATAACGATTGGTATGGCAAAGCAGAGCATTGAGCAACTGGTTGAAGGCGGAAAGGCAACGGCAGCACCGCCGCTCGGACCAGCACTCGGACCTCTCGGCGTTAATATTGGGCAGGTTATTTCAGAGATTAACAAGAAGACTGCTGTTTTCAAGGGAATGCAGGTTCCTGTAAAGATTATTGTTGAGACGAGTGACAAGTCGTTCACGATTGAGGTGGGTACTCCGCCTGTTTCTGCTTTGATAAAGAAGGAGGCAGGGATTGAGAAGGGTTCTGGCGCGCCGAATGTTGACAAGGTTGCTGACTTGAAGATTGAGCAGATTATCAAGATTGCAAAAATGAAGGAGGGCTCTTTGTTTGGCAAGGATATATTCGCAAAGGTAAAGGAAGTGATTGGGACTTGCACTTCAATGGGTGTTCTTGTTGAGGGCAAGGAGCCAAAGCAGATTATTGCAGAAATCAACAATGGCGCTTACGCAGAAGAAATCAAAGCAGAGAAGACAGAGCTTTCCGCGGAAGAGCTTAAGAAACTTGAGGAAGAGAAGAGGAAGCTGCAGGAGGAAATCACAAAGAGGCGTGCAGAGCTTGAGGCGCTTGCGAAGAAGATAATTGGCGAAATGACTGGCAAGCCACGAGGAGAAATCAAGGCGCGACTTATCGAGGCAAAGATTCCAACCCTGCTTATCGACGAATTATTGCCTGTGGAAGGCGCAGCGGCTCCAGGAGCAAAGCCAGCACAGGGAGCATCTCCTGCAGGAGAGAAGAAGGAAGAAGCAAAGAAGTGATTTCCTTAGCGTTTTATTTCATAAAAAAGTCAAGTTTAAATACCAAAACATTTGCCACAAGTGGTATGGCGAACTGGAAGCGCATTCTCACGTGGATTATAGCAATAGTTTTCCTTATTGCGCTTGGTGTCGGCTTGTGGCAGGTGTTCAGGGAGAAGGCTTCTCCTACGCAAATGATGGTTGACGCAATGGAATTGCGCAGGACAAACGACACTGTTGCAAGGGCAGAACTGGTTACTGGTCTTGACAGGGCTGTGAGCCTTCTTGAGAGTGATGGTGTGAGTGCGCAGTGGGCTTCGTTGTCAGCGTGCATTGCGGCAAATTCCTGCAATCAGGATGATTATTTTGACTTCCTCCTTATGGTTGCCGTTGAGAGATCGAAGGATGTTCCTCATGCGTCGCTGATTATCAATGCGATTACTGCCAACAGGTATTGGGGCAATCCTGGAAAGATTATTGAGTTCTCAAACGCGTTGAGCGATGCAAACAGGCAGGTTGAGGAGCTTAACCTGCGAACAATAAGGAACAAGTGGCAGGAAATAATACAGTGCGATGGAAAGTGCAGCCAGTTCCACGAGTTGTTCTTTGAGTTTATCAGGCTGCTTCTTGCAGTGTAAGGATTTTTAAAGAAGCTGTTGTTTTTGGTTTTTATGTCTGAGCTCAAGCTAATCCCTAACGTGCCTGAATTCAAGGAAAAGTTTGTTGAGAGGTATTCAAAGCTCACGAATTGGGAGGAATACAAAAAGTTCACGACAAGTTTTTTGAGGAAGAGCATCAGGATTAACACGTTAAAAAAGCCTGTGAAAGAGGTTGTTGCACGGCTTGAGAATGACTGGCATCTTGAGCAGATACCTTGGTGCGAGGAGGGTTTTTACATCGAGAGCAAGCACGGCAGGCTTGATGTTGGCAACACGATAGAGCACTGTCTTGGTTATTATTATGTTCAGGAAGCAGCGTCAATGATACCGCCAATCGTGCTTGGCCCAAAGCCTGGCGAGCGCGTGCTTGACATGGCTGCTGCGCCTGGCTCAAAGGCGTCGCAGATTGCTCAAATGATGAAAAATGAGGGCATTCTTGTTGCGAATGATGTTGCTGGAATTCGTCTTGCCGCTCTTGGAATTAATCTGCAGAGGTGTGGGGTGCTTAATGCAATAATCACTCAGATGAAGGGTGAGGAAATGAGGGACATGGAGTTTGATAAAATTCTCCTTGATGCGCCGTGCTCCGGCACTGGCACGATAAGGAAGAGCATAAAGACCATTCTGATGTGGAATCCTGAAATGATTAAGCGCCTTGCTGCAACGCAGAGAAAGATGATAATTGCAGCGTATAGGTTGCTTGCCAAGGGCGGGACTCTTGTTTACTCAACCTGCTCGACAGAGCCTGAGGAGGACGAGGCAGTAATCAGTTATTTGCTTGACAACACTGATGCAAGGGTTGTCCCGATTGAGCTGAACATCAGGAGAAGCCCTGCTGTGCTGGAGTTTGAAGGCAGGGAATACCGAAAAGAAGTTAAAGACTGCCTTCGCATCTGGCCCCAGGACAATGACACAGAAGGGTTTTTCGTTGCAAAAATAACAAGACCATGAAACCGCTTTGCAAGCTTTTGGCATTGTATACATTTCTTGTAATCTTCTTTGTGGTGATGTTTGCTTCCGTGCTTTATTTTACCCAGCCGACAAGGATTGACATTTTCTCAATGGTGCTCTCAATAGCAATGTTTTCATTGATTCCTTTTGGCATCTTGTTCATTCTTTGGAAGCATCACAGGCACTGAAACTTTATAATAACCAAGTTCTAATAATGTTTTTATAGTGATGCGGAATGGCAGAGTCAGGAATCGTCGTTGCGGCAAGGAAGGCTGTTGTTGATCTTGTTTCAAGAAGCATTGACTGCGCGAGCAGTGAATTGTTTGTTTATATTCCTGTGGATTCAAGGGATTACTTGGCCCGCACGATTGCAATGAGCTTTTGGGAGAGGGTTCCGAGAGATTTGGACAAGTATGTTTGCAGGCTTCTCCGCAATCTTTCTGAGGACAGGCTGAAGCGGTATGACGTGTTGAGGAGGGTTGGTGACCTGATTGTTTGTTTTCATGAGTTTTTGGGTTTGGAGTCTTTTATTTCAAGTACGGGGATTGCGCAGTGCTGTTATGACGATGCATCTCGCATTGGGAAAAGGATTCAGGAGCGTGAGGCGCCTGTGCTTGAGTCCATTGCCGAGAATTTTGAGGAGTATTCTCCTGTCCTGCGCAGGATGAACGGAAGGTTGGTGGCTTAATTATTCTAAAGTAGTAATAAAGTATTATTATGACGTGTTCTGAAGCAGGAGGCATGGTAAGGGTAGCAATAAACGGTTTTGGCCGTATTGGAAGGCAGGTTTTGCAGGCAGGGCTTGATGAAAAGGATATTGAATGGGTTGCTATTCATGACCTGAGTGACACGAAGACACTTGCTCACCTATTCAAGTATGACTCTGTATACGGCGTTTTTCCAGGCGAGGTCAAGGCCAAGGAGAGCAGCATCGTCATAAACGGAAAGGAAATACATGTCTTCTCAGAGAAGGACATTAAGGATTTGCCGTGGAAAAAGCTCAAGGTTGATGTTGTTGTTGAGAGCACGGGGTTGTTCACGACAAGGGAAGGTGCGATGCAGCACATCAAGGCAGGCGCAAAAAAGGTTTTGGTTTCTGCTTTCTGCAAGGACGCTGACATAATAATCGTTAAGGGGGTCAACGAGCACTTGTATGACAAGAAAAAGCATGATATAGTTTCGAATGCCTCGTGCACGACAAATTGTCTTGCTCCGATTGTGAAGGTTCTGAATGACAATTTCGGCGTTGAAAGGGGCTATATGCTTACGGTCCATGCTTACACGAGCGACCAGCGTCTCGTTGATGCGCCCCATAATGATTTGAGAAGGGCAAGAGCTGCGGGGGTGAATCTTGTGCCGACAACAACGGGTGCTGCTAGGGCTGTGGCAGAAGTGATTCCTGAGCTTAAGGGCAGGATTGACGGAATGGCCGTGCGCGCGCCGGTGCCCTGCGGTTCCCTGGCAACTTTTACCGCGGAGCTGAAAAAGCCGACTGATGCAAAAAAGATCAACTGGTTGTTCAGCGAGGTGAGCAAGTACCATTTGAAAGGCGTTTTGCAGTATTGCGATGAGCCGATTGTGAGCCGTGACATAATAAAGAGCCCTTACTCGTGCATTTTTGACTCGTTGTGTACCCAAGTGATTGGTGGGAACTTTGTCAGCGTTACGGGCTGGTATGACAATGAGTGGGGCTACTCAAAGAGGATGATTGATGTTCTCAAGCTGATGGTTTAAAAAGTATTAAATAACAGTTAATTCTTGCCCTTTTTTTATGATTCCGACACTGAAAGATTTGCCAGTACGTGCCGGCAAGAAAGTTCTTGTTCGTGCGGACCTTAATGTTCCACTGAAAGACGGCGAAATTGCTGACGATACCCGAATAAGGGAGTCATTGCCGACAATAAAGCGCCTTATCGGCAAGAAGGCAATTGTTCTCCTGTTGTCCCATCTTGGAAGGCCTGATGGCGTTGATGAGTCGTTGCGCATGGACCCTGTTGCTGAACGGCTTGAAATGCTTCTGGGAAGGCACGTGCTTAAGCTTGATGACTGTGTGGGCGCAGAGGTTGATGATGCTGTCAATGAAATGCATTCCGGAGATGTTGCGGTGCTTGAGAACGTTAGGTTTCACAGAGAGGAAGAAGCGAATGATGATGCTTTTGCGCGCGCTTTGGCAGAGCCTGCTGATTTTTACGTGAACGACGCATTTGGGAGCAGCCACAGGTCTCACGCAAGCATTGTTGGAGTGCCGAAATATTTGCCTTGTGCTGCTGGATTGCTGCTTGAGAAGGAGATTTCAATGCTTTCACGGGCATTGAATCCGAAAAAGCCGTTTGTTCTTGTGTTTGGTGGCGCGAAGGTCAGCGACAAGATCGGCGTAATTGAAAATCTTGCAAAGAAAGCAGACAAAATGCTGGTAGGTGGCGCGATGATGTTTACGTTTCTTAAATCGCTTGGAAAAAGTGTTGGGCAAAGCAGTATTGAGCAAGACAAAGTTAGTGTGGCGAAGCAGCTGCTCAATAGGTATGGTAAAAGAATTGTTTTGCCTGTTGATGTTATTGCTGCTGAGAGGGCTGATTCAAAGGCAAAATCAAAAGTTGTTTCTTGTGATGCGATTCCAAAAGCAATGCTCGGGCTTGACATCGGCCCCAAGACGGTGGAGTTGTTTGCAAATGAGCTCAGGGGTGCAAAAACAGTTGTTTGGAATGGCCCAATGGGTGTGTTTGAGATTGCAAAATTCGCCAGGGGGACAAGGGAGATTGCAAGAGTCATTTCAAGGCTGAAAGCAATAACAATTGTTGGCGGTGGCGACACTGTTGCAGCAGTGCGAAAGCTTGGGCTTGCAGGGAGATTCTCGCATGTTTCAACAGGTGGTGGTGCATCTCTTGAGTTTTTGGAGGGGAAGAAACTGCCTGGAATTGAGGCGTTGAACAGACATTAAAGGAGTATTGTGACTTCCTTTCCGGTCACTGTTTTTATGCTTGCCTCAAGCTTGATTTTCATTTGGTCAAGATTGATTTTTTCAATGCTCTTCCTGACTTGTGAGAGGCGTTGTTCTGTGAGCTGGGCATTGCGAATTGTTTCCTCGCGAAGCTTTTGTACCCTTACAAGGGTTCTTGTTGCTTCGCAGTTTTCCACCACCTTGTACGCATCTTTTTCTGCTTTTGCAAGCTGTCCGTATTCGCGGAGCCAGTTGCCAAGGTTTTGCTTGTCAAGGAATGCCAGCGCGTCGAGGACGTATTCCTTTTTGTCGCCGAGCGGAAGTCTGTCAAATTTCAGCAGTCTTTTAATGTCAGCGACGGCTTCGAGGATTTCAAGATGCAAATCCTCTATGAGCGTTGCAACAGGGTCCCTGAGGTAGCGCTCAACAAGCTTGACGTTCCTTGTTGCCATCCTGTGGAATTTCCTAAGCGCTGGCTCAAAGTTTTTGAATACCTCCCTGATTTTTTGCTCGTGCGCTTTTACTTTTTCGCGCGCCTCGCTGGTCTTTTTGAGCGCCTCCTGCCTTTCAGGATCTTTCAGCAGGCGCTCCTCCTCTGTATTGAGCAGCTGGACTGATTTTTCTGCCTCATTGCGGTGCTTCTCAAGTTCTGTCTCTTCCTGCCTGAGCCCTGCAAGCTGTTTTTGGCGCGCTGCAATGATTCCTGCTTCGTTCTTCAGCAATTCGTACTCCTCTATTTTTGCTTGGCTGTGCGCCTGCCTGACTGCCTCTATTTCGCGCTCAATGTCAGCGAGCATTGCAGTGATTTCCTTTGTCTCGTTTGCGAAGAATTCCTGAAGTATCTGGAAGGGCCTGAGTATTCCTTTTGTGAATTCCTCTGCATCCTTACTGTGTTTTTCAAGGAAAGGGACAATCTTGTCTGCGCTGTCCGGAATAATGATTTCGTTGAGGTATTGTTGCACTCGTCTCGCGTATTCTTCCCTGTTGCCCGTCATGTAGTCTTTTGCCCTTTCAGGTATGTTTGGATTCATGAGCTGTGCTGACTGGAGGGCATTGATTTTTTCTCTTACCTCTGCGGAAATCTGGCTTATTCTTGCCTTTGACGATGAAAGCTGTTGGGAAACTTTTGTTTTCAGCGGTTCCTGGACGCTTGCGAGCCAGTTTTCAAAATCAGAGAGTTTTACTGCAACAGTGCCTTCCTGAACCGGTTGGGCACCATATCCGAAAAGCGCTTTCAAAAACCCGAGCATATCCTCTGTAAAATGGCGAAAGGTTTTTATAGCTTCGCAGCAGGCAAGGGCATAGGGGTGGTAGAGTGGAAAAAAGGGAGATGAGCAAGAGAGTTCAGAAGGAAAGCGCTCTTCAGCAGGTTCGTGCACTTTTTGATGCTGCGGCTCTTGTCTTCCCTCAAAACCCTTCTGAGGCAAACAGGTTAACAACAAAGGCGCATCGGCTTGTTTTGCGCTCAAAGCTGAAGCTTCCTGCTGTGCTGAAGAGGCGGTACTGCAAGTCCTGCAGGGCGTTTTGGGTGCCTGGAAAGACCGTGCGTGTGCGGCTTGCCAAAGGAAGGATTGTTTATTCGTGCCTGTCATGCAAAAAAATCAAGAGGATGCCAATAAAATGTTAACCTATTTAACAAAAGGGTTAAGTTATATAGGTTAAAATCAAAAGGTTTATATACTTTTAATGTTAAACTGACTAACGAAAGCGTAGAGGGAATGGTTAAGTGAAAAAAGAGGGTGTTGCTAGTAAGGATTACAGTAAATACGTAGCCAGGGTTATCTTCACTTATTCCATAGAGCACTTGCTGAAAAAGGACAAGGTCCGATTCTATTATGCACTGAAGGGCAGGGATGGAAAATCAGGCATTGTGAAGCGTTGCAAAATAGAGCAGCTCGGCAGGACCGTGCTTCTTGTCCCTGAGAAATTCACTTCTGAGGTTGATGATTTCCTGAAGTACTGGAAGTGCGAATACCAGCAAAGGAGGGTGTTGGTGGAATCATGAGCTGGACCAACGAGACAAAGATAGCATTCACGATTTTCCTATGCGCAGCACTCATTGGAACTGCAGTAATGATAAGGGAGTCAGGCATCACGGGGCTTGCAACAAAGGATAACGCAAACCTTCCGCCAAAATGGATTGGAGAAACCAACAAGTATGTAGTGGAGCAGAATTCAACACTGATGCTAAATCTTGCTGAACTTTTTTCAGACCCTGAAGGGCAAACGCTTGCTTTTGTTGCAACAGAAACAAAGGACTTGAGCATTGCGCTTGACGGCAACCAGCTCACAATTGTTCCAGAGCAGGGCTTTGTTGGTGAGCGGATTGTAACCGTGTACGCCTCTGACGGCGAAAAAATAGCTCACAAAAAAATAAAAGTTGAAGTGGGGGAATTGCAGTCATTGTCAGAAGGCATTCAGCCAGATAATGAATCAGCAAGCATTCCAGAATCAGAGCCAACAAGCCAGCCAGAACAACAATCCTTGCCTGATGCAGGAATCCAAGACGGCGGAAGCATTGCTGTAACTTGCACTTCCTGCGCTGAATGCACCACGTGCGCAGCAACACCCGGAAACACGTGCACGCTCACTAATTCAATAACCTCAACAGGCACTTGCATCACGGTTGGAGCTGACAATGTCGTGATTGATTGCG
>JAWCLR010000015.1:0-28158 GCA_038850615.1 Candidatus Woesearchaeota archaeon | reverse complement strand
AGCAACATACTTCTCAAAAAGCTCCTTTTTTTCCTTCTCGCTGAGTTTGGAGTGTTTTGGAACAAGCACGTGTTTGGTCACGTCGTATTCCTTTGGCATTTTTTTGGGTTGACCTCTGCTCAGTGTAAGCGGGCCCGACGCGATTTGAACGCGCGACCAGCTGGTTAAAAGCCAGCTGCTCTAGTGCCCCAAAACAACCTTGCAGTTATTTCGTCCAGGCTGAGCTACGGGCCCATGTAATGATAGTGATGACTCTGAGAGGTTTTGATGAATTTGTGAGATTGCGTTGTTTACCATGCAAAAAACTCAGTCTCCTCACGCTAATTGGCTTGTTATACCCCGTTTTTTAGGGGGCGGTTTATAAAGCTTGCGGTATTTTGGCAGAATCCTGCGCTTTTGAAGGCTTTAACGCCTGTGCGCGAAAACAAAACGATAAGGCAGGTTCTGAATCAAAAAGTCAGGGTCTGATATTATTGTAATCAACGTCTTTTGGTAAGGCAGGTGCGTTACGTCAAGACTGCAATCAATGTCCAGGTCAAACAAGCCGTTGTTTTTCACTTCTGAAGAAACAATGTCATTTGCCAGCTGAAGCATTTTTTCAGGCGCACCGACTTTATTGCAGGCAAAAACTCCGGCTTTGTTGTTGCCCCTGCCCTGTTCTCCACAATGTCATAATCAAGCAGGAATGTTGCTTCTGTTTTGCCAAGGAAAAGCTCGCATCATTCACGTCCTCAACCAAAAAGCATCCTGCCTGCACAGCAGACGCCTTTCCCACGCTGAACTTCTTGTTGTCAGCAACAAGCATAATGATGTCATTCGAAGTGCTTCCCTTGTAGTCCATAGACGCAGCCCCGCCAGCAGTCATCACGCCATTCTCCCAACGAACATCATACGCATTAGTAAGAATTATGGGGCCTTGGTCAAGAGAATTAACCCTTCCAATGCGATAGTCGCCATCAGACTCAACTGTTAAGTCTGTTGCTCCTTCTATCTTTGCATGGTTGTCCTTGAGCGTCGCCCTGTCAACCCGGCTTGCGGATTGTGTTCTTCCGTCGCTCAACACTGTCGCGCCGCCAGGCACTGTAATTGTTGAAAATTCCCCATCACTCGCAGTGACGGTTTCTGTTGTAGTGACTGTTCCGCCTTGTTCAGATTCAAGAACTTGAGTTATTTCGCCGGTTTGCGGGATTTGTCCAGGTGCAGCACCGCCAGATTCAGGCCCTTCTTGAGCAATACAACTGCCTGCAACAAGAAGGTATGTTATGAAAAGTATACTTATTATTTTTTCATCGTCACTCGATTTTAAGTTCTGCAGGCGATTTTAGTCCAATCTGCATTTTTAGAATTTCGTGACCGCCAAACAAACTCCTTGTTTGGTTCTGTGAGATTAGATGGTATCCAATATTTTATTATATTCTTATACCATTTTTTGAGCCAGGTGTTATCTTTTGGACCGCTTCTCATGGTGTCGATATACTTTATAGTTCCATCATTTTTCTCAGGGGTTTCACCTTTTACAACATCCCATGGTGAGAACATAACAATTGATGGAATTGTTTGCATTCTGTGGAACCCTTGATGGTTATTTGCTGCCATACTTGGATCAATATCTGCATTATAACACACAAGTTTGATTTTGTCAGAATACTCTTGAGCCAGTGCTTTGATAATTATAGCATCTCTATGAGCGGATCCTGGTATTTCTACGTTCGGCGGGTCTTTATTCAGATAGAAAAACACAAGCACTGGCTTTCTTTCTTCTGGTTTCAAATGTCTTTGAAATACAAGTTCGTCGTAATTTGTTGTTTTTGTTATGGGATTGTATTTTACGTATTCGACATTGGCGCCTTTCAAGATGTCTTCTACTGTGGGAAGTTTCATCAGTTCTGCTATTTCTTCTTCTGTTATTTCTGGCTTTTTTGGAGCTTCCTGGGCGTATGCTTGTTGGTTGATTGCTGCTGCAGTGCCAAGAATCAGTGCCGCAGCTGCTCTTTTTGCAAAAACGCTCAAGAAGCCCCTGCGCGACATTCCTGAATATTCAGGATATTTTGTAATCCTGCCAATCACTTCAGGCAGTTCTTTTTGTATGCTGTCCTCAAACCCGTGAAGGGCGCCTGCAATGCGGTATTCAAGCCTGTTAAGCGAATCATCAGTTATTGGAACGCCGGATATTTTTTTGGACAACGAGTCCTCGTGCAATGCAACATCTGACCTTATCCTTGCCAGCATTTTCTTGCCCTCCTCAACTAATCTTGCGGTCTTTCCAGCATCATAACCCTCTCTTTGGATTTCCTCAAGCACTCTTTCATCAATCAATTGCTCAACAACATTAAGCACAGCGCTAATGTTTGATATTTCATCATTGAGGATTTTGTAATTGAACCACAATGCCTTTTGAGCTCTTAACGGTCCTGCGTGTTCCTCATCAACAGCCGCCTTTATTTGCTTGTTGATCTGCACGAGCCTTTCCCAAAACTGCGCACTGGTAATCCTGCCAGTCCTGCGCTCGCGATTCTTCCTTATTGTGTCCAGCGCAGCGCTTATTGAATTCACTGCGCCACTGATGCTAATCATTACTGCACCTCTTTGCTAAAAAAGAGGCGCAATATGGATATATAAAGGCAGCGGAATATTTAAATCCTCTTCTAACAGATGCTTGTATTATGCGCCTCATCCTTAACGTGAAAAAGTCCGTTGAAAAGAATGCAGCGGACTATTTTGAAAAAGCCAAAAAAGCAAAAAACAAGATTGAAGGATTAAAGGCTGCACTGAAGCGATTTGAGCAGCAAAAAGAAAAACTTCTCAAGGAGAAAGAGTCCGTAATCGCACGACTGGAAAAGCCAACAACAGCAAAACCAACAAGAGAAAAGGCGTGGTATGAAAAATTCAGGTGGTTCTACTCAAGCGAGGGATTCCTCTGCATAGGCGGAAGGGACGCAACAACAAACGACATCATCATCAAGAAACACACCCAGCCAGGAGACCTTGTCTTCCACACAGAAGCTCCAGGAAGCCCGTTCTTCGTCATAAAAGCAGAAGGAAAAACAATTGGCGAGGCAACAAAAGAGGAAACCGCACAGGCAACAGCATCTTACTCAAGAGGATGGAAATTGGGAGTCAGTTCAATGGAAGTCTACCACGTAACCCCAGAACAAGTCACAAAACAAGCCAAGGCCGGCGAATACCTCGCAAAAGGCGCATTCATGATAATCGGCAAAAGAACTTACTACCACCCAAATCTGGAAGTTGCAGTGGGAATTCTTGACGACGGAAGGATAATGGGCGGGCCTTTGCCGGCAGTAAGAAAGCACTGCAAGAAATACGCAATAATCAGGCAGGGTGATGAAAAGCCTTCTGACATTGCAAAGCACCTCATCAAGCTGTTGGGCGGAGGAACGCCTGATGAATTCATAGCAGTGCTGCCTTCTGGCGAAATGAGGGTTGCAAGGCAGTAATTCCCTTCTGAAAACCAAAAGCTTTATAAGCAATAATGAATTAGTATTCATAACTAATAACGAATATTAATTCATAACGGATGTGGCGAAAAATGCCAGGATTTGACGGAACAGGGCCAATGGGTCTTGGGCCGATGACGGGGAGAGGAATGGGCCTGTGCGGAAGGGGCTTCAGGCTGGGCTTCGGCAGGGGGTTTGGAAGGTTCGGAAGAGGATTTGGCTGGAGATGCATGCCGGGCTTTGTAGACATAAACCTGTCCAAAGAAGAGCAGAAAAAAAATCCTCCAGGAAGAGCTGAAAGCCCTTGAAGAGGAAAAAAAGGCAATAGAGCAAAAGATTAAAGAACCTGCCTGAAAACCTCTTGCTCATGCCAAGACCAAGGCTATGCAGAAGAATCAGGTTCAGGCCAGGCATCACTTACTTTAAGCCGGCAGGAAGCAAGATGGCTGGGCTTGAGGAAGCAGTGCTCGCGCCTGACGAATTCGAGGCAGTGCGGCTGAAAGACCTTGAAGGGCTTGAGCAGGAAGAAGCAGCAAGAAGAATGAACATCTCACAGCCAACATTCCATAGGATTGTATCATCAGCAAGGAAAAAAATAGCCGAGGCAATAGTCAAGGGAAAAGCGATAAGGATAGAGAGGCATTGACGATGAACGCAAAACTACTGTTGTTCGCATTCGTGTTATTGCTTGTTCCGATTGTTTCAGCGCAGGAAAAAACCTGTTTTTACTTCTTTTACGGCGACGGATGCATGCACTGCGCAAAAGTTGAGCCCTTCATCAATCAGATAGAGCAGACCCTTCCTGTTGAAGTGCATAGGTTTGAAGTGTACAAGGACCGCGAAAACCTTGTCCTCCTGAACAGGTATTTTGATGCCTACGGCGTTCCAGACAAGGACCGGGGAGTGCCTGCAGTTTTCCTTGCAAACACTTATCTTGTTGGCGACAGCCCGATTAAGGAAAACCTCAATTCAATAATATACTCTCCAACGGCGGCGCAGAATGCCCTGTCCTTGAGAGGAGGAATGTCAGCGGAATAGCAAACGGAAGGGCGCCTATTGAAAAACTAAGCAGCTTCACCCTGCTGACAATAATAAGCGCAGCGCTTGTTGACTCAATAAACCCTTGCGCAATAGCAGTCCTGCTAATACTCATTGCCGCACTGCTTGCAGCAGGCCAGAAGGAAAGGGTGCTTAGGGCAGGATTTACGTTCACGCTCTCAATCTACATCTCATACCTGCTTTTCGGGCTCGGCTTGTTCTCTGCCCTCCAAATATCAGGAATCTCATACTGGTTTTACAAAATAGTGGGCGCCTTGGCAATAATCATAGGCTTGGCAAACATCAAGGACTATTTCTGGTACGGCGCAGGCGGTTTCGTAATGGAAATACCAAGAAGCTGGAGGCCTGCGTTGAAGAAAATACTATCCGGGGTCACTTCTGCCTGGGGCGCCTTCCTCGCGGGCTTTGTTGTCTGCCTGTTTGAGCTTCCGTGCACAGGAGGACCTTACATCGTGATCCTTGGCCTTCTTGCAGAAAGGATGACAATGCTTGCATCACTGCCGTTGCTCCTGCTTTACAACGTGTTTTTCGTCCTCCCCCTCGTGCTAATAACCATTCTCGTGTATTTCGGGTATTCCAATGTTGAAAAGGCAACAGAATGGAAGGAGCGCAACATCAGGCGTTTGCACCTGTTTGCCGGAATCGTGATGCTTGTCCTCGGCCTCCTGATAGTAATTGGGCTTGTTTGACTACCAATATTTAAATAACGATTTTGCCAATTTCTCAAAAAAAGAGGTGCATTATGGCAAAAAAGAAGGCAAAGAAATCAAAAACGTGCCGCTGGTGCTGAAACTTCCAAATGGACACGCACGCATTGCCGGTACTTGTAAGAATCGGAAAGGCGGGATTGACGCCTTCTGTGATTGAGGAAATAAGGAAACAGGTCAAAAAACACAAGACTGTCAAGATAAAGTTCCTGCCCGCTCATGCAAGGGGAAAGGACAAAAAGGCATTCGCAAAAGAAATCGCTGAAAAAACAGGCACAATGCTTGTCTCACAAACAGGGTTTGTCTTTGTCTTGAAGGAGAATTTAAATACCACTTCGCCATAAAACACCCGTAAAAAGAGTGATACAATGCCAGAGATGCCAGAGGACGTCAAGGGAGAAGGGGCAAAACGGCTGATAATGTTCGGTTTCTACAACAAGAAATTCAAAAAGGACTATCCTGACTGGGACAGTTACGACGAGAAGAAGAAAAAGCAGATCCTTGACAAGATGTCTGCCGAGAAGGCAGAGGACTATGCCGACCAGGACGAGATGGAAATCCAGAAAGACCAGATGATGCGCATGCCTTATCCGAAACCCTCAAACAAATACCACCTGATTTATGAGGTGCCGCACGAGAGCGTAGAGCCGGTGTATTACTGGCTGCTTGGGCATTTGACGTACGACTGGGGGTTCCCGATATTCCACAAGATATCTGACATTTTCACAGCAGCAGAGCACTCCTCATTCTATGGCGCGTCAGCACAGCGTCTTGGGCTGGCTCAGGACAAGGTGTCCCAGTACTTGGCGACAATCGGCAAAATGATAAAAGACATGTTCCAGTTAGTCAGGGAATTAAGATGGATTGATGAGAGAAAGAAATACTACGAGGACGCGGAGGCAGGAAAGGAAGGTGCAGAAATCGCATTGAAGGGGCTGTGGACAGACATGGTTGACGGAGTTGTTGGCGGCCAGAGAACATCAAGCAACCTGTTCGTGATGGCACAGCAGCTCCAGTTCTCAGCGCTGCCTGACCTGTTTTTCAGCATACAGATAACAAAACCAGTGGTCGCAAAGCTGAAAGGCAAGAGCCCGAAGAACGTGACGGATGAGGAGTTAAGGGCTGCTGTTGACAGCATTGTTGAAAAACAGGCATCGGGATTCAACAAGGAACTGAGGAACATACTCAAGCGCAAGCTCTACCAATACCTCGTTTGGAAGTCAGAAACCTGGCTTGAGATACAGAGCAGGAGGAAATTCACGCTTGATTATTTGAGGCAGCACAACGAGGTCATCAAGATGTACATGACATGGGTGAAGCCATACCTGAAGCACATCCAGAAGCTCGGCGCCGACGTGAGCAAGCTCAGCTCTGCAGAACTGATTGCCGCATTCGAGGGCTCACTCATAGAAATCGAGGTGCTTGGACAGAAAATTCACGAGAAAAACAAGAAAGTATATTCGTGCGTGCTGATGACGCTGCAGTACAGGACAAGGCCTGAAATGCAGTTCGCGCAGGAGGGCGGATACCACAGGGGGCCCCTGCACCAGGGCGAGACAAAGCTTTTCCTGCGCTCATACGGTTGGACAGAGCAGGAAATAGAGAACTACAAGAAAATGAAGGATGCAGAGGACATGGAAATGATAAAGAGCATTGACGCGTCATTGAGGGCAGCGATGGATGCGCTTGGTGAGGACCTCGTGAAATACCTTGAGGAAGCAAAGTCAATACATGAAGAAAAGAAGGAAAAACCCCCGGCAAAGCGCGCCAGCTTTCTTGAGCCGTTTAAGGAAATAGGACAAGGATTCAAAAGCACTTTCACAGCGTTCCTGCCCGAAAAAAGGAAAGGCAAGCCAAAAGAAAGCCTTTCAGAAGAGAGGTCAAGAGCGGCAGGCGAGGCGTCCAACGCAATCTGGCAGACATACAAGAACTTCAAGAAGGCGCATAGGATGCTGTCGTGGTGAATCCCAACAAACGTTTGCGGAAACAATTTTCATCAAGCGCATCTAACTCCAAATAACGTGCCTTCGGCAAGTGAACTAGCAATACCATCAGCTTTTCTTGCCTAAAGAATTGAATGAAGACAAAATTCCCCCCAACGAGGCTGCAATGGCGGCACAATTGTCATGTTCTTTTGGTAGCGCCCATGCTTCAACAAAAGGTTCTTTAACGACAGGGTTTGGCGGTCTGACCGTATTTCTCCTTCCTTATAATTTATAGAGGAACCCATTTAAGTATGCAGGTTATTATGATATATATGGCAAATGGGGTGTTTTCGCACAGGCACGCAGAAGACCGCTCGTGCCCTAGTTGCGGGACGCCGATAAGGCACGGCGTCACGACACAGTATTTGGATGACCTTGATGCGGAAATATGCGCAGTGTGCGAGCAGCCATTGACATATGGCGAAAACCAGCTGACAACAGCATCACTGCGTAAAAAGTAATTCTCAGCTATTTGCAGGAAAGTGAAGACTCAAAAAGAGGCATTGCTGGGCTTTCCAAACACCAACGTTTATAAAATACACCATATAACTCAGAGCCATGAGCGAAGTGGGTGAGGACAAATACTTTGAAGTGCCTGAAAAAAGGAGGCAGGACTACATTGAGAAACGCATTGTCAGGCACGCGCCAAGGCAGAAATGGGCTGATACAAGGGCGCGCGCAAGCGAAGTCGTGGCAAGCTACCAAGGTGCGACTCGGATGCACTCAGGGTATTGGCATTTGCCGCAGAGCGTAACTGCTTTGACGAATACGCCTCAAAGCTCGAGCAGTTCTGCAATGAAGCCCTTTGTAGCATTCACCTACAGTCAAGAAGAAACTGTATGCCTGGAGCAGCAGTCGTATCCCAATTCTTCGAGCAGTGTTATGATGCGTTGCTCGCAATTGAAAAGGAGCACTGATGGAGCGCATTGACTTCAACAAGATAAGGAAGATGCCCCCTGACAGGCGCATAAAAGCCCTTGAGGAAATACAGGAAGAGCTTGATAAGTTCATCAAGGAAAAAACAAAAGAGATAGAGGAAAGCCAGCAGGAAATCAAGGACGCGCAGGACTTCCTGAAAGAAGCAAAGGAAGAATTGCAAGTCCTTGAGGAAATGCAGGCAGAGGCACCAAGAATAAAAAAAATAGACGTGGAAAAGCTCTTTGAGCCGCAGAAAAAGAAAGGCGGAAAAGAGCTTGAGGACATAGCCGAAGAGGCGCCAAAAACAGCAGCAGCCGCATCAGAACAGGAGGCTTACATCACGATGCTTGCCCACCAGCCCATAGCGAACATTTACGAAAGAATCAGAGCCATAGGCGACGAAATTAGGACGACAGGAACAATCTCGCCATACCAGCAAGAAAAACTTGACCAATTCTATGAGGCGCTCAAGGAAAAGGAGCAGGCAATCAAGGCAGGCGAATATGTGCCGGGAAAGAAGGCAGAACACCTGCTCACTGCAGCTGAAAGGGCAATAATGTACGCAAGGGGGCAATAAGGGCGGTTCTGAAACTTAAAGCTTATAAATCCGATATACTTTTTTGTATACCATGGTCGAGTTCAGGACAGAATATTACACGCCGATGGACCGCGGCTACCACGAACGCATCGAGCTAGAGCCAGCTAGGCCAGAGACAACCCTTGAGCAGCCGGTGTTCCCAATATCGCAAATAGGCCAGACAGTGCCAGAGCATGACCCAACAGGCAGGTTCAAGAACATGTTGCAAACCGTGCAGGCAGCAATAAGGGGAGGGACAGGAAATATACAGATTGTCTTCCAGACACCACTGGAAAACGCAGTAGGCGGAAGGCCGAAGGCGTACGGAGAGGAAGTCAGGAGGGCAATAAAGGAAGTTGCAATGGCAAACGAGGTCATGTTCACAGGGATGGAAATGCCGACATCACTGTCAAACCTTTCAGGATGGGACGCGCAAAGGAGCATTATTGACGAGGAAAAAAGGCAGAGGGACCTGGACGAGGTCAAGGAAATGATAAAGTTCGCGGCAGACGTCGGCCAGGGCGGAGGCATTGACGTCCTCAGCTGGGAATATGACCGCCCAATACACCGCGCAGACTGGTGGAAGCCAGGCTCAAAGGAGGAAAAGGCATTCAAGCGCCTCGCAGAAGAGGAAAAAAGACATGAAGTAGTGAGATTTGTCGACATCCGGTCAGGGCAGGTGAGCCCAATCCCGATCCGCGAGGGAATACCGATGTTCATCAAGAAAATCAACGGCAAATACGTAGAGGTTGACCCAACAGTGTGGGTGCGCAATCCCAAGACAGGAAAAATGGAACTGCCAAAGCCAGACCTGTGGAAATACGACGACTTCAAGGAATTCGCTGAAGCCAAGAAAATGAGCGTTGCCGAGGCAATAAAGCGCCACTTCCTTGACGAGCAGCTGAAAATGGCAAAAGCGCAGGCAGGATACTACCACGACCGCTACAATGATGCAAAAGAGGCAGAACAACACTTTGCAAGGATTGTAAAGGCGGTTGAAGCAGGCGAGGAAATCCCTGAAGAGCTCGTAAAAAAAGGATACAAAACAATCCAGGCGCTGAAAGAAAAACAGAAGTTTTACTCAGAACTTGCCAACTCATTCAAGGCAGGGCTTGAGGAGCAAAGGCGCATTGAGCTTCAGACAGAGCAGCGCATAGAGAGCTGGAAGCCGATGGAAGAAATTACAGTCAAGCGCAGCAAGGAATCATATGCAGAGGCGGCAATCACCGCAATGCAGATGCAGGACAGGCTGGGGCCAAAGAACATAAAGCACGACCTTTATGTCGGGCCCGAAATAGGCTGGCCTCAGTTCTACGGAAGCCACCCAAAAGAATTCGTGGACATGATACGAGGCTCAAGGGAAATAATGGTCAAAATGCTCACCAATGACAAGGAATACAAGGGCAAGTACAAGGAGTTTGGGCTGAAGGAACCGATGTCAAGGGCAGAGGCAGAGGAAGAGGCAAAAAGGCACATCAAGGGAATGCTTGACACGTCGCACCTGGGCATGTGGCTGCAGAACTTCCACCCGGAAATGCCGTGGGACAAACGCATAAAGGAATTCTCAAAATGGTACAAGGAACAGATAGAATGGCTCGCAAAAGTAAATAAAAAAGAGCAAATCATAGGCGGAATACAGGCAGTCGACAGTGCCGGCGCAGCCCATGGCCACCTTCCGCCAGGACAGGGGATACTGCCGGTAAAGGAAGCCGTGGAAATACTGAGGCAGAAAGGCGGATTCACGGGCTACCTCACCTCAGAGGGGCATGAGGAGGAGAAATTCGGCGAGGGAAGAATACTGCTCAAGACATGGCAGCACTTCAATGCGCCAATAGCGACAGGCTACGGTCCAGGAGTGCCCGTCCAGCGCGCTGGGGGGACATCCAGCACGCATACTTCGGACGAACTTATTCCCCTATGTTCATGTTCGGCGCATACGCTCCGAGCAACGAGTTCAAGCTCTGGTCAGAAGTGCCATTGGAATAAATAAAAAAAACAAAAAAACAAAAAATTCTTTTCAGTGCAGGCCGGCGTCAATCTTCCTCGCAACTTCGACAAGCTTGTCAGCAGGGCACAATGCATTCATTGCGCCAAGCCTTGTAAGGTATTTGCCCCTCACCCAGACAACATTGTGCCTGGCAATCTCATCATACTCGTAGCTGCGCTCGCCGACCGCATCGCCTTCAACAGCGCCTTGCTTCACACGCGCCTTGACTCCCCGGTCAAACTCCTTATTGGCTTCCTTTGCCTTCTTCCAGTCAACCACTGTAAATCCCGCGGTGAGCTTGTTGTTCCTCTGGTCTGCAATGTTAATCCAGCAGCTGCTCGCGCTGACCTTGGGTGTCAGCACTATATTTCCGCCATACCCGCAGATGCTTACAAAATCCGCAGCGGAAAGCAGTTCATAACACGCCTTTTCAATGTCAATCTCCCTATATTCCTCTGCAGGAGTTTCCTCTGGCATAGCCGGCTCTGAAGGAGCAGCGGGTGCTGCCTCAGGAGCTGCAGGAGCCGGCGCAGCAGGAGCTGCAGGAGCCGGCGCAGAAGGCTGGCAGCCAATCACAAACACAACTGACAGAGCTACTAATGCCAAAAATAATTTGTTCATTTTGACTCACCCCGTGCGCAAAAAGACGATAAATGTATTTAAATCTTTAGGTGTAATACAACGCTTCTGTGGCCACAATCGCCTTGTCCCTTATTGCTATTTTTACTGCGGAATTCCTCCCTGGGCAGACAAACCACTGGCTGCCGTGCTGTTCGCAAAGGGGCTTTGAGATGTGGTAATGCCCAAAGACGTTCACTAACGGCCTAAACTTCCTGTCAATAGCAACAGCTCCTGCATCGCATCCGTATTCGTCCATTGAATTGCCGCAGGAGAGCCTCGAGGTTCCTGCTGTTTCCCGGGAAAGGGGCTTATAGCCTTTGTGGGTTACAAAAACATCAATCACGCTTTGGCCGAGCAGGTTTTTTGCAGCCTCAGAAATGCTGCCGCAGCCATCCTTGCGGGATATTTCATTGTACCACCTGAGGTGGGGGTAGAATTCAGGACAGAAATCCAGGACTGCATTCACGAATTCGCCTGTTGCGGGCAGGCCTGCAATTGTCAGCCCTTGGAATTCAGCCGTGCTGCCAAGCACATACTTTACCGCAGTCATTTCATTCATGACAAACTGCGGGTCGTGGTTGCCAAGTGTTGCAAAGACAGGAATGCCTGCCCTCTTGTAATACTCATTTATTTTCACTGCCCTTTCAAGATAGTGTGTTTTAAAGCAGTCCTTTATTGACTGTCCCCTCCTGATGGGGTTGATGATGTCCCTGTTCTCCTCAGGAAGCTTGTGCTTGATGAGCTATGCTGACTCGTCATTGCCATTAAGCCATTGGTCAAAATCATCGCCAGCGTCAATTATCGCATCGCATCCTTTTGAGAAATCAACAATCTTCTCAAGTTTCTGCCAGTTGTCGTGGATGTCAGCAACGCACAAAAATGTTGTCATAATACAGGAAAAAATGCGGTTAATTAAAAAGGAATGCAATGCTTGCACTCCTGCTGTTGGATGTTCGTTAAGAAAAAACAAAGCCATCGGAGGTCAGAATGCGCTCGTGTGGGGGAGTGCTGCTGGGTCCTCCGGATGACTATGTTTTGGCAATGGTATGGGAAAGGTATTTATAAAGTTTATGGATTTGTAATCACTGTAGAGTAATTAAAACGTTGCTGCCTTTATTGCGTAAAGCAAAAACCTCATTGCATAGCCGATGGAAATCTTGTAATTCTCAAGCCTTTCGGCAGACTCTGCATTCATGGGTAGAGGGGTGTTGCTGATCTTCAGGGTGTTTGCAAGAAGCTCTGCACTGATTTCGCTGTCAAACTCCTTTGCAACCTCTGCCTCGTAATTTTCTGCTGAATAGCTGACCTCTGGCTCGTCATCATCGTCATCGGCAGCCCTGTATTCTGAGTCCTTGTAATTCGATGGGAGCTCAACATCATCTGCTCTGTAAGAAGCCTCATTTCCCGAATAAATGACCGGCACCTCGGCAACAACAGCCTCAATGCCTTTTGTAGGCTCCTCACCAAAATTTTGTCAATCGAGCTGCTGGAAGACGCCTCGGAAATGGCAGTGCGCACTTCCTCCAATCCAAGAGCAACCGAATCCAAGCTTTCCTCTTTTTTCATCAGCCAAAACCTTTTGCAGCGTTGTTTTATATTATTTTCGTTGCTGCAAAATTCATGATTCTGCAGAATCTTCATTCATAAATGGTGAACAAATCTTATATATGCTCGGAAAGGTGTTACCACTATGCAATTCAAAGTCAAGCAGAGAAGACACCCTAACGTGCCCCGCTATCCCACAGATGACTACCAACTTGCGGAGAAATTCTCAGCGCTACTCAAGAAGGAGCTTGGCGACTTTGTCAAGGCGATAATCCTGTTTGGAAGCGCAGCAAGGGTTGCAGAGCACAAGGAACCTGAAAAAAGCCTGCATGAGCACGACATTGACATCCTTATAATAGTCAATGACCTGACGATGGTCATGAGCCCGGAAGTTGTTGAGGCATACAGGGTGATCACTGAAAGCACAGCAGCAAAGGTAAGCAGGCGTTTGCACATAACAACAATGAAACTCACAAGTTTCTGGGAATATGTGCGCAACGGAGACCCGGTAGCCATAAACATGCTCAGGGACGGAGTGCCGTTGTACGACATCGGCATATTTGAGCCCTTGCAGATGCTTTTGTTCCAGGGAAGGATAAGGCCGACAAAGGAAAGCGTCTGGAATTATTATGCACGCGCGCCTGCAACAATGGCAAACGCAAACTGGCATGTCCTCCAGGCAACAATTGACCTTTACTGGGCTGTCATGGACTCTGCACACGCGGCATTAATGAAAATGGGCGAGGTTCCCCCAAGCCCAGGGCACGTGGCAGACCTGATTTATTCACGCCTCGTCAAGCCAGGGTATGTGGCAAAGCGCTATGCCGACACGATGAAATTCTTCTACGACCTTAGCAAGAAAATAACCCATAGGGAAATACGCGACATACCAGGCAAAGACTTTGACCGCTACTATGCGCTGGCAAAGGATTTTATAAACGCAATGCGCAAGATAATTGAGGAAAGGTAGTTTTTATATAAAATATAAATTTCCGAAAAGCTTAAATATTTCCCTTGCTTAATAAAAAAAATGGAAGTGAAGATGGTCAAGTTTGCTGACGACCCTTGCTTTGGCAAACGTTATGAAAAGCATCCCCAATGC
The DNA here is from genome assembly GCA_038850615.1 of Candidatus Woesearchaeota archaeon. Taxonomy (GTDB): domain Archaea; phylum Nanobdellota; class Nanobdellia; order Woesearchaeales; family ARS49; genus JAWAAW01. The sequence continues at coordinate 14,202 of JAWCLR010000015.1, read as the reverse complement.
ACGCATTGCTGGATAAAGAATTCTTGTTTGGTTAGCTTCAGGAACAGGAAGTAAGCAGTTAGTCTTCTTTCATCCTCACAATCGCCCTGTACTCACCGAACCCTGCGTTTTCAGGAACTCTTAGCTTCACACCCACCTTGGCTGTCCTGCCAGGGAGTATTGTGCTGTTAGAAATCTCAAAGTTTTCAAAAGGAATCCTTTTGTCACCAAAGGCAAGGTCAGACCCCTGCCAAGATGGAGTAAAAGGTACATTTCCCTCATTTTTTACGATTATTGAGCCAGAGGCAATACTACCAGGGGACGCCTGTAGGGAAACAGTCCTTGTCTCAATCCTTGCAGCCCTGAGCTCAAGAATCGTGACAGGAATTGTCAGGTTCTGGCTTTCAGTGATTATTATCAATTGATGGCTGCCCGGAGCCTGCCAGCACTCAAGCAAAAGCTCGCCTTTCCATCTGCCACCCTCTTTCATCAGGCTAACCGCCTTTCCAAGCCATACCGCGCTCGCGCTTGTTCCGTTGTAGAAGACCTCAAGGTGCAGCGCCCGCGTGCCTCCTGCAACCGGCTTGAGCTGCACGCCCGGCTCTGCACTGTCATCGCTGTCCAGCACCGCACCAAGAGGAATGCGAGGGGTGCCTGTAACATTGACGACAACAACCACGCCGCTGCCAGGGAAAAAATCAGGCTCTGCGCTGACAAAATCCTCAGCATTGTTGTCCGTGTCCTTGATCCTGACAAGGGCATGCCCTGCCTTAACAGGCGAGGCAGGCGTGCCCTCGTGCAATCCAGTGGGGTTTCCCCAGCCAACAGCATCAATAACATTGCCTGAAGAATCCTTTAGTGCAACCCCTGAATTGGCGTTTGCCATTGTAATTGTCTCCTCAAGGTCTGCATTCCTCCACGCAGGATTGTCTTTGGACGAATTCCAGCCGGCGTCTGCGACAAGGAAAACAGCGCCGGGCTGAAGCACGGTATTTGCAGGGATTGTTGCGTCAGAGGCTGAAGCACCTGTCGCAATGACCCACTTGCTTATGTTCACAGCAGTGCTGCCGTCATTCCTTATCTCAACAGCCTCTCCGCCGCTCTCAGTGCCAATCGGGTTGTACAAAACCTGTGATATGACTACAGAAGCGTGCGCTGCATTCAGGAGCGCAAGCAAAGCCAAAAACCACAAAACCGCTTTCATGCGTTTAAGCTAATGGCTTTGTTTTAAAGTGCGTTTCTGCCAAAAAAAGTGCGTTTTTCCGGCGATACCGAAGGGAAACCACAACCCAGCCGGAAACATTTCATAACAGCCTAAAAACAAATAAAAGAATCACAAAAAAGAAAAAAATTTACGCGCCTTTTTACAGCACGTCCTGCCTTGGCTTGCGGAACGCGACCACGAGCAGGATTATTATTATTGCAAGCAAAACAACGCCAAGCCCGCCAAGCAGCCATATGTATGCAGGGCTGTCGGTGAACTTGCCTGTGCTTGTCACGCGCGCCCGAGGCGCTGCGACCGCTGCTCCACTTGCAGGCGTTGTGGCCTGGTTGCCTGTTGCCGGCGCGACTGTCACATTCTGCTGAACAGGGGTTGTTACGACAACCTCCTGCTCATTACACTTCTCGACCGTGAACTCAAGCGCCTGCGAGTTGCTTGGCGCAGTGTTGTCAAAGAACGTGCTGATTGTTGCGCGGTAAATGCCCGGCTTTGCCTTTGCAGGCACGTCAATGACAAAACTCACCGAGGTGCTGTCGTCGGAGTCAAGCTCGATGTCAGTGATGCGCTTTGTGAACTTCAGGTCGGGAACGCTGAGCTCAACCGCAACCTCGTCCTCATCGCGGGTACCGAAGTTTGCAATGCGTGCAACAACGCGGACTGAGCCGCCGTCGCACGCGCTGACAGTGTTCGGTGATATTGATGGCGAGCGGATCTGGATGTCGTGCGAGAGCCTTACGACATCAAGGCGGATTTCCCAGCGCTCGCCGTGGACTGCACCGTTCTCGTCCTTTCCGTACACTGATATGACCATTGTGTACGTGCCGTCGTCAACATCATCAGGAATGTCAAACTCCATGCTGACAGTGTCCTTGTCATTAGCGTCAAGCCCGTCAAGGTCTTCGTCCTCTCTGACATCAAAGTCAGAGTCATCAACCTCTGCCTTGACAGTGACTGTGCGCATTTCAATGTCGCCTATCTTCATGTCGCTGCCGTCATCGTACTCGTCATCATCCTCGTCAAAGTTGTTTTCAACCTCAACCTCAAGGGTGCACTGTGTGTCAGGCTTCAGGTTCTTGACCTTTTCGCCATCTTTCAGTGATTTTGCACTTCCGCCGTCGCACGCAATCCTGACCTTCTTGATTGAAAGCTGGTTGACAGCCTGCATTTTCAGGTCGGATGATGCAAGAACAGTGCTACCTGACTTTGCCTGAACCTGCCCGATAACAAATGCCTTTGGCTCAAGATAGTCAGAAGCGCTCTTCAACGGCTCGACGGCGTTGAAATAAAGAGGAATGTCTGCATAGACAGTGATTGTTTTTGACTCGTTCGCGGCAAGGGTGGCGCTTGCCGGCTCGAACCTTACGTTGTATTTTGCTTCAGCGGTTGAGGAGAAAGACACGGTTACGCTTTCTGGCTGGTCGTTGGTAACGGTAAAAGTCTGTGACGCGTTCTTGACGCGGTTCTGGTCCTCGCCGCCTATTGTCACTGCGCCAAGCTGCAAAGCTGAAACGCTCGCAGCAAGGATGACAAACACAGCTACAAACGAAATCATTGTCGCAAATTTCTTCATTTTTATTGCCACCCCACTTGAGTATTGATTTGTTATGAGCGTAGAGTAGTCACATTCTTTATAAAGCTTCTGCTTTTGATGATACTCCAAACTCCATTTTGCAATATAGTGTCCGTAGAATATAAATGTTGGGGTTTTTATTTGCTTTCAGTTTCTTCTTTCTGAACTTCCTCTGCGACGTCAATGTTTTCCTCAACAACGCCGACATCGCGCTCTTTATCCACCAGCTCCTCATCAAGCTTTTCTATTTTCTTGACGTGCTTCTCGTGGTACTCAGCATCGGCTGCCTGCTTCTGCTTGAGCTCTTCAAGCTCCCTTTTCAGCAGGTTAAGCTCCACCTCCTCCTTCCTCAAGAGCTCCTTTGCCCTCTGCAAATCCTGCTCTGTTACGCCTGCTTCCTGCATCATCTCCCTGATGCTCTTTTCCTGGCCTTGTGTTGCGGTATTGAGAATGATCTCCTTTGCCCTTGCGTACGCCTCCTCAGAGGAAGAAGCAAGGTGCAGGTCCTTCAGGTTCTTCGCGAGCTGGTTTATCTTTTCTGCTGTTTCAGCATCCATGCCCAATGCATCGCAAACATTCACTATATAATATTTTGTGTGGAGGAGTATATTATTGTTAGTCCCTTGTTGTCGTGAACCTTGTGCCGTCAATGTGGAAAGGCCTCTTTGCGTCAGGATGGACTTCCTCGCTGTGCAGTATTTCGCCAAGAAAGAGAATGTGGTCTCCTGCGTCAAATTCACCCTCAACACGGCACTCAATCCATGCAGCAGCATCCTTAATCCTGGGAACATCAGTCAGCTTCTCACAGGGCGCCTTTTCAAGACCAACTGCAGTGAACTTGTCGTGGAAGGCGCCGTGAAGCATCCCTGCCTTTACGATATGGTCGACGTGGGAGAAAGGCATAAAGTTCACAACAAAAGCCCTGGAATTCTGAATAAGCGGAAGAGCTGGCGCCTTCTTGCTTACCAGAATCAAATACTTTTTCGGCACCTCAGAAGCCGGCGAGTGCCAGTCAAGCGGGAAAATGTCCTCAATCTCTTCATCCCTGCCAAGATGGTGAAAAATCCCCTTGCATGATACAAGCACGGTCTGCCTCGGGTTGTAAATCATTTCTCTTCCTTCCTGTTGTAATGCACGCACAATGCAGCGCCAACCGCAAGCACGAACAGTATTACCGCAGGAATAAGGTAAATCCGGACAATTCCTGAAATGTTGAGCACAGGAACCAGAAGCCGCGGGTTAACCGCCCTGACAATGACCTCCGCAATCACAGGAAGCGTTGAGACATGGCACGATATCACGAACAATTCCTTCCACGTGCGCCGCCAGTGCGTCAGGTCAAGCAAGACAAACAAGACTATTGACAATGTGAGAATCATCAGGAAATACTTCAGCCACACAATGATGTAAGCGTAAAATATTACTGACGGCAGGACAAAGAACACGAGTGCTGCAAGGAATCTCTTTACCTGTTCGCGGTTCCGCTTAAGGTCCTTCAGCTGTTCTGTGTATTGCGAATGCGTTTTGAGGAATGGCCTGTAGAATATCTTGTCCTTTGTGACAAGCACGCGTTCAGTCGTGAGCTCAGTGTGCGCACCGCTGGTGTCAAATATTATTAAGGGGTCTGTTTTCGGAAGCTTTATCGGCGAGCTCATCGTGAAATTGCCAGAAAGCTGCAGGACGTCAAACTTGCCCAGCTGGCTGCTGATTTCGCCAGGCAGTTTCACAAGCGACGGCACTGCGAGGAGCATCATCAGCACGAATGCGAGCAATAGCACCTTTGTGAAGAATGAGATTCCATTTGCCGCTGTCTTCCTGCTTATTTCGTCCCAACGTGATGGCAAAAAAGACTGCCCAAGCTCCCTGAAAAACTTAGCCATAAAAAGCAAAATTAGTCAAAGTGTTATATAAAATAAGCGGTTTCAGCCAGGCTGGATGCCCTGCGTGAAACATTTTTTGCCGTCCCTGACGGGAGGACGCCCTTTCATAAGCGCATACGCCTTTTGAATCATTCGAGCAAGGGAAGCGTCATCTTTGTCAGCAACAACAATGTCACCCAGCCTTGCAGCAGTCACGAGCCTGTCAAAAATCCTCTCCCTGTCAAACTTTTTGCCAGACTGGTTGTAGCCGCCGTCCTTGAGCGGCTTGCACATCACGTACATACGGTCTGATTCGTCATACCTCAGCATGTATGCGCGCGGCTTTCTTTCCTCTTCAATCATTTGCCCTCACCACGAATCCTTGGAAAAATTAAGAGGGTCTATAAAAAGGTTTATATTATCATGTTTGCTATGACGCCAGATATGGCAGACCGATTTATGGAATACCTCATACCCCGCTTTATGATACGCAGCCGAATTGCTGTCATTTCTTTGAGAACCGCATAAGGCAGATATGCAATGAAGAACGCTTTATTTATTGCCAAAAACCAATTTCAGGAATTGCTCCTGCACTATGTGTCAAGGCATTCACCCATACCGCGACAAAGACTTTGGGAATGCGTTACGAAATCAAGTACTCGCCCATTCGCGGAAAACCACAAATAGTCAGCAGAGAAATCATTCTGAACGGGAAAACCGTTCCAAAAGCCTCCCGGAAGGTTCAAGGAACTGCTTGAACAGCTTGATGCAAGAATAAGCCGGCTTTTCCCCGACGAACCGGTTATTCTGGAAAAAAGCGCGTGATTATTCAAGCAACCCTGATTGCGTTGTTGATAACAATCCTGCTGAACTATTCGCAGAACAAAATAAAGTCCTTTGGGTCCTCAAGCATTTCCTTTACTTTGAATGTCTTGCTGACAAGGCCCATCAGTTCCTCGCAGTTCCTTGCGCGCTTCAAAATGCTTATTGCAAACCTGCCCCTCCCAACGCGCTTCATCTCAAGCAATGCCCTCAGGGGGTCTGTGAAGTTATGAAGCGCCGTAAGGCAGACAACAATATCAAACGAATTGTCCTGAAAAGGCAAGTGCTCTGCGACACCCTGAACAACAGGCATTCTCGGCTTTGCCTGTTGCAGAAGCTCAAATGTCGGGTCAACACCAAACTTCTTGCACGTGAAAAGCAACGAACTCAAGCCGGTTCCGCAACCAACATCCAGGACCTTGTCTGTCTTGTTGTAAGGCAAGCGCTCAAGAACAATTTTCAGCTTTCCCAGCTGCTCCTCTTTGTGCAATTCCTCATAGCCCCGAGCAATGCCTGAGTAATACCCCATGCCCTGCAGGATATCACCGGATTTATAAAAACCTGCCCTTTCACAAAAAAAATATGCTGAACAATTATGCGGTTTCGCACAAAGCAACAGTGTCAAAAGACGGCAAGGTTTACGTGCCTGAATGCATACGGCAAATGCTGCCGAAAACACTGTGCGCTGTTGTTGAGGAAAGAGATGATGTTGGAAAGTGCATTGCCTTTTATTCCCCAATGAACCGCAAGGCAGGCGGCAGTGATGTTATTATTTCTGATGGCTATGTTGATGTCCAACAAATGCAAAGAAATGCAGGACTAAAGCCACCGCTTACGTGGCGCGCCTTAATAAGCTTCCAGAGCACACTTGAGGAATTATTGCTTCACCACGATGACAGTGCAGGCTGTTACAAGGCAATACCTCATAAGTGACCTGTGTGATATGGGAGCGGGTTAATTCCACAAGGGAACAATAACGAAATCTTTTTAACCAAGCTCTTGCAGCACGACAATCATGGCATTGCGTTTTCCAGAATCAATGGACGAATGCGTGTACTTCACAAGGCGCTCAAAGCCGCAGGTTGTTGCGTGGGTGTTCCGCGAAAAATGCCCAAAATGCAAGAAAGCGCTGATGGGCAAACCAAAGGATCCTTCAGGAAAAGTTAAGATCAGGGCAAAAGAATACTTGTGCCCTGAATGCAATTACACAATGGAAAAACAGGCATACGAAGACACCTTGACGGCAAACATCCAGTTCACGTGCCAAAAGTGCGGGTTCAAGGGAGAACACCAAATGCCCTTCAAGCGCAAAAAAATAAAGATGTTTGACGAGGAAGAAGGAAAGGAAGTGCAGGTAGACGCTCTGGTGTTCAACTGTCCCAAATGCGGGGAAAAAATAGCAATCACGAAAAAGATGAAGTAATCTTTATATACTATTCCCGAACGCTTTCTATGCATGCCAAAGCCGACATTTTACATCACAACAGCCATTGATTACACCAATGCAAAGCCTCACATCGGGCATGCTTATGAAAAAATAATAGCTGACGCTCTCGCGCGCTGGCACAAGCAGCTGGGAGAAGATGTATATTTTCTGACAGGCACAGACGAGCACGGAAGCAAGGTTGAAAAAACAGCATTGGCACAAGGAAAGAAGCCAAAGCAGTTTGTTGACGAGATTGTTGTTTACTTCCAAGAACTTCTCAAGAAGCTCAACATTTCAAACAACGACTTCATCAGGACAAGCTCAACAAAACACAAAAAAACCTGCCAAGGCATTTTTCAAAAAGTCCTTGACAAAGGAATGATTTACAAAGGAACATACGAAGGACTCTATTGCTCTGGATGCGAGGCATTCTACACAGAAAAAGACCTCGTGAACGGAGTCTGCCCTGCCCACCAGAAAGCGCCTGACAAAGTAAGCGAGGAATCATACTTCTTCAGGCTCTCGCAATTCCAGGACTTTCTGCTGAAGCATTTTGAGCAACACCCCGAATTCCTGCTTCCAGACTTTCGCAAAAACGAAATCGTAAACAGGCTCAAGGAAGGGCTGAAAGACCTGAGCGTCAGCAGGAAAACAATCAAATGGGGCATTCCCCTGCCAAACGACAAGACGCACGTGATTTATGTCTGGTTTGACGCGCTCCTCAACTACATCACAGCGCTTGGCTATCCGGAAGGCAGGAAATTCAAAAAATACTGGCCTGCAAACGTCCACATCATCGGGAAAGACATTGCGTGGTTCCACACAATAATCTGGCCAGCAATTTTACAGGCAGCCGGAATCCCACTGCCAAAAACAGTCCACGCACACGGCTGGGTTCTTACTGGCGGCGAAAAAATGTCAAAAAGCCTCGGCACAATCGTTGACCCTGTTGCGCTTGCTGACAAATACGGCGCAGACGCGCTCAGGCTGTTCCTCTTGCGCGAAATACCTGCAGGAAATGACGGGGACTTCAGCGAGGAAGCACTAATCAGCCGAGCAAACGCAGACCTAGGAGACACTCTTGGCAACCTCTTGCAAAGGACATCAGTGCTCGTACACAAGAACTTCGCAGGACAAATACCAAAACCGGCAAGATTCACAAAAGAAGACAAGGAGCTCATAACGCACGCAAACAAGGTCCTTGAGGAAGCAAACGCATTCATGCAAAAATATGAATGGCACAGGGCGGTTGAAGCAATATGGGCGTTCCTGCACGCCTGCAACAAGTACGTCAATGACTCAGAGCCGTGGAAAATCACAGACCAGCAGCGTTTGGCAACAGTGTTGTATGTTCTTGTAGAATGTTTGCGCATTGCAAGCATACTAACATGGCCGTTCATTCCCTCAACAGCAGAAAAAATATCAGCACAACTCGGCCAAAAGCTTGGCAATTTCAAAAAAGCAAAATTCAAGAGAAACACAAAAGGAACTCTCTTGCAACCGGAAATTCTCTTCAAGAAAATAGAGGCGCACGACATTGAATGCAAGCCAACAGAACCAGCAACAGAACACGAGCCGTTCAGAAAACTGCAGCTCAAGGTCGCAGAAGTGACTGATGCGCAGCCACACCCAAACGCAGACAAGCTTCTCTTACTTAAAATTGACTTGGGAACAGAAAAAAGACAATTAATTGCAGGACTCAAGGCACACTACCGGCCAGAACAACTCAAAGGAAAGCACATAGTGATAGTCTCAAACCTCAAGCCAGCAGTCATCAGGGGTGTTGAGAGCAAAGGAATGCTCCTTGCAGCACAACTCGGCAATGAAGTAAAAGTCTTAGAAGCTCCAAATTCAGCTCCAGGAAGCGATGTCTTTGTTGAAGGAATCCCTTGCGAGCACGACGAAATAACAATAGAAGACTTTGCAAAGGTAAAGATAACAACAAAATCCTGCAAAGCAGTCTACAAAGACAAGCCCTTAAGGACGAGCAAGGAAGAAATCTCAGTGCAGATAGGAGACAATGCAACAGTCAGGTAAGACAACCTGGATTTGCGCAGTAATTTTCCCATTCCTAATGCTTTTGCTGATTGGAAATGCGCTTGTTTTTGACACTGCTGTTTACAAGTCATTACTGAAACCAGGCGCTGTTGAACCCACAATGCAGGTCCTTAACTACTTTCAGGGCAAGGCAGAAATACCTGACATATTTGACAATAATGAAAAATCGCACCTTGCAGACGTAAAGCACGTAATCTCGCTATTTCGCTGGATTTCGCTTGCTTTGCTTGTGATTTTCCTTGCATTGATGATGAAAGCAGACACTGCGCAGGTTTTCAGGAAGGGATTTTTTGTGCTCATTCTCTTTGTGTTAATCCTTGCGTTTATCCCGTTTGACGCGGTATTCACTATTTTTCACAAAATATTTTTCCCGCGGGGCAACTGGATGTTTCCCGAAGGAAGCATGCTGATATTGCTGTATCCTGCAGAATTCTTCCGTGCATTTTTTGCATACGTTATTAGTATTGCGCTTGTTTTCTCAGCAATATTCGCACTGTTCGGTTATATAGTAAATCACCAAAAAGCTTAAATATGATTTGCCATTTCAGAAGAGTAACAGAGATTTACTCTTAAAGGGGGAGTGAAACATGGCAAAAACAGGATGCTTGATGGTTGTTCTGGCAGTAATTGCGGTTCTTGTGCTCAACGGTTGCGCACAATTATTGCCACCCGGATGGAATGCGACAAGCGGAGAATCACCGACAGGAGCAGTGAGCGCAGAGGTCGAACAAGTAGATGAGGACGTCAGCGTAATTGAAGAAACCGGTCATGAAGCTGACACAGGCGAGGTGCCTGTTGAGGAAAAAGCGCCTGGAGAACCACCCGTCGAAGCTCCTGTTGAGACAGCGCCTGCGAAACCTTCCGCAGAAACAGCACCTGCACAACCAGAAGTTCCTGTTGTTGCGCCAGAGGATGAAGGGCTTCCGCGCAAGACAGTCACTGAAGGCGACCTTGTGAACTTTCCAAACCTCAAGGCAACAGATCCTGACGGAGACCCAATCACTTACACATTCACGCCACCGTTGGACGCCACAGGCAAATGGCAGACAAAAGTCGGGGACGCAGGCACTTACAGGGTCACAATCACTGCTTCCGACGGCAAAAACAGCGTAAGCCAGACTGTCATAATAGAAGTCAAGCCAAAGAACCTGCCGCCCCAAATCAAGCTGACAAGCAAAGAAGTAAGAGTAAAGGAAGGCGAAATGGTGACGATAAGCGCTGAGGGATATGACCCTGACGGCGACAAGGTCATGCTGAGCTTTGACGGCTGGATGACTGGCCCGTCAAAGATGACAGGATATGACGATGCAGGAACCCATGAGGTCGGCATAGTCGCATCTGACGGCAAAGCAACAGTGCGTGAGGTTGTCAGGGTGGTTGTCGAGAACGTTGACAGGGCGCCGTTGATATCGCCCCTGTCGGACGTCAAAATAAAAGAAGGCGACAAAGTGACTGTGAAGCCCACAGCGATAGACCCTGACGGCGACAAGGTGACATTCAGGTTCAGCCCGCCATTGGGTCCTGACGGCACTTGGCAGACAACAAGCAGAGATGTTGGCAGGTACATAATCAACGTCACAGCCATTTCAGGTTCGCTCAGCTCAAGCACAAGCTTTGTGCTTACTGTTGAGTCGCTCAACAAGCCGCCCGTAATCCAAGCGACAACGCCTGTTATTGTTGACGAAGGCGACACCGTCACACTGAACCCGGTAATAACAGACCCAGAGGGTGATGAATTGACAATCACGTACACGGGCTGGATGAAGTCAAACACTTACACGACAACATACGAGGACGCAGGAAGCCACATCGTGACAATAACCGTCAGCGACGGCATAAACACGGTCAAGAAGGACGTGACTGTCGTGGTGAATGACGTGAACAGGCCGCCAACATTCGGCTCAGGCGCGTTCATCTGAACAATTTTTTTGTTTTTCTTTCTTTCTTTTATTAAATAACAACTCAACAACAACTAATAATATATAGTATTAAGTTTTTTGGCACCGACATGTTCTTGAAATCATTAAAACTGAAGAACATCCGCAGCTATGTGGAGGAGAAAATAAACTTCCCTGAAGGAATAGTTCTTCTTGCAGGAGACATTGGCGCAGGAAAATCAACAATTCTTCTTGCCATAGAGTTTGCATTATTCGGAATACTGCGAGGAGAGCTCTCAGGGGCAGCATTATTGAGAAACGGCGCAAAGGAAGGAAGCGTTGAACTCTCATTCGAGCTTAACGGGAAGAATTACACAATCGGAAGAAAACTCAAGAGAAACAAGGAAAGCATAGAACAGGAAGCCGGCTACATCATAGAAAACGGAAAGCGCCGCGAGGCAACCGCGGTTGAGCTCAAGACATCCGTCCTCAACATACTCGGCTATCCCCAGGACCTGGTCACAAAGAACAAAAGCCTCATCTACCGCTACACGGTCTACACGCCACAGGAGGAAATGAAGAGAATAATCCTGTCGGACAAGGAAGACCGGCTTGCCATATTAAGAAAAGTGTTTGACATAGACAAGTACAAAAGAATAATTGACAATGCATCAGCATATTCAGGACATTTGCGCGAAATCAAGAAAGCCCTCGAAGGACAGCTTGCTGATGAGCCGGCAAAAAAACAGCTGCTCATAGAAAAGCAAAAACAGGCATCAGACACAAGAATGCAATTACTTGAAATCCAGCCAAAAATTGAAGCAGCAAGACATGCAGTAATGCAGCAAAAAAGCGTCATTGAAGGAATTGAAAATGAAAGGACTGCCCTACAACAGCACAGGATTGCATACCAATCAGCAGACGCAGAAGCAAGAACCCTTACAATAAGCCAAAGACAACTGCAAGCAGAAATTGCGCAACTGGCACAGCTGGTCACAAGCCCCCCGGAGGCACCTGCCCAAACGCCTGAAAGGATTATGCAGTCAATACAACAAAAACAAGCAGAACTAACAACCGCCGAAAAAGAAATACGAACATACATCACTGCAATCGCGGAACTCAAGGAAAGAAAACGATTAAGCGAATCAACAATAAAACGAATTCTTGAAATGGAGCAATGCCCCACCTGCCTGCAAAAAGTTGAAGCAACCCACAAGCACGCCTTTGCAGAAAAAGAAAAGCAAAACACAGACGCAATCACTGCACAAATTGCCTCATTTGACGCTTTGGCAAGCAGAAAAGAGCAGGACAAGGCAAGAATCCAGCACGAAATCAAGGCATTGCAACAGCAAGAAGCACTTGCAAGGGACGCCCAGTACAAACTCCAGCAATACCAACAGCACTTGCAGAGAAAAGACCTTGCAGAAAAACGCCTGGCAGAAACAATCGCGGCAATAAACGCCGCAGAAGCAAGAAAGCAACAGCTGGCAGAACTGATAAAATCAGCAAACGCAGTGGAAACCCGTTATTCTGCTGAAAAATCAAAACTTGAAATGCTCCAGCAGCAAGAAAAAATAATGAGCATTGAGCATGCAAAACTCTTGGAAAAGCAGAAGTTCCTTTTTGAGACAATCACGCTGCTTGAGAAGGAGCTTGAAGCGAAAAAAGCCGCGAAACAGCAGCTTGAAAAACTTAATACATACCACCAATGGATAAGCGATTTTTTCACAAACATGATGTCCGTAATTGAAAAGCACGTGATGACAAAAGTCTACCACGAATTCAACTGCCTCTTCCAGCAATGGTTCAGCCTCCTTATTGAGGACGAGATGCTTTCTGCACGCCTTGACGAGGAATTCTCGCCGGTTGTCCAGCAGAACGGCTATGACACAGAAGTCATCAACCTGTCAGGCGGGGAAAAAACAGCTTGCGCGCTCGCATACAGGCTTGCCCTCAACAAGGTCATCACGGCATTGCGCTCAACAATACACACAAAGGACATAATCATACTTGACGAACCAACAGACGGCTTCAGCGCAGAGCAGATAGACAAGATGAAAGACGTGCTTGAACAGCTGAAAGCAAGACAAATCATCTTAGTAAGCCACGAGGCAAAGATAGAGAGTCTTGCAGACCATGTCCTCAGCGTGGTGAAAGAAGGGCACACCAGCAAAGTCATCGTTTGAAGCAATAGCAAAGTATAAATAATAGTAAATCACAGGTCACGGCGGTGATAAGAGGTGCGCAAATTTCTGTGGCTTGCGATTGCAGTGGCGCTTTCCACGCTTGTTTCCGCATTTGATTATTCTGTTGAGTTCTCCCCTTCACAGCAGTCAATAGACCAGGACGAAATTGCCAGGTACAACATGACAATCACGCATAACTATCCAAACACAGAGTTCTTTGAGGTCTATTCGCCCGAGGTCCTATGGGACATCAGGACAGTAGCGCCACTGCACGTGAAGCCAGGAAAGCCCTTCACGACGGTATTAACAATACAGCCGCTAAACATTAATCCAGGACTGTACGGAGTGCCAATACACGTAAAGCGCACAGGGACAAGCCAACTCAAGAAGGCAATGCTCTATATGGAAGTTTCAGGACCGCCTGCAACGCATACCTATCTTCCTGCAGTGCGCGGGACTGTTGAAATTCCAGCCCTTGTTGACCCAAGAACTGACATTCCAATTACAGTGAACCTTGAGAACCAGAACAGGCGCAACCTTTCAGAAATCAGCATCAAGGTGCGCAGTAACGTCATAAACCAAGACTACACGGTTTCATTAAATCCGCTTGAGCGCAAGGCGTACAAACTCACTGCACGCGTCGATCCCAAGACCCCTCCTCAGCGCGACACGCTCAAAGTGTCTGTTGTCGCCACGGAGAAAGACAGGGGATACAAGTTCGACCTGCCTTTTGTTGACTACGAAGTCATCTCGTACGGCAAGCTCACCCCCACGATAGAGGTTTCAAAGGCATTCCTTAGGACAGCACAGGTCATAACGCTCACAAACAACGCAAACATCCTGCTTGAGGAGCCGTTCGCTTACCCCGTGCCATGGTATGCCCGTATTTTCTCAAAGACAGAACCAAAGGCAAGAGTTGAGGCAGGCAGCTTTGTATGGGACATGAAGATAAACGTGGGCGACTCAAGGCAAGTGAGAATTATCACAAACTACAGACCCCTCGCAGTCATTGTGTTGTTGGCTGCAATAGTATTCATAGCATATTACGTCTTCCGCAGCCCGCTCGTGATAAAGAAGTCAGCAACAGTCCTCAGCACGCGCGAAGGAGGCATAAGCGAACTGAAAATCCTGCTGGAGCTTAAGAACCGCACAAACAAGGCATTAAGGGGGGTGACAGTAATCCTCCTCGTGCCAAGGTTTTTT
>JAWCLR010000014.1:25714-28494 GCA_038850615.1 Candidatus Woesearchaeota archaeon | reverse complement strand
CTCCGCTTGCATCAGAGACACTTGCGAGCAGGCATACCGAATCTCCGACAAAGGGCGTTGTGCTGCTTGTGTTTGTCCAGTGGATTGTTGGCGGTGTTTTGTCATTGCTTGTTCCGTTTACTCTTACATTGTCAATTCTGCAGTATTCGTTGGTGAGGTCTACGTTGCACATGAATTCGAGCCGGAATTTTGTGTTGTTGTTTGCGCTTGCGGGCAGTGTGTAATTTTTTATGATGTAGTTTGCGTCGTTTGCTGTTCCTGTTGCTGTTGCTTCGAGTGTTGTCCAGTGTGTTCCGTTATACCACATTGCAGCGAATTCATCGCCTGAATCTATGCCTACAAGCCTGCGCGCATAGCTGATTGTTATTGTTGAATAGTTCTGCGTGCTTACGTTAACAACAAGCGAGGTTGGACCGTCTGTGTTTGTTGCTTGTGCGTGCATTAGTCCTTCGTGGGGGTTTGTTGTGCTTGTTGTCCATTTTCTTACAGTTGTTCCATTGACGAACCATTGGTTTGGTGCAAAGCCGTTTTCGAATCCGTCGAAGAATATTCCTTCTCCTTCTGCAAGTGCAGGGTCATTTGGTCCAAGCTTTATTGCGTATGTCTTTCCCGGGATTGTGTCTTTTATTTTCTTCCATTTGCCTTTGCATTTTTGTTCTGTGTAATTCCAGTCTTTGCACTTGAACAATTCGTGACTTGTTGATTTTAGATAATATGTTGCGTTATCGAATTCAATGTTTGAAAGGTCTATTGCAATAACTGATTTGAAGCCTTTTATGCTTAATTCTTCAATCCTGATTGGTAGTCTTGCTTCCTTGATTAGTATACCTTTTAGTATTATGCGGCTTTCATTTGAAATGTTGAGTAGGATGTTGTGTTTTTTGTTTTTCTCAAGACGTGTTGGTTTTCCTGTTGCAGGATCAAGGACTGCGGTTGCAGGTATTGTTTTCTGCTTGCCTGTGTGGTCCTCAATGAATACTTCAACAGGGTTTGTGAGCGCTTCAAGCTTTCCGCCAAACAAGTCTGGCTCGGCGGGGGTGGTTTTTTCAGCAGTCAGTGTTACGGCTTCTGCAGCTGTTGCAACGGTGTTTTGTGCGTGCTGTGCTGCATGTGCTATCCCTAGCAAAGCAATCAGGAGGAAAACAAATGGAAGCCTACGCATTTTGTTTCCTCCTGCTGCGCTGGTACGCAGTCCATATCGTGCTTGTTTTTTTGTTGAGGAGTGTGCATATTTCTGCTGGCTTGAGCCCTTTTGAGTCCTTTAGGTATGTCACGACGTGCTCAAGTATTGACCTTGAGCGGTCATTGAAGCACGAAACTGGTATTGTGTATGACGCAAGCTTGATGTCAAAACGTTCAGGATGTTTTTTTCTTGCGCGTGAATAAGATCCCCAGATTCCTCGCTGGTCGCGATTAATCAGTTTTGCAATCTCGCTGAATGTTAGGGCGTGGTGCTCTTTCAGGTATTTGACAACTGCTTCTGCAGGGCTGAGTCGTGTTGAAAATATGGATACTGGCAAGTGTTGTGGTAGTTTTGTTTGTTTCTTGTTTAGTTCTGACTGCACGTGGGATTGTATTTTTTTGAGCTCTTCAGTAGATAGTTTTGCTATCTCTTTTTGTAGTTCTTTTATTCTGTTTTCCTCTTTTTCTTTCTCCCCAACCACACTATCACTTACTCTTTTTGTAGTATTTTTTGTATGTTGGATGGAGTAAATACTTTTTATGTAGTATCTTGCCTCCCCCTGCTATTAAGTTCTGCAAAAAGGGTATAAATTCCTTTCTTTTTTTACTTCCTTTGTAATACTTGTATTTTTACTACTGAGTTAATACGAATTATTTTATATCTTTGTTTTAAGCTGGCAGAAAAGAAAGAGGTGATGTGCGCTGAAACAAAAAATAATTACCCTTTTCTTGTTGATATTTTTTGCATTTTCTGCTTTTGGTGTTGCTGCAGCAAAGGACTTTACGCAAAAAATTCATCCAAAACTACAAAAAGCAAAAGGTCCTGAGCTTGTTCCAATAATAATAGAATATTCTGACTCAATGCCTGACAAAAAAATGCTTAAGGAACTTGGGTGCAAGCAAGGACACACCCTAAAGGCTCTAAAAGGTATTTCGGCAGAATGTCCTGCAGATGCAATAAGTGAAATCGCAGGGCTTGCAGAAACAAAATACGTATGGGAGGATGAATTGTTGTTTTTTTCGCTTGACTCCTCTGTTCCTCTTATAAATGCCACCTGGGCATGGGCTGATTTTGGAAACGGCACAGGAATCAATGTCTCAATAATTGATTCAGGAATAAACAAGTCCCACCCTGCCCTTGCAGGACAGGTGATTCTTGAACATGACTTTACTCCAGAAGGAATTCTTGATGACCGATGCAATCACGGCACTGCTGTTGCTTGCACAGTTGGCTGTATTGATGAGACGTACGCCGGCGTTGCTCCGGGTGCAAAGCTCTTTAATGCAAAAGTTGGCAGGGTCATCAATGAAAATCCTTTGCAGTGCGGTGTTTCTTCTTCCAACGCAATTGCTGCGATTGATTGGTCCATTGAACATGGTGCGCAGGTGCTTCAGATAAGTGTTGGAGCCGGTGTTTCGCAGTGTTATCAGAGCCCTTTTGCTGTTGCAGTGAACAACAGCGGAAAGAATGTCACGATTGTTGTTGCTGCAGGTAATGGTGGTCCTTCAAGCCAGTCAATTTGGACTCCGGGGTGTGCAGAGAATGCTTTAACTGTTGGAGCGTCCAATGGCGACACCATTGCAAGTTTTTCCTCGCG
>JAWCLR010000014.1:13103-25704 GCA_038850615.1 Candidatus Woesearchaeota archaeon | reverse complement strand
ACCCACTGATTATGGTCTTGAAAAGCCAGATGTTGTTGCTCCAGGTGTCGGAATAACCGCTGCAAACAAGGACGGTGTTTCTTTCAGTGATTATTCTGGCACCTCTTTTTCAGCGCCACATGTGTCAGGGGTTGTTGCTTTGATGCTTGAACAAAAAGGGTTGCTTCCGCAAGAAGTAAAACAAATACTTAAGATGACTGCAATAAACCTGAGCTATGACATTAATACTCAAGGCGCTGGCAGGGTTGATGCTTGGGCTGCGGTTAACATGAGTAGGGATTGGGTTGGGAGCCCTTTGTTAAGAACAAGTGTTGCTGTTCCAGAAGCCAGAAGAGGCATTCCTTTTGTGATAAATGCAACAATATCAAACATCGGAAGCGCTGATGCAGAAGGTGTTGTTGCTGTTCTTTCAGTACCTGATGAAATTAAAGTGCTTGGTTCTGCAGAACAGGAAATTGGCTTAATAAGCGAGGGTGATTCCATAACAATCAGTTGGACTCTTAATGCATCACTCACCGGCACATTCAATGCAAACATCACGACAAGCGCATCAGGTCTTGAAGACGTCTTGAAACAATTTGTTATTGTTGTTAATTCTAGCAATTTCAGCATCGTCATACAGCCAGATGCTAGTGCAGGTAAGGATGCTTACATTTCCTCATCAAGCCCGAACACGAATTATGGCACTGCAGATCCGCTGAAGGTTCAGACCAATTCATTGCGCGCGCTAATATGGTGGAATTTGAGCAGCATTCCTGCAGATGCAAACATTTCGTGTGCAATCATGGAGCTTTACGTGCCAAGCGTGCAGAAAACAGCAAACAATAACGTGACTGTAAGGCGGCTTGTGCAAAAATGGTATGAGAACAACGTTACTTGGAACAAGTATGATGGTGCGAACAGTTGGGCAACTGCAGGAGGCGATTATAGCTCTGTTGTGTGGTCTTCTGTGCTTGTTGGTTCTGCTAACAAGTATTATTATTGGGACCTTACTCAGCTTGTAAAGTCATGGCATAATAGCACTTATCCCAACTACGGAATCATTATGATTTCGCAGTCCAACAATAATCGCAAGGACTTTACGAGCAGCGATAGCTCAACGGCATCTCAAAGGCCTGCTTTGTTGGTTAATTACACGCTTTAAACAAATAAACAAACGAGGTGATGACAAAAATGAGAAGTGATTGGAAAAAATTAGTCGTGAAGTGCGCTTTTTTGGCAGCATTGTTTGTTTTTTTGGTGGCTGCAAAGTCTCCGCCAGCAAAAGCGCAATTATGCCAGAAAATGTTTATTCCTGCATATTTTTATCCAGGAAGCTTGTGGACCCAGGCAATTTCTGGCGCGCCGATTGTTAACGTAATGATAATGAACCCTGCAAGCGGTCCGGGCTCAAGCCAGAATTCTGATTATGTGACTGCGGTCCAGAATGCAAGGAATGCAGGCATAAAGGTCATTGGGTATGTGCACACGAGCTACAGTCAGCGGGATATTGACGCTGTGAAAGGTGAGGTTGACCTTTATTACCAGTGGTACAATGTAAGCGGAATATTCTTTGATGAGGTCAACAGTAGTGCAGCAGCATTGCCGTACTATCAGAACATCACTAATTATGTGAAACAACACACTGGTGCGTTTGTGTCCCTTAATCCGGGCACAGTCCCTGACCAGGGCTACATAAACATAAGCGACAACACAGTAATATTTGAGGGGACATATAATACATACAAGACATGGAGCGTTCCAAGCTGGGTGTTCAATTATCCTGCAAGCAAGTTCACGCACCTTGTTTATGCAACTTCAACCTCAAAGAACATGAAGGACGCCATACTGACAAAGTCAAAGAACAGGAATGCAGGATATGTGTACGTGACTAATGACGTGCTTCCCAATCCTTGGGACACACTTCCAAGCTATTGGAGCACTGAGTTATCGTACATAAACCAGGGCTGCTGAAAACAGTAGCCAATTTTTCTTTTTCTTGTTTTCTTAAACAAACGCAGAAATCACAGTCACTGCGATTATTGCCAGCATCACGATGCTTACCATGTGCCAGACGTTTTTTGCGTGTTTGTGGTGCACGAAGTGCTCAAGGGTTGTGTGGAGCATTCTTCCGCCGTCAATCGGTCCGAGCGGGATGAGGTTGAACAAGCCCACTCCGAGGTTGAGCGCGAAAAGCCAGAAAACAAGCCCCAAAAACCACTTGAAAATCACGGATTCAAGCTCCAAGTGCTGCATTCTGAGGAAAACAGCCCAGAAGAGCAAGCCAAAAACAATGTTGGCAAATGGTCCTGCCGAGAAAACGCTGAGCTGGGCAAACTTTGATTTTTTTGCAAGGTGATTTTCGTCTATCTCGACAAAAGCTCCGGGAACGATTGGGATTATTGCGCCGAGGAATGCAAATCCTGTTGACTTGATTTTTACGTTGTGCGCCCGTGCTATTATGCCGTGGCTGGATTCGTGGACGAGCATTATGAAAACAATGCTGATTATCCAGTAAAAGAAAGGAACGTAAAATACGCCTTTTGCCTGTATTGGAAGCACCACTCCGACTGTTATTGCATTTGTTTTTTGGATAATGAGGAAAATTCCCCTTAACAATTCTTCAATCATCACGAGCATTCCGATAAAGCATACTGGAATCATGAGGTATCCGAGTTTTTTCAGCATTTTTTCGTGCCTTCTTGCAATGCATTCGATTGTTTTCAAGCCCACTTTTGTCCTGTACATGCAGAAATAAAACACCTTCAGGAAGGAATGCACCTTGAGCTGTTTTCTGTTGAAAAACAAGGTTATGCCGAGTAATGCGAGCAAAGCCAGCAGTGCAATTGTGTCGTGGGCCATTTCGCCATTAATGCACATCTCCCCTTTATATTACTACTGCTTGATAAGGACTAAATGCAAAGCTTTATAAATAGTTCGTCACTATGAAGTGATTATATTATGGGGGCATTATGCTTAAACAACTGTTTGTGTTTGCAATGATGGTATTTGTAGTCGGCTGGCTTTCCCATGCATACTTCTCAAGCCTTGCAATGGTTGAGGCAATGCCTGTGCAGGACAACACAGAATC
The DNA here is from genome assembly GCA_038850615.1 of Candidatus Woesearchaeota archaeon. Lineage (GTDB taxonomy): Archaea > Nanobdellota > Nanobdellia > Woesearchaeales > ARS49 > JAWAAW01. The sequence continues at coordinate 22,634 of JAWCLR010000014.1, read as the reverse complement.
TGCCGCGACACAGTTAAAAACAACTTATTCCATCGTTGAAAGCCGCGAAAAACCCTCTCCTGCAGACAGGCTGAAGCTCGGTGACGTCCACGTAACAGATAACAGGGTGATTATTGATGGTATTGCAGGGAGGAAGTTTGAGACAGCAATATTCACAGACACAAACTCTATGGACCCACTAATTGATGATGGTTCGCAGGCAATACAGATTGTCCCGCTGACTCCTGATGAGATACAGGTTGGTGACATAATAAGCTATGATGCGGGTTCTTACGGGATAATCATACACAGGGTTATTCAGATAGGAACTGACGAGAACGGCTGGTATGCGATAGTCAAGGGAGATAATAATCCTGCGCCAGACCCAATAAAAGTGAGGTTTAAAATGATAAAGAGAGTTCTTGTTGGGGTGTTGTACTAAAATGGCAGACTCGCTTGATGACATCCTGAGGGGCATTTCTTTTAGTTTTTTCAAGCCCGTAAATGCGGGCATTAATGATGTGAAGCAAGCATGGGATTTGTTTTATGCATCAAAAACACAAAAGCAGGATGAGGAGTTTGCCAACAACATGCGCGCAATTGATTGTCTTGACCCAATGAGTGCAGGAATTGCACGATATGTTTTGCTTCTTGGCATCGTGCAGGGCAGGCAGTATTCTGCAGGCGTACCTGTGGAAAAAATACTTGAGCTGTCATCAAGCCTTGCAGGAATCTCAAAGCGCAAAACCGGCTTTCCTTTCACCGCTCTTGAAAAGTGCGCGCTTAATGCGGCAAAAAGAATGGCTGCCGGCGAGAAAATTGGCTATGCGGACATGATTGTTAATGAAATCAGTTATTTGATCAGCTGAACTTATTTGTCTGTCGCGCAAATCATTGACCGCAATCATTTTAAACATCTATTATTCCCCATCCCTGATGGAGTTGGTCACGCCTGAAAACGTGGGTGAGTGGAGAAAGGCAGGCAAAATCGCTGCCGAGGCATTACAGTATGGCGTAGGGCTTATCAAAAAAGGGGCTCTTTTGAGGGATGTCTGCGAGCTTGTTGAACAGAAAATAATAGAGCTTGGCGCAAAGCCTGCATGGCCTGTGCAGGTTGGGTGCAACGAAGTGGCCGCCCACTTCACACCCGATATTGACGACAACACGCTGTGTGATGACAAGCTGATATGCATTGATGTCGGCGCTCACATTAATGGCTGCATTGGTGACTGTGCAACAACAGTGGACCTTACAGGCAAATATTCTGACCTCGTAAAGGCTGCAAAAGAAGCATACGAGGCGGCAAAAAAGGTTATTTGCGTGGGCGCAAAGCTTGGCGACATTGGCAGGGCAATACAAGAAACAATAACTGCAGAAGGATTTGCTCCCATAAGAAATCTTTCAGGCCACACTCTCAGCCCTTTTGTCATTCACGACCAGCCATCAATTCCTAACGTTGACACTGGCTCAAAAACAGAGCTTGTCAAGGGGCAGGTCATTGCGATAGAGCCGTTCACCACGACAGGGGCAGGGGTTGTTGAAGAATCAGAAAGGGCAAACATTTTCTCGCTCGTGAACAAGAAGCCAGTGCGCTCGCCTTATGCAAGGGACGCAATGAAATTCATAGGTGAAGCATATGCAAGCCTGCCGTTTACAACGAGGTGGCTTGCAAAGACCTTTGGTCCTGGTAAGGCTAATCTTGCAATAAGGGAATTGAATCTTGCCGGCTGTTTGCACAGTTATCCGCCCTTGGTTGAGAAAAACAAGGGCATGGTTGCAGTCCACGAGAACACGCTTCTTGTGGATGATAAAGTTGAGGAACTGACTCGGGGGTGAAGAACCTTGCCGCGCAATGGACGAATACAGCAGGAATTGTTAAGACTGCTTGTTTATTATCTTGCAGAATGCGAAATGCCTGCTTCTTCGATTAAGAAACAGCTTGGTTGTTCATCACACGCTATCAAAAACTGGTATTATTCTGACAGACCGCCCGCCACGAGGTTTTTTCCAGAATTTGAGCAGCGAATAAGGCAGGCAGCAAATGAAATTGCGAGAGGAAGATTATGCGGTGAACGTGCTTATTTCTTGCTTTTGAAGGATGCTCCAAAATATCGTGAAAAGCCAAAAGGATATATCATTGATCCAAAATACCTTCACAAGGGAAGTGAATACCTTTATGCTGATGCACTCGTAGAACTGTGGCAAAAACTGAAAAACAAAGGAAGAACAAATGCATATTATTACTCTCCAAAAATAAGAGGTGCTTATTCGGGAATTGTAGGCTGGTTTTTTGCAATTCCATCCGCATCGCTGCCTGCAACACCACAGGGTTTTTCAGGACCTGTTGCATTCCTCGCGGCTTCTTATGACAAGAAAAAGAGCAATGTTTTCTTTTACGGTCCTGACGGGAATGGATTCTTTGTGCCGCTGGTTGTGCATCCCTCAAGAAGATATCCTGAGCCGATGCCTTTGCCTGAGAGGGAAATCTCTGATATCTGTCTTGCTTTTTTCAGGCAGAAAAATTATGATTTGTCGTCAGACCTGAGAACGCAGGCATTTTTCAGGGTTTTTGGCGATGGAAACAATGATGTGCGGTATACCTCAAATTATTCCAGAATTCCTCACCGCGCGCCACGCAATGGCAGCTTGACGGAGGCATTGTGATGCGCTTCTCAAGAACGGAATTGCAACACTTGTTCAGGGCTTGGCTGCTCGTGAGCATCGCGTTCGCCATAGCTTTTGCAGGGTTCTCTCTTGACACAAGGTTCTGGATTGCCGTTGCAGTTTCAGGACTGACTGCAGGAATCGGCTTTGTCGGGCACGAATTAATGCACAAGTTTGTTGCGCAGAAATATCGTTGTTGGGCAGAATTCAGGGCGAATGACTTCATGCTGGGGCTTATGATTTTGTTCAGTTTTTTTGGCCTTATTTTTGCAGCGCCGGGCGGGGTTTTTATCAGGAATCATGTCACTTGGCGCAAGAAGGGCATAATTGCGCTTGCAGGGCCGCTCACAAACCTTGCTCTTGGCTTTGTTTTTGCAGTATTTATCTTTATCCTGCCAACAGGGTTGAAGCCTCTTGGCAATTATGGAATGCAGATTAACTTCTTTCTTGGCTTCTTTAATATGCTTCCTTTGCCTGGGATTGACGGCAGCAAGGTTTGGGCATGGAACAGGATTGTTTACGTGATTGTGTTCTTGGTAAGCATTTTTCTGGCTTTCAGTTCCACAACATTAATAAAGACATTATTTGCATGAACATTTTTGCAGTTCTGAATACAACGAGAGGTTTGCGAGAGAAAAAAAAAGACAGAAATGCAGTGATGCGTGAATGACAAGATATTTGTGGAAACTGGTTGACAATGAACCTTCTATCCCTGACTATGTCACGCAGGAAATGAGGGTGCACGGCGAAGTCTACCAGTTGTACAGGAAGGGAATCATTATGGACTCTCCTTTGCCTGTTTATGCAAGCTTTTCGCGCTCAAGGTATGAGATAAAAATGCAGTTCGGCAACAACCCAACCGTGTGCAATGTCCGCGATGAAGACCTTGCAAGGCTAAAAAAATTCAAGAAAATAGACGCCCTCTTTGACCGCCACAAAATAAGCATTCCATCCATTCTCAGCGCCCTTCCACAGCACGGCCATCACGCAGAGCACAAGAATTCCTTCCTTCTCTGCCTCAAGCGGTTTGTTGAATTGTATTTCAGAGCGTGACTTTTACAATTCCATCTGCCTGTCTATTTCTCTTGTTACTGCCATTATGTCTTCAAGGGACCGGTTTATGTCTTTTTTTATTTCTTCAACAAGTCGTGTTAGGTTGTTGTCCCTAAGTAGGTACTTTCTTCCTTTGTGCACTGCCACTCCTGCACTGGTTAGCTTGTTTAGGTGGTGGATGACCGCTCCGCGAGTAAGCCCCAAATTCACAGATATCTCTTCAGAACTTATCGGGGTTTGTCTCTTTGCAGACTTTACAAGCTCTATAAATGTCCTGAACATGCTGCTATCCTTGTCACGTTCTGAGAACAAGCCCAAGGAATTTCCAAGCCACTTGAGTTCTTCATTCAGGGATTTGCTTAATGGCTTTCGCAGTGTGACAATTGTAATTTGCTGATGCTTGCTGTTCATGCTTTTATGGCATAAAAGCGATCTATAAAAACCTTTCTATTTAAAAGCGAAAAATATTTAAATATGTCAAAATTATCATCAAAAAATCAATCTAAGGTTGACAGTTTGGTGGTTTATATGAGTGCAAAATCAAACAAAACAGATGCATCGTTCAAAAGAGAACAGAATGAACCGCCTGCAACAGCCTTAAACAAAACAGAGGCTTCAGATGATGCGCTTAAAAAGGTGACAAGAGAGCTTGAGAACAAAAAGAAGGAGGCAGAAGATTATCTCAACACGCTCAAGCGGTTGCAGGCTGAGTTTGAGAATTTTGTAAAACGGGCTGAAAAAGAACGCAGTGAAATTGCCAATCATGCGTCTGAACGGCTCGTTGTCAAGCTGCTTCCGGTAATTGATGAATTTGAGAATTCACTGAAAGAAATCAGGAAAACAGTCAATAACGACATTGCAAAAGGAATAGAGATGATTTACAAAAACTTTCAGAAAGTCCTGCAGGATGAGGGGGTTCAGCCAATTGAAAGCATCGGCAAAAAGCCAGATCCTTTCCTGCACGAGGTTGTTTTGACAGAACAAAACAATTCTGTTGAGGACGGCACAATCATCGCAGAGCTTCAAAAAGGGTACAAGATGAGGGACAAGGTTGTGAGGTATGCAAAAGTCAAAATTGCAAGGAGGTAGGTATCATGGCAAAAATAATTGGAATCGATTTGGGAACATCAAACTCCGCGGCTGCAGTGCTTGAGGCAGGCAGGCCAAGAATAATTCCAAGCGCAGAAGGCGCATCGCTCTACGGCAAGGCATTTCCTAGCGTGGTTGCATTCCTGAAGGATGGCACGATGCTCGTAGGAGAGCCTGCAAAAAGGCAGGCAGTAAGCAATCCTGAAGGGACCGTAATGGCTGCAAAGCGAAAAATGGGCACCAGTTTTGTTTACAATATACGCGGCAAGGAATACACGCCGCAACAAATATCTGCTTTTATACTTCAAAAAATAAAACGTGATGCAGAAGCGTTCCTTGGCGAAAAAGTTGACAAGGCAGTTATTACTGTTCCTGCTTATTTTGATGACAACCAGCGGCAAGCAACGAAAGATGCCGGGACGATAGCAGGCCTTGAGGTTGTAAGGATAATCAACGAACCCACTGCCGCATCGCTTGCTTATGGTCTTGACAAGTCAAAAAAACAGCAGACAATCCTTGTGTTTGACTTTGGCGGGGGCACGCTTGACGTAACAATTGTTGAGTTTGGGGATGGTGTTTTTGAGGTTAAGGCAACATCAGGAGACACCCAGCTTGGCGGCACAGACATGGACAACGCGCTGATCAAATACATTGTCAAGAGGTTCAAGGACGAAACAGGAATCAATCTGGAGGAAGACGATACCGCAATGCAGAGGGTGCGAGAGGCAGCAGAGAAAGCAAAGATTGAACTCAGCACTACCTTGCAGACAGACATAAACCTTCCTTTTATAACAGCAACAGACAAGGGACCTAAACATCTGGCAATGACACTTACGCGTTCACAGCTTGAGTCTCTTGTTGACTCAATTGTCAAGAAGTGTAAGAAGTCTGTTGATCAGGCATTGGAGGATGCAAAAATTACTCCTGACAAAATAAGCAAGGTAATTCTTGTTGGCGGACCAACCAGAATGCCAATCGTCCAAAAATACGTAGAGGAATGGTTTGGCAAAGGCAAGGTTGAACGCTCAATAGACCCGATGGAATGCGTGGCGATGGGTGCAGCAATACAGGCAGGAGTCCTTGCGGGTGAGGTTAAAGACGTGCTTTTGCTTGATGTCACACCCTTGTCATTGGGTATTGAGACGCTGGGAGGGGTGTTTACGAGGCTGATCGACCGCAACACAACAATCCCTGTCAAGAGAAGCCAGGTATTCAGCACTGCATCAGATAATCAGCCAGCAGTCACCATAAAAATCGCGCAGGGAGAAAGGCCTATGTTTTCTGACAACCAATACCTCGGTCAGTTTGACTTGATAGGCATTCCGCCCGCGCCCAGGGGGGTTCCGCAGATAGAGGTTACCTTTGATATTGACGCGAACGGCATACTGAATGTCACTGCAAAGGACCTTGGAACCGGCAAGGAGCAGTCTGTACGGATTACTGCGCCCCACAAGCTCAGTGAGGCAGAAGTTGAAAGAATGAGAAAGGAAGCAGAGCAGTTCGCCGAGGCGGACAAAAGAAAAAAGGATGAAGTTGAAGCAATTAATAATGCAGACTCCCTTGTTTACATAACAGAAAAAACCCTCAAAGACCTTTCTGGAAAGATTCCAGAGTCAGAGCTTAAGGAAATAAACCGGTCAGTCGAAGAACTCAAAAAACTCCTTTCAAAGAAAGAAAAGGACATTGCTGCAATAAGGAAGACGTCTGAAGAGCTTCAGCAAGCCGTCCAGAAAGCCTCAATCGAGCTTTACAAGAATGCAGCAGAAAAAGGCAAGAGGCAGCAGGACGATGATGTTGTTGATGCGGAAGCAAAGGAGAAAAACAGAAAGAAATGAGTGAATTTTTGTGGCAAAAGACTATTATTCAATCCTTGGAGTTGGCAAGAACGCAACAACAGAAGAGATTAAAAAGGCATACAAGGAACTTGCAAAGAAATACCATCCTGACTTGAACAAAAGTAAGGATGCCGCAGAAAAGTTCAAGGAAATAAACGAGGCTGCTGCTGTTCTGGGCGACCCTGAAAGGCGAAGGCAGTACGACCAGTTCGGCACCACGGACTTCGGCGAGGGATTTGGAGGTTTTGACTTTCGTGAATTTAGGGGTTTTGATTTTGACGACCTTTTTGACAGCCTTTTTTCCGGCTTTGGATTTGGGAGTGGTGCGAGGCAAACAAGGGTGCGCGGGGATGACATTTTTTATAGAGTCGAGATAGGGCTTGAAGATGTGCTCAAAGGCGTTACGAAAACAATAAACCTCACGAAGTATGAAAACTGCACTGCCTGCAAGGGGACTGGCGGAAGCCGTGAAACCTGTTCTTCTTGTGGCGGCAGGGGGATGCAGCAACAGACTAGGAGAACTCCTTTTGGTTATTTCTCCACAACAACAACGTGCAAACAGTGTGGAGGGATAGGAAGCGTTATCGCAGAACAATGCAGGGAATGTAAGGGAAGAGGAAGCATAAGGATCAGTAAGGAATTGGAAATCAAGATTCCTCCAGGCATTAATGACGGAATGAAGTTGCGTGTTTCAGGCGAGGGTGAAGCAGGCGCAGGCGGCGCACCACCTGGTGACTTGTATGTGGAGGTTTCAATAAGACCACACAAACAGTTCATTAGAGATGGTGATGACCTTTATGTTAAGGTTCCTGTTTCTTTTGTTGTTGCAGCAAAAGGAGGCGAGATTGACATTCCAACCCTTGATGGTGTTGAGAAGTTGAGAATTCCACATGGAACACAGCCCGGAACAACATTCAGGATAAAAGAAAAAGGGTTGCCACATCTTCGCGGTCATGGAAAAGGAAGCCTGATTGCCGAGATTGTTGTAAAAATTCCTGAAAAACTAACAAAACGGCAAATAGAGCTTTTGGATGAGTTTGAGCAGGAATCAAAAAAGAAAGGGTTTTTCAGGTTTTATTGAGTTGTTTCACAAGAAGCACCACTCTGCTGACTTCTTGCTCGTCCTTGACTTTGTATCCTGTCAGTGTTGCAAGCTGAACGGAAAATCTGCGGATTTCGTCCATAGATGGCATTTCTTCTTCTTTCAGTCTTTTTTCAGCACCGCCAACGTGCATGAATCCCTTGACTTCAACAAAGTCAGGACTTGCTTTCCTTATTGATTCTGCATATCCTTCTGGATTGTGCATGTTGCGTCCTCTCACGAGCGTAAGGCGGATTGCTTTTTTGCAGGTCATTCCTGACATTGTTTCTAATGAGCGATTTAGTCTTTCCCAATAGTCTTTTAGTTGGGGGATGTCAATTTTTTTGTATGATTCCTTGTCTGGTGCATCAAGCGAGATGTATAATTGGTCAGGCAACGCGTTTTCTTTGACAAGCTTTTCAAGCATTTCCGGAAACTGGCCGTTAGTAACGAGAAACGTGTTGAATTTCCTGTCCTTGAGTTCTTTTATTAGTTGTGGAAGCAAGGGATATAGCGTTGGTTCTCCTACGAGGGAGATTGCGCACTGGTTTGGCTGCCATGCCTCTTTCCATTTTTCAGGCGTGACCTTGGGGTGTCCTTTTAGCCCGTTGATGAGTGACTTGTGTCCTTTTATGCATTCATCAATGATTGTTTTTGGAGTGTCAAGAATGACTTTGCTCATGTCATTGCCTATGGGGTTTTCTGTTCGCCAGCAATAAAGGCACCTGTTTGGACACCACGCAACAGCAGGACTTATTTGCATGCACCTGTGGCATTTGATGCCGTAAAATTTTTCTTTGTAACAAACTCCTTCTCCTTTTAGTGATTTCTTTACCCAGTGACATATTTTTACTCCAGAATGCCTGCCTGCAATCCTGTATTGTTGCAATTCAAGCCTTTTTTTTATTTCCAAGGGAATCATTGAACATCACTCAATACTGCTTAATATTCTGAGTTTATAAAATTGTTATCGCTTATTGTTTGTTTTTTCATAACTTATTTAAGCTATGACCTTACACGCTATTTGTTCTCGTCAGTATATTTGGATTGTATGAGGGTCACAAATAATTATTTTCAATATGAAAGAAAATAACTTGGTAACAATGCAGGAAAAGCCGTTTGAGAAAGAAGTAGTTGAGAATATCTTAAATCCTACTGTTAAGAAATGGTTTTTTTCCCGCTTTAAGGAGTTCTCATTACCTCAATTGCACGGTGTTGTTCCAATCCATCAGCGCGAAAACATACTTGTTTCAGCACCAACAGGAGCAACAAAAACCCTCACAGGATTTTTGAGCATCCTGAACGAGCTTGTTGATTCTGCTGAGAAAGGAATTTTGCAAAACAAGGTATACTGCGTTTACATTTCTCCACTCAAGGCATTAAACAACGACATCCAAAAGAATCTTGTTGAGCCGTTGAAAGAAATTGAGGCTATTGCGGGAAAAGAACTTGGTATTCGTGTTGTAGTAAGGACAGGCGACACTTCAACGTCTGAGCGCCAAAAAATGCTCAAGAAAGTGCCTCATATCCTGATAACAACGCCTGAATCACTTGCAATTTTGCTCAGCTCTGAGAAATTCCGTGACCATTTGAAGGCAGTTGATTGGTGCATTGTTGACGAAATACACGCCCTTGCAGAAAACAAGCGCGGAGTCCATTTGAGCCTGAGCCTTGAGCGCTTGCAGTACTTGAGCCCTGCAATGTGCCGTGTTGGATTGTCAGCAACAGTTGCGCCCCTTAAGGAAGTTGCGAACTTTCTTGTTGGCGAAGGAAGGCAATGCAGGATTGTTGACGTGCAGTTCATTAAGCAGATGGACTTGCAGGTAATGA
>JAWCLR010000014.1:0-13089 GCA_038850615.1 Candidatus Woesearchaeota archaeon | reverse complement strand
TCCAGTAACAAACCTGATTGACACTGACCACGCGTCAATGCATCACGCAATGTACAAGTTAATAGACGAGCTGGTGCAGCAGCACAAGACAACCCTTATTTTCACGAACACGAGAGCGGCCACAGAGCGCGTTGTTGACCACCTTAAACACAAGTTCCCAAAGAACTACACTGATAATATTGGAGCACACCACGGGTCATTAAGCAAGGAATTAAGGCACCGGCTCGAGAACCGCCTGAGAAAAGGGGAGCTAAAGTGCGTTGTGTGCAGTACAAGCCTTGAATTAGGCATTGACATTGGATTTATTGACCTTGTCATCTGCCTTGGCTCTCCCAAATCAGTTGCGAGGTTTCTCCAGCGTGCAGGAAGGGCAGGTCACAGGTTGCACGAAAAAGTCAAGGGGCGGATTATTGTAATGGACCGCGATGACCTTGTTGAGTGCGCTGTCCTACTGAAGTCTGCTGTTGAGAAAAAAATTGACAAAATTCACATTCCAACAAACGCGCTTGATGTCCTTGCCCAGCAGATTGACGGCATGGCATTGGAACAGGTTTGGGATGAGGAAGAGCTGTTCCACCTCATCAAGCAAAGCTACTGCTACAGGAATTTGTCATGGACGGATTATGATGAAGTCCTTGATTATCTTGCTGGAAAATTTGTTGACCTTGAGGAACGCCACATTTTTGCAAAAATCTGGCGAAAAGACGGCAAGATAGGCAGGAGAGGAAAGCTCGGAAGGGTCATTTACATGACAAATATCGGCACAATCCCTGACGAAACGTTCGTGACAGTCAAGGTTGGTGACCAAACCATTGGCAGGCTTGACGAGGCATTCCTTGAAAAGCTCAAGCCTGGCGATGTTTTTGTGCTTGGCGGCGACACTTACGAATTCAAGTTCGCAAGAGGAATGGTCGCTCAGGTGTCTGCATCAGCAACAAGACCGCCGACAGTACCGACCTGGGTCAGTGAAATGCTTCCATTGAGCTTTGATTTGGCATTGGAAATCGGCAAGTTCAGGCGGTTAATGCTTGAAAAGTTCAACAGTAAACTGAAAAAAGAGGAAATAATTGCATTCATTCACAAGTACTTATATGTTGACTCGAGGGCTGCAGAAGCAATTTATGAGTATTTCAGGGAGCAGTATGATTATGCGAAAAAAATTCCGAACGACAAAACAATTCTTGTTGAGTACTATAATGATGAGCGCGACAAGAAAATCATCTTCCACACCTTGTTCGGCAGACGAGTGAATGATTGCCTGTCAAGGGCTGTGGCTTTTGCCATTTCAAAGACCCTGCACAAGGATGTTGAGATTGGAATAAACGACAACGGCTTTTACGTATCAGGAAGCAGGAAAATATCAGCAGTTGAAGCGCTGAAGATGCTCAAGGCAGAAAAGCTTGACCTCGTAATGACTGCTGCAATCGAAAAAAGCGAAGTCTACAAGCGAAGGTTCAGGCATTGCGCAACAAGAGCCCTTATGATACTCCGCAATTACTTGGGCAGGCAGAAGCGCGTTGGAAAACAACAGGTTAGCTCAATGATACTCATGTCTGCTCTGAAGAGGATAAATCCCAACTTCTGCATCCTCAAGGAAGCAAGAAGGGAATGCCTTGAGGACCTGATGGATATTGAGAACACAAAAAAAGTGCTTAAGATGATTCATGACGGCGACATTAGTATTGTTGAGATTGATACAACAATACCATCCCCTTTCTCATTCAACCTCGCCCTGCAGGGATACATGGACATCCTGAAGATAGAAGACAAGCACGAATTCCTAAGGAGAATGCACGAAATGGTGCTTGCAAAAATAGGCGAGAAAAAAACAGAAGCTGTTGATGCTCTGGAATATGTCAGGAGGGCAGAACGCACTGCAGGCAGCCGCGCATTTTCGTATGATGAATACTGGAAAGAGGAGGAAAAAAAGGAAGGAGTAAGGTTCAGCGAGCTACAGAAAATCTTGTTTGAGCAGCTTAATGAGGGCGCAAGGAAAACAAGGCTTGACCCTCAGATAAGGTACGACCTTTATGAGCTTATTGAAGGCGGCAAGACAGAGCTAAGGAATGAAACAATTGAGTGGCTCAAGCAATTACGGAAAAACGTGCCGAGCGCGTGGAAGGATGAGATTGCAAGATTTTTGCAGGAGAAGGCAAAAAGCATTGATTAACGCACTATTCTTTGCATGTCTTCCAATTTGTTTTTGTTCTGTACACTTTTTCCCCCATCCTGCCATTTCTGCCCGAAATCTGCCATGGCTTGGTGTCTATTAACTCTTTCAGTTCTCCGTAGCGTAAAGACTCGATTTTGTCGCGCAAACCTTCTGGAGTGTCAGTGTTAATGAGAAGTTCTGTTATTGTCTGTTCTTTTTCTTGATTTATTTCAGTGTAACGGTTTGCTATTTGTTTGGCAGTTGCGTACCATTCGTTCAGCCTTTCTGGCGGCAACGTGAGCGCTCCTTCTGCAAGCCTTGTTATCAGTGGCTGAAACTTTTGGCCTGTCTTGGCATGAAGCCTTTCAAGCAAATCAACAAGGTCATTGGCTAATGCCATTTTTCTTTTGTCGCTGATTTGTGCTGCTTCTAAAATCCGCAAGCCTGCTTTTACTATTTTTGTCGTGACATCATTCGGCAGCCTTGCATATTCAACAATTCTCTGAACTTTCTCCTGCAAATTCTTGTTGCAAAGAGTATAGTCAGCGAAATCATTCATCTTCACTCACCTCACGACGAGAACGCGCAAGAACAGGCGGTCATTAATAAAGGTTGTGATGGTGTTGTTGCGAAGGTTTTTAAATTATGGTAGTGTAAAAATTATATGACTGACGCATTCAGATGGTTGCCACCTGCAGCTGGAAGGCGAAAAGGTGGAATTGACGTGAGTAGTCGTGGCAGCAGGACTTATCGCGCACTAAGTCCTTTCTCATACAGTAAGGAATACCAGATTCCTGTACCTGGTGCAGAGGACCAGCGCGCGCATTCAGTTGAGGGTATCTGGCAAGGGCTAAAAATAATCAATGGCATGACTGATTCTTCATTGTTTGTGAATAAGCCGCACAAGCGGCGTGGCGAAATACAAGGTCACTTGTTTGGTAAGAATATCCTTGATTACCCAGCTGCCCGCAAGAGGATATATGTTCCTGCTTATGTTTATCACGCTGTGAACAATGGGCTCGGGAGCGTGAAAGATGACCTTGAGAGGCGCCTACGGAATGGTCCTGTTGTGATGTATGATTTTAACTCAAATGGTAACATCGATGACCTCTCAAAGCCATTTTCTCATGCTGCGCTTCTTGTTCAACTGCTCAACGTCCTCAAGGAGGCCCCCTTGCCGCCGTTCAACAAAAGGAAGTTTACTTATATGCACGAGCAGGTTGATGCCGTGCTTGATTACCGCAATGTGCTTCCTGAGAAACAAAAGAACTTGTTGGATGAAGTGATAACATTTGCCTGCCTCTTTTCCCTTGATGAGCTGCGGCAGAACTTCGCCCTGCGCGCAATGGCTACGGGAAATCTCAGCGGCAGCGAGCGGCTTAATAAGTATTCACCAACCGAGAAGACGCGTGATGCTTACCTCGCCTTACGCAGCCGATTGTGATTTACGTCGCTGAATGTGAAGTTCTAAGATTTCTTCCCTTGAGAGGATGCCTGCAATGGCATAATGCACAACATTCCGTGACGCCTTTATCCAGACTCTGTCGATGGGGATAACAACAATCAGCTTGACTTCTGTGTTTGCCGCAGCCGCCCCCAGTTCCTTCTTGATTAGTTCCTCAGGCCAGCCTTTCATTGCGCCCGGCTCACTGATGTAAACAAACGGATCCTCAAGCGAGGGCTCGATGCGCATCATCGAGCGGATTTGTGTTGCGGCTTCCCATGACGTGTAATGAATGCCTGTAATGCGTGCGTGATTATCAAAAACAACCAATCCCTGCAATGCCTTTCCATTGACGTATACCAGATTACCCTTCAATTCAAAAGAGATTTTTTGGGCACGCAATATGCCTTCTTCTACGATTTTCTTTAGCTGGAAGTATCCGCCGTAGCCTGCTCCTGGAACAATCATTATGTCTTTTTTTAAATCAAAGCCTATATTAAAGCTTTTTTATGCAAAACACGTGCCAAAATGTTTATATACTTTGTTGGGTTTGTCTTTGCCGAGGTGATGTTGTTATGGCAAAAGCAGTCTGCAAGTGCACGCCAGGCGGTTTTGTCTGGATGGTGATTGGAGTCATTGTTATGGCTCTTGGTGTTTGGGCGTTTGTCAAGGGCCTTGGAATGCAGTGGAGTGGAAGCCTTGACTGGATAAAGGTTTCATTCTGGTACGCCCTCGGCATTCTTGTCTTCTGCATTGGCAGGATGATAAAGCTGAAGGGATGCACGAATTGCCCTGTCCATGGAATCTAAACAAGAATTTGCTTTTTCCTCTTTCTTTTTTTTTACAAAGCTTTATAAACCACCTTTCTGTCTTTCAAACCATATACCATAGAGTTCTTCGGAATGTCGAAGGTATAAGGAATATAACAGGTGAATAAGCAAAATGGATCAAGCAGAAGGTGCAGCTCCTCGCGAGATGCACAAGATAAAGTGCTCTGACTGCGGCGCAGATTCAGAAGTGCCGTTCAAGCCAGCAGCAGACAGGCCTGTCTACTGCAAAGAGTGCTTCAAGAAGCGCAAGAGATTCTAAAAACCATTAATTTAGTGGTATGAACTCATAACGCATTTTTTTACTTCTTATTTTTGTGTTGTCCTGTTAGACCCATAAGCTTTAAAAAGGCAGTTCACTATGGTTAATTCATGGTGGTTCAATTATTGCATCCGCAGGAATTGGAGGTATTTTACATACTGCCGGCACTCAGGCGGGAAATAGCCAAAGCAATGAAAAAGCTCGGCAGAAGCCAGAAGGCAATAGCGCAAATGCTGGGTGTTACAGAGGCTGCTGTAAGCCAGTATTTGCACCAAAAGAGAGCCACCGATGTTGATTTTACGAAAGACCTCCAGAAAGACATACACGAATCAGCCGCATCAATAAGCAATCGCAATGATTTTGTAAGAACAACACAGCAGATTATACGCACAATAAGGGAAAACAAGTTCATTTGCACTGTGTGCAGGAACCAGAACAAGAGCGCATCAAAACGTTGCGCAATTTGCTTTGAGTGAGATTATGAGGGAAATATATCTTGATCACGCAGCAACCACTCCTGTTGAGCCAAAGGCAAGAGCTGCTATGGAAAAATACTGGGCAGAGGAATTTGGCAATCCCGGTAGCCTCCACTCAGCAGGATTGAGGGCGCAGAAGGCATTAAGCGCGTCACGGGCCATTGTTGCAAAAATACTCAATTGCGCTCCTGAAGAGGTTATTTTCACGGGCTCTGGCACAGAAAGCATAAACATGGCAATAAAGGGTGTCTTCAGGGCAAACAAGGCAAAAGGAAAGCACATCATTACCAGTGCAACAGAGCATCATGCAGTGCTCGAGACCTGCAAGTATTTGCACAAGCACGAGGGTGCGGAACTCACGATACTTCCTGTTAACAAGTACGGTCAGGTAATGCCTGAAACGCTTGAGAAGGCAATACGGCCAGACACTGTGCTCGTGACAATCCAGTATGCAAACAACGAGATTGGCACGATAAACATGATAAAAGAGCTTGCGGCAATAGCAAAAAAGCACAACGTCCTGTTTCACACAGATGCCTGCCAGGCAGCAGGAAGCCTTGACCTTGACGTTAACGCATTGGGCATTGACCTTCTCACGCTTAACGGAAGCAAGGTGTACGGTCCAAAAGGCGTTGGTGCTCTTTACATAAGGCGAGGCACAAACATACACCCTATCCTGCACGGTGGAGGCCAGGAATTTGGTCTGCGTTCAGGAACAGAAAACATTCCTCTTATTGTAGGCTTTGCAACAGCGCTCGAGATTGCGCACCAGATGCGCGAAATGGAATCAGAACGGCTTGCAAAACTGAGAGACAAGCTCATAAGCACAATCCTGAAGACAATCCCAAAGACATTCCTGAATGGTCACCCGACAGAGCGTTTGCCAAACAATGCCAACATAACTTTTGTTGACATAGAGGGTGAAGCGCTGCTCTTGCACCTTAATGAGCACGGAATTTATGCAAGCACAGGAAGCGCGTGCTCAAGCAAGAGCCTTGATCCAAGCCACGTAATCCTTGCGTTGGGGCTTCCTTATGAGGCATCGCACGGCAGCATCAGGTTCACGCTTGGCAGGCACACAACAGAAGAGGACATCAACAAGGTGCTTGATGTCCTGCCAGGAATTGTGCAGAAGCTCAGGAACATCTCGCCAGTCAATCTGAATATGGAGGAAGTGCTGAAATGACAATAAACCTAAGACCAGCAGTGCATCCTGATGTTGCGGCTGCCAAGTGCGCGAGGGAAATGGAATCCTGGTTTTACACAGACGTGGTTAAGGACCATTTTTTCAACCCGCGCAACATTTTCAAGACGCAAAAGGAGATTGATGAGTACAATCCGGATGGTGTTGGGCTTGTGGGAAGCCCTGCTTGCGGTGACGTGATGAAGATGTGGATAAAGGTTGACAAGGAATCTGACAGGATAAAGGAATGCAAGTGGCAGACTTTTGGGTGCGCGTCAGCAATCGCAACAACAAGCATGCTTAGCGTAATGGTTACTGAGAATGGTGGGATGAAGCTCAATGATGCGCTCAAGCTTACGCCGAGGGATGTTGTGGCGCACTTGGTTGACCTTCCAAAGAGAAAAATTCATTGCTCTGTGCTTGGCACAAAGGCATTGATTGCTGCAATAAACGATTACTTCAAGAGGACAGGCCAGCACAGCCGCGTAGTAACACAAGGCGCTCGGATTATTGACAAAGTGCTGAAAATAACAGACAAGGACATTGAGGAGGCAGTGATTGACGGCGCTGTCACGTTTGAGGACGTCCAGAGGAGGACAAAGATAGGAGTACAGGACAAAACCTGCATTCCAGAAGCAAAAGAATTAATCAAGTTTTACAGGAATAGGTATTTTGGCGAAAAATGATAACAAAAAACATGACGATCGGCGAAGTGATTGATGCTTGTCCTGCTACAGCAGAAGTGTTGCTGAAGAACGGCATTCACTGCCTTGGCTGCAGTGCAAGAAAATTTGAAACAATAGAACAAGGGCTTCAGGTTCATGGATTTAATGACAGGGAGATTGAAAAAGTTGTTGCAGAACTCAATAAAGTCTCCCAAAAAGTGATAAGCATAACTGCAATTGCGGCAAAAAAGCTCAAGGAATTGATGAAAAAACAGAAAAAGACAGGCTATTGTCTTCGCGTGCAGGTAGTCCGGGGGAGGTATGGGCTTGATTTTGAAAAATCCGCCAAAAAGAATGATGAAATGGTGAAGGAGCACGGCCTGACATTCGTCATTGCGAGAAAAACACTGCCAAAAGTCAGGGGTGCAAGAATAGACTACATCAAATTCCCAGAGCCTGGCTTCAGCATAACAGGACCAAAAAGAAAATGAAACAGCACCACACTATTGCGGACAAGGTAAAAATTCTCGCATTTAGTGATACCCATGGTAGGGACTTGAGGCATTTGGTTGACAAGGCAGAAAAGGAAGGCGTGAAACTTGTTTTTGCCTGCGGAGACTGGAGCACCCTGGACGAACTTCCGCCTTAGCTTGTCAGACAGTTCAAGAAGAAGGGGATGAAAATGTTTGTGCAGACAGGAAATCACGAGAATTTTGCAACCTCTGAAGCGCTTGCTGAAAAATACGGCATAAAGCACTTGCACGGTGATGGTGTGATTTACAATGGTGTTGGCTTTTTTGGTGCTGGCGGCGCAACCCAGATTGGGCCGCACGGCATGATTGATGAGGCGGAATTGTTTGAGCTCTTGAAGCAGGGTTTTGAAAAAGTCAAGGATGCGAAGAAGAAGGTTATGCTTGTGCACGAGCACCCTGCAGGGACTGTGTTTGAGCTTGGCAGGTTTCCTGGAAGCAAGGCAATCAGGCGTGCAATCACGGAATTCAAGCCTGACTTTGTCATCTGCGGCCACATTCACGAGGCAGCTGGCGTTGAGGACAAAATCGGTAATACAAGAATCATAAACGTTGCAAAAGAAGGAAAAATATTGGAATTCTAATCATTCATACCTTAATGCATCAACAGGCTTGAGCTTTGAAGCCCTTCTTGCTGGGAGCAAGCCGCTGACCGCGCCCACGCCGAAAGAAAACAAGAGCGCTCCAACCAAGAGGTATGGCGGGAACACTGCAAGTATTGTGTTTGCGCCGTATTGGGCGTTTACTGCAACCTCCACGATCTTGCTTATTCCTGAACCAATGATGATGCCGATTATTCCTCCTGCAGTGCCGAGGAAACCGCTCTCAATGAGGAACAATGCAAGAATGTCCCTGTTTCGCGCGCCTATTGCCTTCATCACGCCTATTTCTCTTGTCCTTTCAAGAACTGCTGTGTACATTGTGTTCATTATTCCTATTCCTCCAACGAGAAGGCTTATTGCTGCAATGCCAACAAATACTGCTTGTATTATGAAGAGTACTTTCATGAATGACTCAATCAGTTCTGTGCTTGACTGTACAGTGAAGTCTTCCCTTCCTTCCTTTTGGTGCCTGTCCCGCCTTATTGCTTTCTCAATGTTGTCAGCAACTTCTTCTGGGTTAAGTCCTGGTGCGCTTTGCGCAACAATGTATGAATATGCTTCTGGCTCGCCTGTTATTTCCCTTGCTTCTTCTTCTGGAATTGTGACTGATGTGTCTGTTCCTGGGTCGCCGATGCGTTTCAGGATTCCCACGACCTCAAATGTTTTTCCGCTGATTTCTATCTTGTTGCCAACTTGTATTTCCTTGTTGAATAAGTTCTTGTATGCAAGGTCGTTTCCTATTACTGCTTTTCCTTTGTCCTTGTGGCTTAATTCCCTGCCTTCAATTATTTCCCAGGAATTCATCTGTTTCATCAGGTCTGCTTCTTCTTTCTTGTCAGGAAGTCCCATTATGAACTGGGTGCGCTGGACGTTGTTGAATTTTACCAGGCCTCCCCTGAAAAGCGTTCCTGCTGCGTTTGCAACGCCTTTGTCCGCCATACCCGATTTCTTTTGCCTGGATTATGATTTTGTCCGCACCTATCTTTTCAAACTGGGCGTCAATCATTGCCTGCAAGCCCTGCCCAAGCGACACGAGCGCAACAACTGCTGCTATTCCTATGAATACGCCAAGCATTGTGAGGAATGTGCGTTTTTTTCTTCTTCTCACGTTCCTGAACGCCATAATGAAAAGGTCAAGCATTTTCATTCGCCTCTCAATGCTTCAACAGGGGGCAGTCTGCTTGCCTGTCTTGCAGGAAGGACTCCTGATATCATTCCGACAAGGAAGGAAAAAGCAAGGGCTCCAACAATCAAGTACCACGAAAACGATGCCTTGAGCAGGTTTCCTATGATTCCTGTTGCGATTATTTCAACAGTCTTGCTTAACCCCATTCCTATCACTATTCCTACTGCGCCTCCTGCCATTCCAAGTAGGCCGCTCTCAAGCAAGAATATGAGCATCACGTCCCTGTTTCGCGCGCCTATTGCCTTCATGATGCCGATGTCTTTTTTTCTTTCAAGAACTGCTGTGTACATTGTGTTCATTATTCCTATGCCGCCGACAAGCAGGCTTATTAGCGCGATTCCGATAAAGACTGCTTGGACAACGCCAAGGATTGTGTTGACTGACTTGATGACCTCCTCGCTTGTCTTGATTGTGAAGTCCTCAAAGCCCTCTTTTTGGTGCCTGTCTTTTCTCATTGCCCTTGAAATCCTGTCAGCAACTTTTGACGGCGCCTCTCCAGGCACTACTTGTGCTGCTATCATGCTGAACTGCTCGTCCTCATTCATTATTTCCCGCGCGTCTTCCTCATTGATGAGGACCACCATGTCCACATTTGTGGCTATCTTTGGCATTAGCCCGATAATCTCGAACTTTTCGCCGTTCAGCAGCAACTTTGACCCAATGGTCATTTTTTTTGAGAATTTCTTGCTGTTCCAGATGTTGTTTCCGACCACTGCTTTTTTGCGGTCATCCGGCTTAAGCATCCTGCCCTGCTCAACCCTTAGGTTGTTTGCTTCTTCTGCAAGAGCCCTATCTTCTGGTTCCTCAGGCATGCTTAGTGCAAGAATGTTGTCTGATTCTCCTTCAAACTCGCCGGTGACTGTGCGCAATAATCTTCCTGCAGCCCTTTTAACTCCAGCAGTCCTTTTTACGATATCAAGGTCGTGCTTGTCAATGATGCCTGCTGTGTTTGAGCCAGGAGGGCCAAAGCCTGCGGTTGCGCCTTGTATGATTATTTTGTCAGTGCCAATGCTTGCAAACTGCGCATTGATTGCGTCCTGCATTCCCTGCCCGAGGGATATCAGGGAAACAACTGCTGCGATGCCGATAAAAATGCCCAGCATTGTCAGCGAGGTGCGCAGGAAGCGCTTGCGCATGCTGCCAAATGCAATGATTAGGTAGTCTTTCAGCATTTTTAGCGCTTCTTCTTTTTCCTGATGCGCCAGTAAATGATGCCTCCCACAACAATCACTGCAAGCAATATCCAGCCCCAAGGAAGCCCGCCGTTGCCAAGCTCCTTTGCAGTGATTATTCTTAATGGCAAGTCGTAAGTTTCCTTGAAGTCAACATTGTAAGGGTCCTTGAACTCGAGCTGGACCTTAAGCCTTGGTTCTGCAACCTTTGGCTTGATTGTGAAGTCGACAGTTTCAAAGTCATCACTGTCAAGGTTGCCGACGTATTCTTCGTTGCTTGAGCTCAAAACTTCATAATCATGTGTTTCAATAAGCCTGACAGAAACGTATTTCATGTTGACTATGCCCTTATTCACTATCTTTAAAGAGACTGTGCCGGGGGTTGTTTTTGACTTGAACTTTGTGGAATCAACCGTCAATGAGATTTCTGGTTTTGCGTTCACGACAAGGCTAACTTTTGCAGTGTCAGTGTATTGCTTGTTCCTCTCGTCCTGATAGGACATGCTGAGGGGAATGCTGTATACTTTTACTGCAGTGCTTGTGTCAGAAGCCATGTTGAAAGTGACTGTTTCTGTTTCGCCTGCTCCGACAAAGTCAATGCGCTTTTTTGTTCCTGAACCGATTGTGCTGAAGGTGCCGTCTGCTAAGTCAATGCCGACATCAAGGTTTTTCACCCCAATCCTTCCTGCATTCCTTAATTTCAGCGTGATTTGAAATGTTTGTCCTGGAACAACGGTCTGTGGCTCTACCTTGTAATCATCAATGACCATTACCGCGTTTTGCGTCTGCAGGGTGATTGGTGCCTCAAACTGCACCCATTGGTCAATCGTGCCATACTTGTAAAGGAATTTTGCCTTATTGTCGCCGTTTGGAGCATTAGGGTCGATGAAGAGCGTGAACTTGACCACCTTGTTTTCTATTGCTGCTATTGTGCCTACGTCAACTTCGCCCTTGACTCCTGCTGCAAGGCTGAAAGGGTATTCTGGCACGAACTTTATGACAACCCCGTCTGCCTTTGTGCCCTGATTGCTCAACTGCACCCACACGTCTACGGTGTTGCCTTGTTCTGCAGGGTCTGGCTCATAGCGCAGTATTGATGCAGTCACCATTGCGCCTCCTGCCGCAGAAGCGCCTGACGTTGAGATGATTAATGCCAGCGCAAATGCCAAGACAAGCATGATTTTTTTTCTCATTTTTTTCCACCTCGCACTAATTGTGATTTTATGATTGTTCCGTCTTTCAGGAATGCGATTCTGTCAGCAGCCCTTGCAAGGATGTCGTCGTGAGTGACCAGCACAACTGTTTTTCCTTCGTGCTCGTTAAGCTCCCTGAGGAAAAGCATGACTTCCCTTCCTGCCCTGCTATCAAGGTTTCCTGTGGGCTCGTCTGCAAGGATGACTTGCGGATTCACAGAAAGGGCTCTTGCGATTGCAACCCTTTGTTGTTCTCCTCCTGACATCTGGTTTGGTTTGTGATTGGTTCTGTCGCCGATTCCGAATTGTCTGAGCAGTTTTGTTGCGCGCTCAATTCTTTCATCTTCAGGGATTCCCTGAAAAGTCATTGGCAACATTACGTTCTCAATTGCAGTAAGTGTTGGTATCAGGTTGAAATTCTGGAAGATAAAGCCTATTTTTCTTCCTCTTATTTGTGCAAGGTCTGACTCTGAAAGCCTGCTGATGTTTATGCCGTCAAGGCGGATTTCGCCTTTTGTTGGAATGTCAAGGCACCCAATCATGTTCATCATAGTGCTTTTGCCACTGCCAGAAGGTCCTTGTATTGCAAGGAATTCGCCAGGCATGACTTCAAGGCTTATTCCTTGCAATGCATTTACTTGCGTTTCTCCCATTTTGTATGTCTTCCAGACGTTTTTCAGTTGGATGATTGGCTTTTTCACAGAGCTCTCATCTCCCTGAGGGCGTTGCTGAGTATTTTCCTGATTTTTGCGGCATTTTTTGTTATTGTTCCTTTTTTGTACATTGTCAAGAATTGTGCCTGCAATTGGCTGAGTTCAGGATTAAGCTCCTTGAATGGTTCTTCCCCTTTTTGCATGCTTTCAATCATTTGCTGGGGCATTGAGAAGTCCTCGCCAGTCAGCGCACTCATCATCTTCATTGAGTTAACAAGGGTTTGTATGCATTCCTGTCTTTTTTCCTCTATCAGCGCCACCTTTTGTTTTCCAGCAGGAGTGAGCTTGTATTCGTTTGCCCTCCCAACGCCTTTTACCTCGACGAGTTTCTCTTTTTTGAGTTGTTCAAGCAAGGGGTAAATGCTTCCTGGCGATGGCTTTGCGCCCGTCTTGCCCTGAACGTATTTCATCAGCGAATATCCTGATTTTGGTCCTTCCTCCAGCGCCTTGAATACGAGAATCTTCAGATATCCCTGAATCATTGAGTGCGTCATTTTCTTATTGGACTCGATATATCAAAACCGATATATCGGAAACGATATTGTATATAAATGTTGCTGTTTTCAAGTCTTTATGGCGTAATGATTGCCGGATTCGGTTCGCTCGGCGCACATAACATATGCGATTAAGAGAAGTTTTTGCGTTAGCAAAAATTTGGGGAAACGCTAGAAAAGCATAGCTTTT
>JAWCLR010000013.1:0-28629 GCA_038850615.1 Candidatus Woesearchaeota archaeon | reverse complement strand
AGAACAACGTGCAGCAGAAAAGGCGTGGAATGAGGAGCGCAACGTGTATAATGGGTGGAAGTATGCTGCTATTACTGGTTTTAACCTTGTTATCCTGATTCTTGCAATACTGCTTCCGCTTGCTGATGCGGTGCTTATGGGAATATTCATCGGAACTGTTGTGACTGCCTTTGCAGCCACTGTGAGTTACTGGGACTATGCAAGGACAAAGATAGGGTTTGTGTTGATGCTTATCACATTCTTTGTGGTGATTTTCATAGTCAACAAGTGGGCAAGGAAGTTATTGCAGCAGCAAAAGCTCAAGAAGAAATGAAAGTGTTCTTCCAGTTATACAAGCGTTATCCAGAGATTGCAACAGCAGAAGCGCTGGAAGTTATAAAGGGGAAAAAAATTGCGCTTGTTGGCAATGAAATACTTGTTGCAGAAGCAAAGTCCCTTTGTTTTTCCCGCCTTGGATTCTCACGTGCTGTCTTTGAGTTTTTATTTGCATGCGATAAAAAACAGCTTGGTGGTAAAATCGCCACGTTTAACTGGCAAGAGCATTACAAGAAGAGCTTCAAGGTCACGTGCCATCATGTTGATGCCTGCATTCAACTCGCAATAGCAAGGCAGGTTGGTGAAAAAATCAGGAATTCCAAGGCAGAAATGAAAAAACCAAGGACGTGGTTTCATTTTTTCTTTGTCAACAACAAGGTTATTGCGGGAAAGCTTTTGTGGCAGAACAATGAGGATTTTGAAAGCAGGAAAGTGCACATGTGGCCTGCTCCTCACCCTACTGGCACTCATCCGCAACTGGCAAGGGCAATGATAAACCTTACAGGAATACGCAGAGGGGTGATTGTTGACCCTTTTTGTGGTGCAGGAGGCATATTGATTGAAGCGGGGTTAATGGGATTAATGCCAGTCGGCTATGACATCAACCAAGAACTTCTTGAAAAGGCAGCCAAAAACCTTGTCGGCTATGGAATCAGGCGGTTCAAACTGCAAAGAAAGAATGCATTAGCACTTGGCAGAGTCAAATATGTTGTTGCTGACCTTCCTTATGGCAGGAACACGCCGCCAAAAGGATTGGAAGGCCTTTATGCAGGATTTCTGGCAAGGCTTAAGCAGGTTTTGAAATGCAAGGCTGTTCTTGGCTTTCCGAGCACAGTTAATCACAAGCTGTTAATCAGGAAGGCAGGGCTGAAGGTTCTCAATGAGTTTTCTTGGGAAATAAACAGGCGCCTCAAGAAAAATATTGTTGTCGTCACTCCTTAGGTTTTGGTTGCGCTATGTTTAGCATCCTTTCTGTTGCGTAAAGCGCTGCAGCGACCTGGTCTGAATGCACCCCTCTTGTTCTGAATTCTTTCTCATTGGTTTTCCACGTGATTGTGGTTTCCACAAGGGCGTCTGTTCCTCCTTTTGGGATTCTTACTTTGTAATCAATGAGTTCTGGGAGTTCAGGAAAGATGTTTTTGAGGGCATTCATGCACGCGTCATATCCTCCGTCTCCTGTTCCGCTTGCCGTGTATGTTTTTTGCCCGTTTATGATTTCAATTGTTCCTGTTGAGGGCTTTCCCTTTACTGAGCGTACTTCATAATTGCCTATCTTGTATTTTTGGTGGGATGAATCGCCAATCACGTCTGCAATTATCAGTCTTAGTTCTTCAATGTCTGCTATCATGCGCTTCATGTCTCCAAGGCGCTTGAGCTCGTCATACACCTTGCTTTCCTGTTCTGGAGTGAGTGTTATTCCAAGCCTTCCCAGGTTTAACTGCAATGAATCCCTGCCCATTAGTTTGCCTAATGCGTAATCTCTTTTTCTTCCAAACCTTTCTGGCGTGAGCTTGTTTTGGTAGAGTTTGCCTTTTTTGTCGCCGTCTGCGTGTATTCCTGCTGTTTGCGTGAACACGTTGTCGCCTGTTATTGGTTTTGTGGGCGAAACGTGCACTCCGCTGATGCTTTCAATGAGCTTGCTTAGGCCATGAAGCCCTTCTTCTTTTATTCCTGAATCAATGCCGAGGTGGTCTTTCATTGCCGCAACCAATTCATCGAGTGGTGCATTTCCTGCCCGTTCTCCGAGGTTGTTCATGGTGGCGTGGAGGCCGTTGATTCCTGCATTTAGTGCTGCCATTGAGTTGCCTGTTGCCATGCCATAATCATTGTGTGCGTGAAAGTCCATGTGCATTTTAGGATGCATTCTTTTTACTTGCCTGATGTAATTGCGAGTGTTGAGTGGGTTGAGGATTCCAAGGGTGTCAGGAAGCATCACTCTTGAAATAGGCATTTCTTCCAGTTCTTTGAGCATTTTCATCACGTACTCAATTGAGTCTTTCATTCCATTTGACCAGTCCTCGAGGTAGACGTTGACGTCCATGCCTTTGCTTTTTGCATATTCAACACTCTTTCTTATCAAACAAGCATGTTCTTCAGGTGTTTGTTTGAGTTGTGTTTCTAAATGCCTGAGCGAGCCTTTTGCAAGAAGATTGACAACTTTGCATCCGCAGTTGTAAATCCAGTCCACTGAGCGATTGTTGTCGAGAAAGCCTAGGACTTCAACAGCTTTGAGCTTATTCTTTCTTTCAGCCATGTTACATATTTGCCTTACTGCTTCTTCTTCCCCTTTTGACACTCTCGCGCTTGCAATCTCAATTCTTGGCACTCCGATTTCAAGCAATTGTTCTGCGATTGTCAGTTTTTCAGATGGCTTGAAGCTTACAGAACTCATTTGTTCTCCATCCCTTAATGTTGTGTCCATGATTTCAATTTTTTTATGGCTCATTGTAGTTTTTACCATCAGCACCCCAGAAAAAACAGGGCGCTCTTTATTGTATGATGATTGCAGGAATGATTATTTGAGATGTTAGTGCCGTGATTTTTTGTACTGCAATCATAAGGCAGGAGAAATGACTGGGCTTATTTAAAGCTTTCATTTTTTGAGTTTCTTTTCCATCTCTGCAATCTTAAGCGTTGTTTTGACAACAGCGTCAGGGCTCAATGAGATGCTGTCAATGCCGCACTGGACAAGGAATTGGGCAAAGTCAGGGTATGTGCTTGGTGCGTCGCCGCAAATTCCTATCTTCCTGTGGTTTGCTTTGACAGTCCTTATTGCGTACTCAACCATTCTCTTTACCGCCTCGTTTCTCTCATCAAAGAGTTCTGATACTATTGCGCTGTCCCTGTCAAGCCCGAGAGTCAGTTGCGTCAGGTCGTTTGAGCCGATGCTGAAGCCGTCAAATACCTTGCTGAACTCGTCTGCGAGGACAACGTTGCTTGGGATTTCGCACATCACGTAAACCTGCAGTCCGTTCTTTCCCTGCTTTAGGCCGTTTTTTGCCATTTCTGCAACGACATGCTTTCCTTCTTCAACGGTTCTGCAGAACGGCACCATTACTTTTAGGTTTGTGAGCCCGAATTCGTCCCTGACTTTCTTGATTGCTTTGCATTCAAGCGCAAATGCAGGGCTGTAGCCCTCCCTGTAATACCTGCTTGCTCCTCTCCACCCAATCATTGGGTTTTCTTCCTTGGGCTCGAATTCTGCTCCTCCAATCAGGTTCGCGTATTCGTTTGTCTTGAAGTCGCTCAGTCTTACTATGACGTCGTTTGGGTAGAATGCTGCTGTAATCATTCCCAGTCCTTGTGCGAGTTTGTCAACAAAGAAGTCCGGCTTGTTCTTGTAGCCGTGCGTTAGTTCCTCAATCTTCCTTTTTGCTGTTTCGTCCATGAGCTTGTCAAACTTTATTAATGCCATTGGGTGTATCTTGATGTATTCGTTGATCACGAATTCCATTCTTGCGAGCCCAACTCCTTGGTTTGGTATGAAGCTGAGCTCAAATGCCTCTTCTGGATTGCCTACATTCATCATTACCTTTGTTTTTGTTTTGGGCATTTGCTTTAGGTCAATCTTTTGGATGTCGTACTTGAGGATTCCGTCATAGACTTTTCCTTCTTCTCCTTCTGCGCAGCTGACCGTGATTTTTTGCCCGTTCTTGATTTTTTCTGTTGCGTGCAGTGTTCCGACAACGCAGGGTATTCCGAGTTCTCGTGACACAATGGCAGCATGGCAGGTCCTTCCGCCCTTGTTTGTCACTATTGCCTTTGCCATCCTCATTATCGGCACCCAGTCTGGGTCTGTCATTTCTGTGACGAGGATGTCGCCTGGCTTGAAGCGGTCAATTTCTTTCACGTCCTTTATCACTTGGGCGGTTCCGCTTCCTATCTTGTTGCCGACGCTTTTGCCTGTGAGAATTACTTTTCCTTTTTGCTTGAGAACGTATTCTTCAAGTATTGTTTTTGATTTCTGGCTTTGGACTGTTTCTGGTCTTGCCTGGACTACGAACAGTTTTCCTGACTGTCCGTCCTTTGCCCATTCGATGTCCATTGGAGTCCATTTTCCTTTCTTTTGCGAATAATGGTCCTCAATTATCACTCCCCATTTTGCCAGTTGTAGGACTTCCTCGTCTGTAAGAGAGAATTTGCGCCTTTCCTCAGGGGGTGTGGCGATGTTCTTTGTGGGATGCGTGCCTTCTGTTGCATAAATCATTTTTATCGACTTTTCCCCAAGCACCTTCTGGATTATCGGCTTGTACCCCTCTTTCAAGGTTGGTTTGAAGACGTAGAACTCGTCAGGGTTGACTGCACCCTGTACTACATTCTCACCAAGCCCCCAGCTGCTTGTGATGAAGCAAACATGTGGAAAGCCTGTTTCAGTGTCGAGCGTGAACATCACTCCCGAGCTTGCAAGGTCTGACCTTACCATTTTTTGTATGCCTATTGATAGGTAAACCTTGAAGTGGTCAAATCCTTTTTCAGCCCGGTACGCGATTGCTCGGTTGGTGAAGAGTGATGCAAAGCAGTTCCTGCAGGCGTCAAGGAGGGCATGTTCGCCGACTATGTTCAAGTATGTTTCCTGCTGTCCTGCAAAGCTTGCTTCTGGCAGGTCTTCTGCTGTTGCTGAACTCCTGACTGCAACGTCAACTTCTGAAGTGCCGTATTGCTTGCTTAATTGTTTGTACGCCTTGAAGATTGCCTCTTTCAAGTCTTCTGGGAATTCTGCCCTTCTGATTAATTCCCTGATTTTTCTTCCTATTTCCGCAAGTTGTTTGACATTTTTGACGTCCAGCCCTTCCAGTAGCTTTCGCATTTCTTTTTCAATTCCTGAATGCTTTAGCAGGTATTTGTATGCGTGAGCTGTTGTTGCAAATCCGTTTGGAATCCTGATGCCTTTCTTGGTTAGTTCCCTGTACATTTCTCCCAGTGATGCGTTCTTGCCGCCAACCAATGGAATGTCCTCTATCTTCAGGTCCTTGAACCAGAGAATGAATTCTGTATTTCTTGCCATGAAATCCCTCTTTTATGGTTGATTCCTTTCCAACAGAGTATTTAAATATTATGTATTAGTCAGGAGTGGCTATGTTCGAGCGCGAAAAAATGCAATTGGTTGAAAAATGGGAGTCAGGAGCTGCGGTCCGTGACAAGAGGGTTCTTGATGCGTTCAAAAAAATAAGGCGGGAATTGTTTGTGCTTGATGAATACAAGGACCAGTCATATGTTGATGAGCCGTTGCCCATTCTTGCAGGTCAGACAATCAGTCAGCCAACTACTGTTGTGCTTATGCTTGACGCTCTTGAAGTCAGGCCAGGACAGAAGGTGCTTGAGATTGGTGCGGGCTCTGGATACAATGCTGCTTTGTTGAGTGTTCTTGTTGGCAAAAACGGCAAGGTCATAACGACGGAAATTGTGCCTGAGCTTGTGGAGTTTGCGAAAAACAACCTGAAGAAAGCAGGAATATCCAATGTCAAGGTCATCCATTCAGATGGCAGTATTGGTTATGCAAGAGAGGCGCCTTATGACCGCATTGTCTGTACTGCCGCAGCTCCACGAATACCAAAAGCGCTTAAGGACCAGCTTAAGGAAGGCGGAATCCTGCTCATTCCAGTGGGTTCGATGTATGCCCAGCGCATGATTAAGGCAAGAAAAGTCAGGGGCAAATTGGAAACAGAGGATTTGGGAGACTACGTCTTTGTCCCTTTAATTGGAAAGTTTGGAATAAAAGAATAAAAAAAGAAACAGGCCTGTTCACTCTTCTGCCAATGCCCAGACTGCCCTTAATGCGACGAGCAATGCTGCTGGTGCCACAAAGGCGATCAGGTTGGTCAGGATTGCTCCAAGTGTTCTTCCCAGTGGTGGCAGTCCTCCCATTCCTGCAACCACGAGGATTGCAATGCATGCCACGAGGAATTCCTGCGCTTCCTTTGCCCTGATGTTCAGGAATCCCACCACAAGGCCGAGGATTACCAGTACCCACGCGACCTGTCCTGCAAGTGGTGGTTGGCTAAATGCGGGTATGAGCCCTGCCACGACGGCAATCACGACTCCTATCAAGAATGCCCACGTTCCTATTTTTTCCATTGTTTATCAACCTCCATTAACCGGTTAATTTTGCAGAAATAGTCGTGAAAGCGTATAAAATTATTAGTAACCACTCCCAAATAGTGATTTATGCCAAGAAAGTTTTTATGTGGGTGGAAATCACCAAGTGCGATGGGTGAAATTACTGCAATAATTCCTGCGTATAATGAAGAAAATACAATAGGACGTGTTCTGGATGTTGCTGCAGAGACGATTCCGCAGGTTATTGTAGTTGATGATGGAAGCACTGACAGCACTTCTGAAGTTGTTAAGGAACGGCTGAGGAAACACAATAATGTATTGCTTATTCAACACAAGACTAATTTGGGAAAATCTATCGCAGTTAAAAATGCCGTGCATCACGTGCGTACCCCGTATGTCCTTTTCCTTGATGCTGACCTCGTGGGTCTGAAAAAGCAGCATATTATTCAGTTTGAGAAAATGGCTAACAAGGGCTATTCAATGGTTGTTGGCTTGAGGGATCGGATGGGCTGGTTTGGTGAATTGTTTATGCGTTGTTTTCCAATTGGCGGCGAGCGCTTGGTTAAAACGCGTATTGTTAAAACACTCTCAAAGGACGGATTATGGAAGGCGTACAATATGGAATCTTTGATGAACTGGTTTGTTAGGAGGTATTCAAGAATTTACTTTGTCAAACTTAGAGGGCTGAGTCATGTGCCTAAAGTGTGTAAGCGTGGTTTTCTAAAGGGGATTTTTTCTTTTGTGCGCCAATTTCTTATTAGTGCTCCTTTTGTGTTCCTTGCTTTGAGGTTGCGTCCGAGAATAAAATGATTGCTTGATTGAATTGCTTGTTTCTGTTCTGAGATTTTCGCAAACGCTTAAATACCTTGTGCCTTCAGCTCAGTGCATGCATCGTGCTTTGCATAGGATTTACGGTTTTCACCTTTACACAATGGGCAAGATCAGGGGTCTTTATGACTGGGTCCTTTCGTGGGGGCACACGAGGTATGGTGTTCCTGCTCTTTGCGTTCTTGCTTTTGCAGAAAGCAGTTTTTTTCCTGTGCCGCCTGACGTGCTTCTTATTTGTTTGGGCATTTCAAGGCCAAAAAGGGCCTTTTGGTATGCTTTTCTTTGCACGTTGTTTTCAGTGATTGGCGGCTTGTTTGGCTACTTGATTGGTTTTGCTTTTTATGCCGCGATTGGTAAGCCGCTTATTGCCCTGCTTGGCTACCAGGCGGAGTTTGAGGTTGTTGGAAGGCTGTTTCAGGAGAATGCCTTTTGGGCAATTCTTACCGCAGCCCTGACTCCCATTCCTTACAAGGTGTTTACCATTGCTTCTGGCTTTTGGAAAATAACAATTCCTGCATTCGTGATTGGAAGCATTGTTGGAAGGGGCGGGAGGTTTTTTGCAATTTCTGCTCTCTTGTTCTTCTTTGGTGAGCGCGTGAAGGTTTTCATTGACAAGTACTTTAACCTGCTTACTTTTGTTGCTCTTGGGCTTTTGGTTGGCGGCTTCTTGGCAGTGAAATACCTTCCTTAATGCTGACCGTTGCAGGCGTCCTTTCCAATAATGCTTAGTCTTATCTGCCTGTGTTTTACGTAGTCGTCGCTTGATGCTGTTCTGATTGCGTCCTCTGGCGTGCGATGTTTTCGCCTGACTTCTGCCATCAGCCTGTGGTTTGACACGAATGTTTTCTTGTGTTTTTTCTTGAATGCTTCTGCTGCTTTTTTCAGCTCAAGCGGCGGTCCTGCCCTTGTCATTGTTGCAGGAAGCTCTTTTTCCTTGACGACGTACCAGAATTCTGCCATTTCGCCCTTGTTCCACCGCCAGCCCGATGCCTTTATTCCAAAGTCTTCAAGGTAGCGCTTCAAATACTCAAAAACGTGCAATAATCGTGTGCCTATGATGTCTTCTTTTCCCTTTGGCACTTTTGCGCACACGTGAATCATATGGCCAAGCTTTGCAAGCTTTCCAAGGTCGATTTCTGTCTCCACAAAGAAGTCTTTTGATGGCCTTTTGAGGAATTTTTTGGCTGCTGAAACAAGCCCGTTATACTTATCTTGGCTCAAAGCTGCTGCCGCGTTCCTTTCCTTTTGTACAGGGTCAATAACGACAAGCGGTCCTTGTATCTTGCTCCTGTTAAGCACGAACAATGCCTTCTTGTTATAGTGGTGGTAATAATCAATGATTGTCTTTGGCTTCCATTTTGCTGCTGCTTTGAGCAGCGGCAGGAATCCCTTGTAATAAATCACGAGAATGTCAACAACATGTCCTGAGAACCCCCTGATGTAGCTTTCTGCGCCGTAAACTCTTTGCGCCTTGCAGAATTTCTTGAAAAGCCTGATGTCTCCTTTGTATTTTCTGCCGTTCTTGTTGACCCACTTCACGTGCAAGGGGGAAAAGTCAGTCACGTTTTCAGCATCTGCTGCTTTTTTAATTGCAAGCACAGGGATTATTTCAAACCTGAACTTCTTTTCGTGAACCCAGAAATAATCTCTTGAGCCGTGCACCTTTTCTGCCTTCCACGGCTTTAATGTCTTCTCAAGCAGGCTGCTAAGGTTGTCCTTTTTGTGCTTCAAAGCAAACCTGACAAAGATGTCAACGTCATAGTCGCCTTTGAGCCAAGTGTCTTTTGCATAGCTTCCGCCAAGCACTGCCTTTGCACTGAGCTTATTTTTTTTCAAAGACTTGTTCAATTCCGCGAGGAATGTGTTGACTGTTTTAAGCGTTGACGCCCTTTCCTCCTTGCTCGGCGTGATTTCTTCAAGGACTTCCCTTAAAATTTGTTTGACTGCTGCCACAACTACCGAGCACTTGTGCTTGTATAAAAATGTACTGCCGCCGAAACCCTTTTATAAGGAAGGCAACAAGCAGTCCTTATGGAAAAAGGAGGGCTTGTTGCTGTTTTTCTTGCAGTACTGCTGACAGCCACAATAGGGGTCTTTGTGATACTTACAGGTCCAAGCACAACAGGGCAGTATGGAGGCAACAGGGTGACTTGGTGGGAAAAGCCAAAGTACACTCCTGATATGTGCGGTGCAGTATGTTTCCGCAATTCTGACTGCATTGGCAAGTGCAACATGTGTTCACCGTCATTGGGGCGGTGCATTGCGGCGAAGGATGTGCCTATTTCAGGTATTTATTCCTGGCGCAACTATGCGTTATGCCAGAAAAGGTGCAACAGGGCAAATCTGTGGTGCCATGTCGGCGCGCGGAATAACGCGACCCACCAGAAGTGCGACGCAGACCTTCCGAAATGTATACAAGGGTGTAATTATTTCAGCATTCCTGAGGGAAAAACCCCTGTGTTCAAATAAGGCAACATTTAATTACTCCTCTTTGTTCTTTTGTCAGGTATGCAAAAAGTAATACTTGACACGAACTTCCTCGTTGACTGCCTTGCGTGGAAGGTTGATTTTTTCGCAGAGCTTGGCAGAATCCTGCCGTTTGCCCACAAATTGTTCGTTGTTGACAAGACTCTTGACGAGCTTGACGCAATAATCATAGGGGGAAAGCAGGATGCCAGAATCGGAGCGCGCCTTGCAAAGCAGTTGATTCTGAAAAAACGCATTGGAGTAATTCCCACCGCCGGAGAAGGATGCGTAGACGCGCTCATACTGAAAGTGGCAGGCAGGGACGCCATTGTCGCAACACAAGACCAGGACTTAAAGCGTCGCCTAAAGGCAAAAGGGGTTCCTGTTGTCGTCATACGGCAGAAAAAGTATTTGGAGCTCTTTCCAAAAGCCTGAGCAGACTGGCGTCAGCAAGGCTTGATATCGCAACCTTTTTAAACAGGCCCCTGCCTTCCTTTCTTGTAATGAGATGCCTGGCCTTTTTCGGTTGCAGGCATTGATGCAAACCCAAGAGGCGAAAATGTATTACAAGGTAATCGTTCAGGACCACATCAGAGTGTCTCCAAGGTTCTTTGGAAAGGAACTGAAGGACGCGGTAAAGGCAGGAATCAAGCTGAAGTATGACGGTCTCATCGATCCAACTCTTGGCATAGTAATTGATGTTGTTGATGTCAAAGAGGTTGGCGAGGGCATAATAATCCCTGGAGATGGCGCAAGCTATTACGAGACAACTTTCGAGATACTCGCTTACAAGCCCGAGCTGCAGGAGGTTGTTGTCGGCAGGATAAAGGACATCGCTGACTTTGGCGCCTTCATCACGCTCGGCCCGATTGACGGAATGATTCACATTTCGCAGACAATGGATGACTTTGTCAGCTTTGCCAAGGAAAAAGTGCTGTCAGGAAGAGACACAAAGCGCGTGCTGAAGGTGGGTGACATTTGCAGGGCAAGGGTAATTGCGGTGTCATTCAAGGACCCGAACAACCCAAAGATTGGACTTACGATGCGCCAACCAGGAATGGGCAAGACAGAGTGGGTTGCAGAGGCAAAGCCGGTTGCTTCAGAAAAAGAAGAAAGGAAGGAAAAGAAAGCCAAGAAGGAGAAGTGAATTTATGAGCAAAAAGAAGGCATGCAAGAAATGCAAGCTGTTTGTTGAGGGCAATGAATGCCCTGTATGCCACAGCGCGCAGTTCGTAGTTAATTGGAAGGGCAGGATTAACATTATTGACTCAAACAAGAGCGACATTGCAAAGAAGATGGGTGTTGGAATGAAGGGCGAGTACGCAATCAAGGTGACCTGAATGGAGATTGCGATAGGAAAAACGATAGAGAATCCTTACTTGCAGAGGAAGGAAGTGCACGGTGAAATCACTTTTGCAGGAGCAACGCCTTCGCAAAAGCAATTGGCAGAGGCGCTTGCAGCGAAGCTTGGCGCAAAGGCAGAGGCAATATTTGTCGTGCATGTTTACACGTCATTCGGAAGCCAGAAGGCAAAATTTGAGGTGCATGTTTATCCAAGCAAGGAGCAGCTTGAAAAAATCGTGAGGCTTGGCAAGAAGGCAAAGGAAAAAATGGCAGGAAAAGCAGCGCCAGGAGTAGCTCCTGCATCATCCGCAGCTGCGCCTGCAGAAAAGAAGGAAGAGGCGAAATCATAATGGCGGAAAAGGCACCCAAGGGAATTTGGAACACTTATCGGAAGGAAGGCGACGGGGTTGTAAAGAAGAACAAGTGGTGCCCCAAGTGCGGCACTGGCTTTACCCTTGCAGCGCACGGCAACAGGCTTTACTGCGGCGCCTGCAAGTATGTTGAATTCCTGAAGGTTGAAAAGCAGGAGAAGAAATAGTTCTTAGGTGCGCAGACCTGTGTTTGCTTTCTGCGCATATCCTGCAATCACGCGCTTCAGTGTGGGCTGGGCTTCACGTGGTGCGTGCTTGCGCAGGCATTCAACAACGATGTCTTCAAGCTCGTTAACACTTAATTCCTTTTTGCCAGCAGGTCGTGTTATCCTGCCGTTTTCGATTTCGAGCGGGACAGCATGGCTGCCATATAGTTCGAAATGGTTCTTGAAAATGAGCTGGACTTGCTTTATTGGCTCATAGCCCAGAAAAATGCGTTCATACTGGTCTTCCGCAGCCATCTCCAGCGCTCTGTGAATGTCATTCTGCTTTCGCCTCTCATATTCAAGGACAAAGAACTTGTTACCCACACGGAATAACTTTTTGTAATACACCTTTTTGGAAAGGTCATATGCTTTTGCAGAACCAACCACTACTTTTTCCATAACTATTAACACAAGCATTGCGCATGCCTATTAAAGCATTTCTGTGCTCAAAAATATATGCGTTGCTTAGGATTATTAATTCTCTCCTTGTAGTACAAGAATGTCTTCTGTTGTCAGCTTCTCGCCTTTTCTAAATTTTTCCTTGACTTCAGCGAGCTTTTCCGAGAATTTTTTTACCCTTTGCTGCTGTTTTTCCGCCTCTTTTTCCTTTTTTTCTGCAGAAAGCTTTGCGTTTATCTCTCCTGCCCGCTTGAGTAGCGCTCCCAGTTCTTCTGAGAGCTTTGCAATTTCTGATTTTCTTTCGCTTATGTCCTTTGTGAACGTGTTTCCCCTTCTTCGCAATTCATCCACTTTTTTGCTCTGCTCAATCAAAAGCTCGTGCTTTTCCTGGCTGAGCCTTGCCTTTTGCTGTATCTGCCTGTGGATGTTGTCTGCCTGCTCCTGGAGGGCGTCGATGTCCTTGCTAAGCTGGTGGGCTGCGTCCCAGATAGCGCTTGATTCCTTTGCCTCATTGTAGCGCTTCTTTAATTCCTTGATTTCCTTCATTATTGCCTTTTCCCTGTCAAATGAAATAGCTTCTGTTTCTATCTTGTGCTCCAGCTTGTCAATCTGTTTTTTTAGGAAGGAGGGGTTTTCCTTGAAGCCAAGTTTTGCAGCAGTCTTTTTTTTCTCTGCATTGAGCTTTTTGGCTTCTTCAATCTTTTTCTTGATGATTTCGTTAAGTCCTGAGCGGTTTTCCTTTAGCTTCTTTACCTCTTCTGTAAGAGCGTCCCGCTCCTGCTTTAGTCGTTTAATCTCTTGCACGAGCCTAGAAATCTCCTTGCCAACAGGATTTCTTTGCTGGAATGCCTTTTCCTTTTGGTCGTTTAACTCATTAAGTCTCTGCTTCAATTCCCTGATTTTTGGTTGAAGCTCATCCAGTTGCGCTTGTAAGGCCTTGCGTTCCTCAGGTGTCAGCATTTGGGCAGTGCATCTGGCTCGTTGAAATGGCCCGTAGCCGCCAGAAGCTTAAAACTACGAGCCCTCAGCGATCTTCTTATCCGAAGAGTGCGCTGAGGCCCGCAGCTGCAGCTTCTTCCTGCTTCTTGCTTTCCTCTGCGGACTTCTTTTCTTCCTTCTTCTCTGCCTTTGATTCTCCACCTGCCGGCGCGGCTGCAACAGCGACCGGCGCAACAGCTGCCTTCTTCACTGCCTCGTCAATGTTGACGCCTTGCAATGAAGCAACCAGTGCCTTGATGCGCGCCTCGTCTGCCTTGACGCCGGCTGCTTCAAGCACTTTTTTGACT
Source organism: Candidatus Woesearchaeota archaeon (assembly GCA_038850615.1). Lineage (GTDB taxonomy): Archaea > Nanobdellota > Nanobdellia > Woesearchaeales > ARS49 > JAWAAW01. The sequence continues at coordinate 15,357 of JAWCLR010000013.1, read as the reverse complement.
GTTGCCTCGTCCACCTTGCCGCCTGCCTTGTGGATCAGCATGGCCGCGTAGATGTATTCCATCTTTGGTACCTCCCTTAATTGTTATTTTGGCATTTCTGACTGTAATGACATTGCCTCGCGCTCTGCCTTTGCCAAAAGCTCGCCCATTAGCTCTGGCTCCATGACTCCGCCTTCAAGCGCAACTGCCTTTGCTTCCCTGAATGCCTTTTGCAATAGGGGCTCAGCAGTATCCTTTGAGGAATAGCAGATTTCCATTGCCAGGTTGAACGCCCAGCTGGCTGCTGTTGTAAGGTCGCTCATGAACTTGGCTTCGTCAATGTCAAGCACTGATTTTGGATAAATCGTTCCGGCTTCGTAGACCGCAACAAGGTCAAGCCCAACCTCCATCGGCTCGATTCCTAACCTTGCGAGCATTGACGCAAGGGCAGGCTTGATTGGTTGTCCTGCCTTACAGACAGTGCAGTCCTGCTTGACAGCGACCTTTCCACCTTCAACCCCTGCCTTGATTCCGAGCTGTGAGAGCTCGCTGAGTACAGGGCCTGGCGCAAAGGGCGTTGGTCCTGCAGGCACTATAATATCAAACGGCGCGAGCTGGCCTCCTTTTGCAGGCGCCTTGCTCTTGTTTTTCTTTATTGTCTTGAACAGCGTGAATGGGTTGTCTTTTGTGAATATGAGCGCAGGCATGTCTGGCAGTGATTTTTCCAATGCCTCAATGCCCTTCTTTGTCTCCTTCAGCTTTTCAAACGCAAGCAGGATGAGGCTTTTCTTCGTCATCAGCATCTCAACATTTTGCCTGAGCTTGTCCCTCATGCGCGCATATTGCGCTGCAGGGAGGGAATGCATGTTCAGGATGCCGATTATCGGGTATTTTTTTGAGAGCTCAATTATCTTTTTCACCACTGCCTTTTTCTCAGGCGCCGCGTTGGAGGTTTTTTTGCCCCTATCCTTTCTGCTCATCGGTCTTCACCTCCTTTGCCTTCTTTGGCGCCCTCTTTGGTTTTGCGGCCGTTTCCTGCTTTGGCTCTTCCTTCCTTGCTTCTTCCTTTTTTGGCTCTGCCTCAGGCTTTTTGGGAGGGGCTTCAGCGCCGACCTTGATTACTGGCCCCATGGAGTATTTGAGCAGGATTGATTTTATGTTGTTCTGCTCCTGCGGGAGCGCGTGGATCACGGCGTTATAGACTGCCATTATGTTTTCGATAAGCTGCTCGTCCTTCATGTCCTCTTTTCCAACAGCGCACTTTGCGGACAGCTGCGTTTTTGCCACGACGTGTAGTGTTTTCCTCAGCTTTTCTGTCAGCGCCTTCAGGTTGGCGTTTGGTGGCACAACGCATCCTGCCTTGGGATTTGGCATTTTTCCCCTTGGTCCGAGGACGCGGCCGAAGAACTTTGCCACGTCAGGCATTATGTTTGCCTGTGCTATGAAAAAATCATGTGTTTTTGCGAGCTTCCTGATTTCCTTTTTCTTGCCCTCGTAACGCTTGAAGTCATCGTGGGTTATTACTGTGTCGCAGAATGCCTTTGCCTGCTCTTGCATTTCAGGACCTACAAGGGCTGCAATCCTTACCGCTTTTCCTCGAGCGTGTACAAGCGGCACCCAAACATCAAGCTGTTCTTCTGGCTTTTTGATGTCGAGGTCCTTGAGGTTGAAAATGAGGTCTACGCTCTGCGCAAATTTCCTTTTGGGAGAATTAATTCGGACATACTGTAATGCTTTTATGAATTCTTCTTTGCTTGCCATTGCTCGACCCTCCTACAAACCGGTTTAACGGGGTTTCAGACACCGTTAGCAGTTGTAGTCTGCGGGAAGATATACTGCTGGCTCACAGGAAGGTGTTTATAAAGCTTTCTTTTGAGAAACTGTCAGTCGTACTGTCCGCCCTGCTGGTACTCTTCAGGCAGGTTTGATTCCTTTGAGTAGTCAGGGAATTTTGTTACGGCATCAACCGCTTCGCTTATGCTTGTACTCTTGCTGAATAATGCCCTTGTACGTGCTGCAAGGGCATCTTTGCCTGTCAATCCTGCTGGCGCAGGAGGCATTCCTGTGCTTCCTTCTTTTGGTGAAGGGGTTGTCGTTATCACTGGTGCATTCTGCATTTGCTCCCTAAGCTCAACTATTGCCTGCGCTGCTGTTTTCCCGTTACTTTCCTCTGGCGCTGGTGCTGGCTCAGAAACAACTGCTGCTGTCGGCGCCCTGCTGCTTAATGGCTTTGCTTCCATCTGCTTTCCGCTGCAGGCTGCCAATAGAACTAGCATTACAATCGCTGTAAAAACAAGCACTCTTTTCATAACACTCTTGAGGAGTAGAAACAGGTATATATAGGTTTCGTTGGTGGCGAAAGCAAAGCTTATATACACACTTGAATCAGACGCATTGAAACCTGAAATAAGAGGTGTGTGATGATGAACAAGCGCGCATCGATTGAGTTGTGGATTCTAGGGCTTGTTGCTCTTATCGCACTGGTGGGGCTTGTCCTTCTTTTATCAGGAAAGCTTACAGGCCAGGCAGCAGGCCAGCCCGTGGTAAGGAATGTCATTGTAACTCCTGAGGAATTCAGGGTTGAGCGGCCAGGTGGCTATTCATGCGGTTGCGACGGTGTCTGCGCGTACAGCAATGAGATTGTGAGAGCTTCGCCAACTATTGATGTCAAGATTGCAAATGCAGAAGCCACGTGCAGGAAAATGCTGGAATCAATTTGTGACGGACAGCCGATACTGCGCTTCAACTTCGGCTGCGGAACAAGATGATTTTTTTTAAGAATTCTTACTTTCCAAACCTTCTTTCACGTTGCGAGAATTCCTTTACTACTTGGATTAGGTCTTCCTTTTCCAGTTCTGGCCATGTTTTTTCGATGAAGAACCATTCGCTGTAAATGCCTTGCCAGGCAAGGAAGTTGCTTGTTCTTTTCTCCCCGCCGGTCCTGATTATGAGGTCAGGGTCTGAGTTAAGGTATAGGTATTTGCCAAAGATTTCCTCATTGAGTTTTTCAATGTCAACTTTTCCTGCTTTTATGTCTTCTCCGAGTTTTTTGACTGCATCAATTACTTCTTCCCTTCCGCCGTATGCCATTGCAAAATTGACCGTGTAAGGCTTGTTGTCTTTTGTGAGTTCCATTATTTTTTTCATTCCTTCCTGGACCTTCTGTGGGAACATCCAAATCCTGCCGATAAAGTTGATCCTGACGCCGTTCTTTTTCAGTTCTTCAATTCTTTCTGGTTTTGCGTGGTTTTGCCATTCGCGCTCAAATAGCTGCATTAGGTAGTCAAATTCCTCTTTCGGTCTGTTGAAGTTCTGCACTGAGAATGTGTAGCACGTGACTTCCTTGATTCCGAGCTCTCTGCACCAATCAAGGAATTGGGTTATTTTCTTTGCGCCCCATTCGTGGCCCATCCATGGCTTGAGCATGAGTTTTTTGGCAAATCTTCTGTTGCCGTCAAGGATGACTCCAATGTGCCTTGGGACTTTTTCCTCGCTCATTGCGTGCCTTCATTAATATTTGGTTTATAAGTGTTATGGACTTTCTCAAAAAGTTGTACAAAAATCTCGTGTGGCACTGAAAGCCCTGCTTCAAGGAGGACATTGGCAAGTTCTTTTCCGATTATTTCTTCTGTATTGCTTGAAGGAATAAAGCCAACTGCTTGTTGCAGTGTGTGCGTGCAGAGGAATCCTTCGTGCATTTTTATTACTGCAGGGCTGGTTTTGTTTATTACTCTGAGTTCTCCAAGGTCTGCAAGGACTGTTCCGTTCATTAGCATGCTTTGGCTGCCTTCTTGGAAGCCATGCTGTAAGAGGGTCCATTTTGCTATTGCCTTTACAGAGTCTGCGTAAGAAAGCTCTTTCAGCTCAGGGGCGGGCAGGTCATTTGTTTTTACTGGCTTGATGATCTTGCCAAGGTATGCTTTTACTTTTTGCCGTGAGCCTTTTGCTGTCCACGTATTCTCGACGAGATAGCCGTATTCTGTGCCTTTTATTTTTTTGATTCTTACAAATCCGCCCATCGCAAAACACGCAACCTCTTAGGCACTATTTAAATTTTTTGGGGTTTCGTGCTTGTCAACGCATGAAAATGCAGTGTTTTATTTTTTGATAACTGACAGGGAACTATTTCTTTTCTTGCATTCTTTCTTAATGCCTTCATAATGCTCATATCCCATAACGAGGAGAACAGTTCCTTCGTTGGTCTTTAAGAATTTCTTTTCTGAACTTTTCATACGTTTCTGGTATGTTGTCATCATTGTAGCCCAGTTGTGTTTTGAGGGTGTCTTTGTTTTTTGCATATTCTTCTAAGGGGTAATGTTTTGCCAGCAACTTTATTATTCGAGGGTCATTTTTAGGGTCTTTGGAAATATCCCAAAGCTGTTTCTGCCAATAAAGATGTATTATTCTCACGCATTTTTCATAAAGTGTGTGGTCTTCTATGCCAAAAAGCGGTATTTTTCCATAAAATGCAGCGGCATAAGTATTGCCAGGAGCGTATTTTTCGCATAAGCTAACTTTGCAACAATCGAGTGGTGGAGTGATCTGCAATACTAATAATCTTTTGAGGGCCTGCTGATATTTTTCATTAGTTTCAATTTTGTTTATTTCGTCACTGATTGATTTTGAGAAGTCATCAGTGTGTTTGCTGTGCAAAATGCTCTTTTTTATTCTTTCAAGATATTCATCAGTTATTATTCCGCTTAGTCCTTCAAGAGCCATCGCATCAACCTTGTTTTCTGAAATGAAATCTGCAAGTTGCTTGATGTTTGCTTCCATAAAGTCACTGAAATGAATGTCCGGGCAATAAACAATCTTTGTTGTTGAGGGCGCATCAACGATAACATCAAGACTGCCTTTGCATCCTGCCAGTGCAACAAGTCCGAGAGAAGTGAGAAATTCTCGCCTGTTTATCTGTTCAGCAGGGCCATCTGCATGCGGGTTTCTTGGGTTTGTCATTAATTATTTTCATCGTTTGGTGCTTATAAAATTGCGTCTTGTTCTTAGAAAGAGATATTATTTCAGCGCCTTTGCTTCTTCCTTGAATTTTTCCACTTGTTTTTCAATGCGTTTCAGGGCTGCAAGGACTGCTTTTTTTGCTTCCTCGCCATCTGTTTCAACAATGAATGTGGGCACGTTAATCAAGGGATGTTCGACATTGAATCCTGCTGCCTTTACGTGTTCGTCATTCCAAAGTTCTTTCTTCAATACGTTTGCTATGGTTGTGCCGTCGCCTTCTATGTTGAAGACCAGCTTGTTTTTCTTTTCTTCAAGAATCTTGATTTCCATGCACGTCGGGGGTAGCAGGTTATTTAAAAAGGTTGCGCCACCTAGTCTGAATTGCTGATTGCAATGTTGTGACCCTAAGATTTTAATACGTTGTGTGCAATACATTTCTAAAAAATGTAAAAAGAGGTGTTTTTATGAACAAGAAGGCAAACGTTACGTTGGTTATTCTTGGTATTGTTGCCTTGGTTGCGCTTGTTGGGCTTTTTTGATGTTTAGCGGCAAAAATGCTGCTTCAGGGCAGGTTTTCAGGCTTCCTGACACAAGGCTTCCTCGGGTTACGTGCAAAGACAGTGATGGTGGAAATGTGCCTGCCACATATGGTACTGCAAAGCAAATGATGGGATCACGCTCGATAAAGAGTGTAAGTGATGTTTGTTCCAGTGCTAACCAGCTTACTGAATATTACTGTTCAGATAATCAGATCTTGAGCGTTGTTGTGAACTGTCAGTATGGTTGCAAGGATGGTGCTTGTGTTGGTGCTCCTGTCACGCCGCCTCCTCTTAATGTAACTCCTTCGCCTAATGTAACGCTTCCTATGAATGTAACTCCTCCAGCGGTTAATGTAACGCCCCCTACCCCTACGCCTATTAATGTCACCCCTGCTCCTATTGTGGAAACAGTTAGCGAGACAGTGACATGCCAATATGGGGGTACTGCCATTGTGAGATGTTCTTCTGCAAAGGGTAGTTGCGGAAGCAGTTCTGGGTCTTGCAGTGTTGTGATTACAGGCAAAAAAGGAGAGGTTGTTAATTGGGATACGAGTTGCACAACTTATGGTGGGGTTATTACCTCAAAGGCATCTACTGTTTTGTCTGGAACAAATAAGGTAATCCCGATTTCATGCGCGGCTGCATACGGGCCTAAATAAAAGCGCTTTTTTTCTTTTTTTATTTCTTGAGAATATTTAGAAGTGCGGTTATTGTCATTGCTGCGGTTTCAGTTCTTAAAATCTGTTTTCCCAGGGAAACAGGAATGCAGCCAGCATTTTTCAGGGCGGTTTTTTCTTTGTCTGTAAATCCTCCTTCGGGACCAACGAATGCGAGTACTGATTTTGGCATTTGCTGAAGGACTTCTTTGAGGGGCTTTCCTTCAGGGTCTAGCATTAATTTCAGTTCTGCTTGCTCTTTCAGGGATTGTTCTATTGTTGATAAGGGTTTTAGTTCTGGCAACCATGCTTGTTTGCTCTGCTTGCAGGCTTCTATGAGGATTCTTTGCCATCTTCCCTGTTTTGCCTCTCTTGGAAGCACTACAGAGCGTTCTGTCTTGAGAGGGATTATTTTTGAAACGCCCAGTTCTGCAAGCTTCTGGAGCATCCAGTCAGCGCGCTCTCCTTTTGGCACGCTAACGGCTATAAACAGCGAAAACAGGCCTTTTGGGACTTCATGAACCTCAATCAACCTTGCTTTGCCTTCACCAGCCAGGCTGCAAATAGCGACAATTCCTTTGCCATTGAAAAGGCTCACTTTGTCTTCTGGCTTTAGCCTTTGCGCCTTCATATGCCTTATTTCCTCTGTGCCAAGACTTATTTCACCGCTCTTAGGCAGTTCTGGTGCATAAAACCAAGGATATTCGTTCGGATTCATCATATTAGTGTTCTACTCACTTTTGATGAATAAACTGCCTGTATTTAACCCTTTTGATACCTGTTTTTGCTCACTTTTAGCCAAAAAATCATTGTTTTCGGATAGTGCCTAATATGTTAAAATCTCTTTCTGAACTCTCACTTTTTACTCACAAAGTCGCCATTTCTATGTCTCTTCTGGTCCTTATTGAACCTTACTTTTACCATCATAGGCACTATGTGTTTTGTCAATTCTTAGGCACCATCATTGGGCACTATAAATCTTTTTTCAATGCCTTAACCCTTTGCTGCTTGGTCCCTGTCTGCCAGGCTAAAAGCCAACCAACTGGCGCCATTACCAAGCCACAAGCCAATATGACTTTGCTGTCACACTATGTATTATATCTGGTATGCGTCCTATTTTGATTCTGGCCTGATTCCCGCACCATCAGTCAGTCCCATTCCCTGCTCATTCCCAGACAGTCCCAAATGGGAATGTCTTTTTTTTCGCATCAATTCCAGTATTCCAGACATCTCTAAACACTTATATTATTCCCAACTCATTCCCAGACAGTCCCACTCATTCCCAACCTATCGTCACGTAAAATTTCCGATAGTCCCATTTCATTCCCACTTATTCCCAAAATATTCCCATTCCCGTCTCAACTCATTCCCAAATCATTCCCAGATAGTCCCAATTGGGAATATGGGGTATCCATTTTATCGTCGATAAAACAGTTGTGAATATTCCCTTGATAGTCCCAAAAGAGTCTTGGGAATATGGTGGGAAGGTCCTAAGACCATCCTAAAAATGCTGAAAAAGAGCTGTTGGAAAACTTTTTATACCTGTCCTTATTTTTGGCTTGTCATGGGGTGGCTTTTCGGAAAAGAGGTTGAGAATAAGGTTGACAGGCTAGACAAGGCGCTCAAGGAAAGCTTTGCGCATGTCAAGCAGGATACAAACTTGCTTTATCAATGGGTGCAGTTTTTCCAGCAACAGATAGCTAGGCAGCAACAAGTCATAGAGGCCCAGCAACATGACCTTGACGACTACGAGCAGGAAATCTTGAGACACAGGCAACATATAAGTCATCTGCAGGCAGAACTCAAGTCAGTGCCAAAAGACCCTGCTACAATAAAGCGCATTATAGACTCGTATTACGATTTCGACTCTATTTTGGACCGCGTCAGGCAAATAGAGGACAAATTAATGAGATTAGAACATTTAAAGGCAGCTTCTACTGTCCCGCATCCAATGCGCGCGGCGACGGAATTGCCACATGTTGTTCCTCCTCCCTCGAGGACCCATGCATTGAGGGACAAGATTGTTCAACGAATCACGAGGAACTCGAAGGAATACCTGAAGGGGCTTATTATGAGCATGATCACGAAATACGGCAAGATTTCAGCCCTCCAGCTGAGGGAGATGATAGTTGAGGAGCAGGGTCTTGCAAGCAAGAGCAGCTTTTACAGACTCTTGGAAGAGCTCGAGGCTGAGAATGCCATTAGTGTCATTCACGACGGCAAGGAAAAGTTGCTTATGGTTGGAGGCCATCTGAAAAAGCCAATCGGGAAATAAGGTTTCCAGAACAAAAATGTTTTTAAAGGAGCAAGGCAGGTCATAAAAATCATCGACGATAAGGGTAAATAAGGGGTGGTGGGGTTTGAAGGCAAAACAGACAGTGTTAATGCACAGCGACGATGCAGGCGCACAGCTTGCCATGAACTCAATTTTTGATGCCTTACGGGAAGAGCTTGATGACCACAGGGCAGCCATAAACGAGAACACAAACGAGATCCAGGCAAACCATGAGTATATCCGTTCTGTGGAGGAAAAGCTGGACAAGCTTCATGCTCGCATAGAGGAGCTTTTCCTTCTTGTTGAGGGTAAAAAGAAGGAGCAGAAGGTGGAAATCCAACCCCTGACAAGGCGCGAGCAAGAGGTTTTCCAAGCGCTTTATATCATCGGAGAGGGGGTGTCTTTTGTCAGCTACAAACAGCTTGCAAGGAAGCTTGGGTCGAGCGAGGCATTGATTTCTGGGCTTGTCACAAATCTCATTGAGAAAGGTGTTCCAATAATCAAGAAATACGACGGAGGGCATGCATTTGTCCAGTTGGAGCCAAATTTCAGGCAAAAACAGGCAAAGGAAGTCGTTATCGGCCTGAATTCCCTGCTGTCGCACTGGATGCAGGCATCTCAGGGTTCTCAGGAGTCTCAGAAGCCCCTGCCCTGAGTTTTTCCTTCTTTATCTCGCTTTGCAATTTTTCAATAAGCTTGAATGAGTCCTCAAGGTGTGTTTTTATCGTCGATTCTGCCTTTCTGAAGGCGCCTTCAAGGTTTGTGCCGTTGAGCTCATAGCCGATGATTACCTTGCCGTTGCTCACAAAGCTTGTTTTCTTGAGGATATTGAGGTCAAGCCACCTGTGCAGGTACTCGTACATTGTCTGTCTTTTTATGCCTGCAAAAAGCCCCATGTCCTCGACAGGCATTACTGCCATTTCTGGCTTTTTTTCCCTGTTTGCTGCCTTTTTCCTCTCAGAAAGCTCGAGTAGAAGCTTGTGCATTTGGGCATTGCCGTCTTTTTTCCTCGGCAGAAGCCCAAACCGTGCCAAGAGCGTTTTGGCGATGTCTTCTGGAGCTGCCTGCTCAGGCACTTCTGAATGTTCGAGTTGGATCTTCATTTTCAAGGCGTTGAGACATCCTCCTTAAAAAGTCTTGCGTAATCCTGACCAGTGTCCAGTGAAAACCCGACAAAAGTTGTTGAAAAGTGACGTTGAAATCCCAGAATTTAGCTGTTTTTGCGTTTAAACCGCTTTAGAAAAGACTTTTTTTTGAAAACGTCTTACAATATGGTTTTTTAAAGCATTTTTCAACCACCAGCATCAAAATTCGCTAAAAATCCCGACTAAAAACACAAACTACCCTTATTTTGGTGTGCACAAAAATTGTTGTTTCAGCAAAAATACAGACAGAGTCGGAAAAAGCGCAGACTTTTTCACATTTTCCCGACGACTAAGGTCACGGGCGTCCTTGCCAATACCCTTGGTTCTACATCAAAAGACCATATTCGAGACCCAACAACGAGTAATTCTGGCATTTTTCCTGACAATTCCAATCATCTCAAAAACGTACAGAAAACCTTGATTTGACCAAAAATTATTTTTTGCAAAAATTCATTTTAAATTGGTTGCGTTATTTCGTTGTTTTACCGACGGCAAACAAAAGAATCACTTATTTGAAGTGACACTTATAGCAAAAAATAGAAATCAGAAAGACTACTTTACAAACATCTTTTTACAAAGTAACTTTAATAAAAAATATGATATTAACGATGTTAACAAAAGCATATTTTCGTTTATATTTTTCTAAATAATGAAAATAAAAACTGTTGCTAAACAAAAGTGAGAGATAGAAAGAGTGCCTGAATGAGCAAAAAGTGCCTAACTTCTGGCAAGTTTTCAAACCCCCAAACCAGAATCCGACAAGATGCCGACAACCAACCTAAAAAATCATTAGGCACTAGAAAATTGGGTGGTAAAACATAAAAAAGCGACAAGGTAAGAGAACGAAAGTGAGAGAATTGCTTATTCACTCTTTGGATAGCTTACTTGTTTTGTGTTCCAATACATTTCCTTGTCTGTTGGAAACACATAAATTGCCCACTTGCCCTTGCTGGTTTTTGGCATAACAAAATACGGTCTTTGATTAATTGGTATGAACACGTGTGAGGACCACCCGTTTCTGAGTTCTCGCCTTATGATTATGGCATCCTCACTGTATGCATAATTCATAAAAACAAAAAACAGCGTGGTCAATTTAAAACTTTCAGCCAATGTAGCCGACTTGTTTTTGGTCCTTCATCTCGCGGGCTTTCAGTGTTTGTTCGAGCATTCCCTTGAGTTTTTTCTCAAACTCCTCTGCCTGCCTTAATAATGGCTCATAATTGACTTTTAGTCCGAGAAGCCTGTCAAGGATTTCTATGATTTTGGCTGCTGCCTTGCTGTCAGGGAGTTTTGAGTGGGTTTCTGCGAATAATGACAAAATTGGCAATTGGTTGCGCATCAGGAGTGCTGCTGTGACTCCCATTATGATTCCCTCGCCAAGGCAGTCTATGCCGAGGTTTTCCATTGTCCTTTTCATCTGGGGGTGGCTTGTGTAAAAGAAGCCCCTTGTTTCCTCAATTTCAGAACTGCCAACCCCCTCAAGAGTGATAAGCTGGCTTGCCTTTATCTGCTCGCACAGGTTCAGTATGAGGTCTGCTGCTGCAAACTCAATTCCTGCTGCAGACGTTATTGCGTGCACTATTACAAGGTTGTATTCCTTGTTGTAATAAATGCCTATTGGGTCAACAATCGTGCAACCGTGCACTGCGAGCGTGGCAGGCGGGTCTTCAAAATAATAACTGCCTATTTTTTCGCATTTGAGATGGTCAAGCAGGAATCCTGTTGCTATTGTTCCAACAAGCCCAAGCCCTGGAAAGCCCTCAATGACTGTTGCTCCTTTTGGTTTTTTGCTGAGCACAAGGGGAGCATGTAGCTTGTGCGGCTTATGAACCCCTTTTTTCTGCATGCCTGAAAATGCTTCCTTGCTAAGTTTAAATACCTTTCTTTTTCCGCACCTTTAAAATTAGCGCCCTTTTCCAGTGATTAAACCGGTGCGGGAAAGGGGACCATGGCAGTAACAAGCTTGGATGAAAGGCTGAGTTTTGCAGTCATTACAGACCCTGCAGGAAACATGGATTTTCTCAGAAGGGCTGTTCTTGAACTTCCTTACCGCGAAATCGAGCGCACAAAGAAATCCAAAAAGCCAAGAATTCAGGACATTGAGGCAATTTTTGTCATCGGCAGGCTTGTTGACCCCCTGTTCAAGCACGATGAAGAAAGAGCCTTTGTTCTTGCTCAGAATTATTTACAGGACGAGTTGGAACACGGCAAGGATGGATACCAGCGGTTGAACATTACAGATGTTCCTGGGCTTGCATATCATTTGAAGCATAACGCTCCTTTTAAGCGGTGGCAGGAGCAGGACAAGCTCATTCCCACGATAGAGCGGCTTGTCGGACTGAAAAGAGAGGGTGCTTGGTGTTGTTTTGGGAAAGTAAAGGACCGCATTATTGAACAGTACCGCCAGATGAATGAGATCGCCTTGCAGAGCAGGATTCCTGTTTATTTTGCTGCGGATACCATTTTCCTTGAGCAAGTGATTCCTGAGGAAAGATGGCTTCATTGGAAGAGCCTGCTTCTTGGCAGCCCTCAGGAGCAATTGATAAAGACGGTAGGGATGACAGGCATTGATTTTGCAATCCCTGAATACGTGGCTGAGCCCACGATGCGCGGAAACACCAGGTTTTCACTGGCAGGCTTTGAGCCTTTCCAAGGCAAGGTCACAATAACTTACGGCATGCCCAAGGAACTGCATGAAATGCTCAAGGAAAGCAAGCAGAAGATTGTCATAGCAGGCAAGCAAGGGCTGTTTGAAAGAGATGCAAATCCTGCCGAGCACTATCCAGGCAACCTTTTGTTTATCGAACGACCCTTAAGCATATCGTTTTATTCGTTTGGCAATGAAGCAGGCGTGCGTGTTGTGTACTTCTTGCACAACAACAAACTGATGTTTTTTCCAGAATCGACGATTAACTTAAGGGAAATGAGCGCCTCGGCAGGCCAGCCGCCGAGGCAGTCAGATGCAGAGGCAGCCGCGCAGATGAGCGACATGGCTGCTGACATGATGCGCGTTCTGCCCTTGTTGGAAAAACAAAATCCAGAGCTTGCGCAAAAAATCCGCAAGGCAGGTTTTGACCGGCCCCAGCAGCTTGCGCGCATCATTGACTTTCTGAACAACCAGTATGAGATTGCCAATCGCGAAAAGCACGAGTTCATGATGCAGTTCGTGACATTCCTTGACGAAATCATAAAGCACGCAAAGCTGTTTGAATGGTATCAAAGCAACAAAAAGAGCATTTATGAAAAGCACGGAATTGCTCCCGGAATGCCTGCAAGCCATGCTGTGGAAATGGAGGTCTTTGAGCTCGGCATTAACACGGCAAAGGAGGCCCTTAAGCGCAGGGAAACAAACACAGAGCAGGCATTCAACCGCTGCCTTGTTTCAATAGAAGAGATTGTGGACTGTCTTGGGCTCAGGGGCTGGTATGATGAGCAGAAGGAGCACCTCTCGCAAAGGAATGGCGCTACAAGTTCTGATACTGTTATGGAGCTTTATCCCCTTGCCATCATAAAAATCAAGAAAAAGCTTGCGGAAATGAAAACAGAGCGCGAAAAACTGGTTGCTGACGCAATGCAAAAAAGCGAGCTTGAGGTAAGGCTGGCTGAGAAACAACAAGCCGTTGATAATCTGGACAAGAGATTCAGCGAACTTTTGGAAACATACAACAATCTGGAGGCGCAGCGCGACCAATTGGTTAAGGACAATGAAAGCCTGCAAAAACGGGTTGAAGACCTTACGTCAGGCCGGCAGGATTATGACGAATTGCTGAAAAGAATCCAATACCTCGAGGCATCCCAAAAAGATTATGATTCATTGAAAGCCCAGATTGATGAACTCTTAACGAAACTAAAAAGCCGTGATGACACAATCAAATTGCAGACAAAAAGGCTGGATGAGCTCGGCGATGAAAATGATACGTTAACTGAGAAGCTGGACAGGCAGGTTAGAGACAATGATGAATTAAGGAAAGAGAATGAAAACCTGCTTGCAGCACTTCAGGATTATAACGCGCTGAAAGTCCAGCTTGCCTCGCTTGAACAATTTGCCAAGCAGCTCAAGTCACAACATCCAAGTATTACTGCCGAGGACGTGAAAGGCATATTTGATGCGTATAAAGCAATGGCTGAAAATGCGCTTTCTGACAGCAAGCAGGTTATTGAGACGCTGCAAAAAACCTTGCGCGAGCAGGAGCGCCAGTTGCGCGCCCCTATTGTCCCAGATGAACAGATTCAGGAAGGAATCCGCACTGCAAGGGAAGAAATTCAGAAACGTTATGACCAGATAACTGCGCAGGTAAAGGCAGAGGCGCAGAAATTCAAAGAGGAAATACTTAAAAAATATACAGAAGCAAAAGCCAAATACGAAAGCCAGCTGGCTGAAAAGGACAGGACAATTGCAGACCTTGAATCCAAGCTTAAGAATGCTGAGTCAATGCTGGCAAAGCCTGCTGAATCCAGCCGTGAAATTGCACAGCATGCATACCTGCTTGTTGAGCAGGGCGATTTAGAGTCAGGAATTGCTGAATATACCCGTGCAATAAACACGACTTCAGAGAAAGACCCGTTAATTGCGAAGATGCTTGTCAACCGCGGAAGGGCTTTCTTCAAGAATGGCAATTACTTGTGCGCTTATGCCGATTTTGTGCATGCAAGTAAAATTTCCCCAACCTATAAAAACATCAACCAATTAGTCACTACTGCTAAGGAGTATATGGAGAGGCAGAAGAAGGAATTGGAAGGAAAACAAGATGGCAAAGAAAAGACAATCACCCCTTGAAAAGAGCATTAGCGCTGCATGGAGCAATGTTCCTCCGCACCAGAAGAAAAAGCTCGTCAAGGTCAAGGATGCTATTCTGCGCCAAAAAAATGACGTGAAGCGCGTCAGGATGCTTGTTGAGATAGTGTCAAATGCTCCTGATGCTGGCAGCGAATTTGTTCGCGGCACAAGCTTGCTTTCAACAGCTTACATTTCAGCACTGGCATCTGGCTTCAGGCGCAGCCACAAGAATGAGTATGATATCCTGCAGGGACTTGCTTATGCGCCAAAGTTTGTCTTCAATGCTTGCGCTGCAGTATCTGCTGCAGACGATTATTATTCAGCACTTGAAGCAAAAAGCAAACAGGTCATGAGGATTAAGAGCGGCATTGCCTCGCTTAAGAAAGAATGCCGCAGGGCAAGAAGGCTCACAGTGCTTGAAAAAAACAAGGTCAAGATAGAGCGCCTTGAGCAGAGGATTAATTCCCTGAAGTCGTCTTACAAGCAATTGCAAAAGCAGTACTTGAAGGCAGGCCACAGGGTCAAGCCTGTCAGGAGCGCAAGAGCGTTTTACAACACAGTGCACAAAAACCTTAAGAAAAAGGGCAAAGAGATTAAAGCGCTTGAGTTAAGGATTGCTTCACTTGACGTTGCTTACAACCGCCTTGAGGACGCTTACGAGAGTGCAATCCGCAGGATAAGGCGCGGAACAGGCAGAAGGAATTATGCTTCAAGGGCTGTGCCAGGAAGGGTGCAGGTAAGAACAAGGCGCAGGGCTCCTGCAGTACGCCCAGCACCCGCAGGGAATCAGAGAGAGGATGCTGTTTCGCGCAAAGCATACAATCGGTTGCAACAGCAGTGTAATGCAGCGCTGAAAGAAATCAGAAGAAAGCAGGAGGAAATCGAAACACTTACTTATTGTGTCAATGAGCTTACAAATGATTATGAGCGTCTTGAGCGCACTGCAAATGAGGATGCTCAAAAGGCAGCTGCGGACTTGGCTGAAAAGGACAGGAAATATGAAGAGCTTGAGCGTACTTCAAGAGAGGCT
>JAWCLR010000012.1:19934-29055 GCA_038850615.1 Candidatus Woesearchaeota archaeon | reverse complement strand
AACCTGCACAATCATAGAAAACAATCAGGCAGAAAAATGTGTGCGCATAAGCGTGACACATTTCACAAGATACAGAATACTGCCTGCAATAGTGCACATAAAACAACAATCGCCAGGCGCAGGAGCTGAAATTCTGCTGAATGAAACGGTTGACATCAGGGCAAACATCACCCCAACAGGCTCAAGAAAACTAAGCATCGTGCAGGCAAACCTCACCCTTCCTGATGGCACAATGATAGAACTGCCATTCCTGAACAACACAAAAGACATCTTCAACATAACGCTTGAACCTGATAATATCACTCAAAGAGGCACTTACAACATCACTTTCTTTGCAAACGACTCAAAGAACATCAAGAACACAACAAAAGAATTCTTTGTAAGAAAAGCATACAACATAATTGACTTGCTAAACAGCTCAAACACGTTCCTCACAGACTATGTTCCAGAAATCACGGCAAACACATCAGGAGTGCTCAACCTGACAATAACTGCAACGTCCGGCAGGATTAAGTCATTGCTTGTAAAAAATCACCATGAAAGCTCAACCCAATCAATACTGCGCATTGAACCCCTATCAAGCGAAAACGGAATCATCTCAAGAATTTCAGCAGACACAACAGCATTCAATGCAACAGAAGTCAGTATCATTGTGAATGCAACAGGCACAAGCGTGTTCAGGTGCACAGACTGGAACTTTGCAGAAAAACAATGCGCAGGAGGCTGGGAAAAGAAGGCACGCGTTTATCCAGACCAACTCTACAGCATAAAACTATCATCACAGGATAAGTTCGGATATGGAGAAGCAAACAACGTTGTTGATATTCTTGACAGTCAGGGAATACTAAAGAGCTTCAGCAGTTCAGTCGAGCAAAACCCTGACACAACAACAAACTTGACATTATACATTCCAAACCACCCAATAAAAAGAATCAACCTAAAACGCGTAAACAACACAATCACAAACGACTTGCGCATTGACACCACAGGAAGTCCGTACACTTATGAGGAAATCGTCCAACAGTACGCAATTGATACAGGAAGCCTTGATTTTGAAAGCGCAACAATAACAATCAATGCAAAAGGAGACCGGCTGAGAAAATGCACGCAATGGAACATGGCTGAGCAGAAGTGCGAGGGCTCATGGCAAACAATAATGACACTAACACCAGGCGAAGACTACACGCTCACCATAACCCCCGGCGACCCTGCATTCCAGGAAATCAATGCATCAGACGCATGGCACCTTGACACTGACAAGAACATCATTGAAAACATTTTTGACGAAATAGAATTTGAGGACGGCAATTATTCGCCAAAAATATGGTATGGCGAGTATGCGCGCGTACAGTTTGTAGAGAACCTCTCAACAGGAAACTACATTGACTTTGTGGCAAGAGCAGGCGGTCCTGGCGTGTACGTGAATGCCTACCTGATGAACACATCAACACTTGTAGGAACATCAAGCAAGCTAACAAATGACTTTAGCAAATACTACATACAGCTAATCATTCCTGATAATGGCTCATCAAGCACGTTTGACCTGAAAACAATGAGCATTCTGCCAAACGCAACAGCATACATAGAATACGACAGAATCCACGACCAAGCACCAATCATTTCACGAGTAATACAAGGCTCAACTACCCTGACTGCAACAGAAACATTTGTCCCCCTCAACACAGTCATTGATACCACAAATTCGATACTATTCTTCAGCTCGCGCCAAGACTACCCAGACCCAAGCAATGGACAAGTGGCAGGACGCATTTACAACACAACACACCTACAATTCAGCAGGCCAGCAGCAACAAGCCTCATCGTGCACTGGTACGTAGCAGAATTCGCGCACAACACCACAGTCACGCGGGGAAGAAGCCAGCCAACAACAACAGAAGCACTAATCGCAACAGGAAGAGTCATAAACACAAGCTCATCATTCCTGATTCCAGGAGGATACAACAACTCAGGAACAACATGGGGCAATGACGACTTCATCAGGTTCAGAATAGCCAATGAGACCCACATAGGGCTGTACAGCATTGGAGCAACAGCAGTTGGAGACTGGGCTGACTGGCAAGTTGTGGAATTCAACGGCTCAACAGTACAGCGCGGATTAATCGACATGCCTTCGGCAACAAGAACTCTGCAAGTAAACATCACACCAATAACAAACCTCAGCCGTGCATTTGTCATAATAACCCATACAGCATCAGGCACAATAAACGGCGCAAACGCAGACATACTTGCCAGGTTCGTCAACACCACACAAATTGAGTTCACAAGAGGCGCAACAGGAGTTTATGCAAACATTTCCTGGGAAGTTGTTGAACTGCCAGAAGACAATTACGTCCAAAGCGGAGTTACTGACTTTGGCGTAAACGTGGGCGAACTAAACATCACGCTTGAACAAATCAACAATACCGCAAGCGTTGCATTCGCATCATCAGCACCAATCGCAGGACTCTCATCAGGAAACACCACTTACACCACAACAGACAACCCGGGACCAGGAATGTTCACGTTCAACATAACAAACAGCACAAACCTGAGAATACAAAGAAGCAACATATCAAACATTTCATCAATAGCATGGTTTGTAATACAATTTGCAGGACCAAGATACCCATTAATCAATTTCAGCAACATTTCTGTTGTCAAGACTGACATTCCTGACCCCGTGAATGCCAGCACAAACCTGACATACCAAATAAACATCACAAGCAACGGAAACGGCACAGCATACAACGTGACAGTGAATGACACTTACCCGCAACAAGTCATTTACCTGACCTCAAGCCCAGCGCCAATAAGCGGAACAAACAACACGTGGCTGCTCGGCAACCTCACAAATGGAACAACAATAAGCATCAACATAACAGTCCTTGTGCTCAACGTTAGCCACGGCACCATAATCAACAACACAGTCAACGTGTCCTACAATAACCACACAGGAGCACTGTTAAGCGTAACCGCAAGCCAAAGCACAACCGTAAGCCTGCACGGCAACATAGGAATAATCCTTCTAGCACCAACGCCGGGCACAACAACAGACGTATTCCAGAATTACACATACAACATAAGCGCAAACATCACGTGCTACGGAACAACAGGAGGAATTTGTGGAAACATCAGCATTTTCGCACGCTACAACATTTCAAGGAATGCATCAGGCCAGTGGTTCAACTCAAGCTTTGCATACAGCAGGGAAATCACGTTCACAGAACCGCAGGGAAGACCGCAAAACAACACACACGTCCTGATAAACCTCACAATCCCCTCAGGCAGGCTCTCAAACGAAAACGGCACAATGCTTGTGTGCAATAACGTGCAAGTGCCCTTTGATGCTTATGCCATTGAGACATCAGGAGGCTGGGTGACTCACCTTGAAGGGCTTGCAGAACTTAACTTCAGCGCAAACGAAGCAAAAACCTGCCGGCTGTATTACGACCCTGTTGTCAACGCAACAGAAGTCCAGCCAACAACAACAGGCACGTTCTACGCCTGCCGTGATGCGTACTCAAACTGCGGAACACCAGCCAACATAACCCCATCAAATGCAGAATACTACGGCAGTTATTCAAACATCAGCCTGCCCGGAATAACCTGCGGGCCGTACAACGATTATTTCACCCACAACATCTGGTGCTATTTCAAGGCGCCACGTTCAGGCATTATTGAGTTCGCAACAAGCTCAGACGACGGCTCAGAACTATTCATCAACGGAACCCCTGCAGTCAATAACAAGTACTGCCAAGCAACAACATGCAGAAGAGGAAACTCAACAAGCCTTGCGCAGTCAAGATACTACCCAATGCGCCTCACCTATGACGAAAACGCAGGAATAAATGACCTTTATGCAGTGTACGACCCAACCTCCTGCACAACAGGAGCACCAACAGGCAACTATATTGACACAGAATGCTATCCTTACTATGGGGATTCCTGGACAATCACAAGCACAATAAGCGATGAACAACTGCCAACTGACGAAATATTCATCAACATAAGCACGATTAACGGCGCAACACCATTCTACACCACATCAGCACAACCACAATACTGCACGCTTAGTGTTGGACAATCATGTCAGATAAACTGGACCGTGAACGCAACAGGACCAATAAACTCGTTATACAAAATAAACGTAAACGCCACGAGCAACATTTCAACAATAAACAAAAACGTGACAGCAAACGCAACAATACAAATCATCAGATATAACAGAGCTCCGAATATCACGACAGTCTGGCTGAACTCAACAAACAACTTCATCAATGACTCAGACCAAAACCTAACAAGGCACTTAATCAACGTAACAGACCCTGACAACGACCCTGTCAAGAACATAACAGACTGGCGCAGGAACAATGCAAGCATAGCACTGCTTAACATGCCATTCGAGGGCGGCTCAAACACAACATGGACAAAAGACTACTCAATGCTTGGCAACAACGGAAGCGTAAGAGATGCAACGTGGAGTTCATCAGCAGGATTTGACCAAAAAGGAGCATACACATTCAACGGCATTAATGCAAGCATCAACCTCGGCCAGCCCCAGAGCCTTAACTTCACAGGCTTTGCAAACTTCACAATCTCAGCATGGATAAATGTGGCATCAAACTCAGGAACACACCGCCCAATACTCTGCAAAGGAGACTACCAGTACTGCCTGAAACCACACACGTCAAACTATTTTGAGTTCTGCGTTTACGACACAACATGGAAGTGCATTTATTCAGACAGCATTCCAACACCAAACACGTGGTATCATGTTGTTGCACAAACAAACGGCTCAAGCCTGCACATGTTCGTCAACGGCATATTGCAGGCAGGAACAAACACGCACACAGGAATAAGCCCAGACCCATACAACGTAACAATAGGGTGGGACGGACAACTTGCTGGAAGATACTTCAACGGCACAATAGACGAAGTCCAAATCTGGAACAGAACACTCACCCCAGAACAAATCCGTGCATTGTACAACAACAGGACAGACCTCATAGTAAGCCAGGAATTAGTTGAAGGCGAAGTATGGCAGGCATGCGTCACGCCAAACGACATACGAACAGACGGAAATACTGCGTGCAGCAACAACCTCACAATCAGGCCAAAACCATACATCCTTGTCAACTTCACCACGCCAACACCTCAAAATGACACTTACACGCTCAACAGAACTGTTCAAATAAACTTCACAATAACAAGCACAGGCTCGCTCGCACAATTCGTGTACAACTGGAACAACACAAACTATACAGTGCTCAATGACTCCCTCAGGCTGATGTACAATTTCCAAAACCTCACTGCTCTTGGCGAGAACTCAACAACAATTGCAGACCTGTCAAGATATGGAAACACAGGAACTGCATATGGTGGTGCCACATGGACTGGCATTGGCAAGTATGGCGGAGCATACCAGCTCAACGGCTACAACGGATACATTGATGCAGGAAGCGACAACAGCCTAAACATAATAGGAGAACTAACCCTGCTCGCATGGATAAATCCAGCACAGCTCGGAAGAGACCAAAAAATCATTGCAAGACAAAATGGAACATCAGGAGGCTACAAGCTCGGCGTCTTCACAAACGATAAAGTGGAAATGGAAATCAGAAATGCAGAAAACGGAGCAACACTCAACAGAGGTGTTGCTGGCGGAACAGTCCTGCAAACAAACAATTGGTACTGCGTGGCAGGAGTTTATTCGCAATCAGGCGGATACCTCGCAACTTACGTGAACGGCGAGCTTGACAGGAATCTCTCAACAACAGAAATACTTGGTCCAACAACAGGAAGCCTGATAATTGGCAGGGAACCATTCTCGTCATCATACTATTTCAATGGAACAATTGACGAAGTGCAAGTATGGAGCAAGGCAATGACTCCAGACGAACTCAGGGAACAATGCATGTATTCATTGCAAAGGCTCAACCTGACCGCATGGTATTTCCAGGTTAACCAAAGCCTGAACTCAACAACAGAACTTGATTTTGGAGACTACAACTATTCTGCCTGCGGAACAGACTTCAAGGGAAACACCAACTGCACTTTGACACAAATAATACACATAAGGCCAAGAAACACGAGCAACCTGACTGTTGTAAAGACAGACTCTCCAGACCCGGTAAACGTTTCAAGCAATCTTACTTACGTGATTAATATCACAAGCACAGGACCCGGCAGGGCATACAATGTAACAGTAAATGACACATACCCCTTACAAGTAATTTATCTGGCAAGCCAACCAACACCACTCAGCGGAACAAACAACACGTGGCTGCTCGGCAACCTGACTGCAAACCAAAGCGTGCTCATAAACATAACAGTATTCACACTAAACGTAACAAACGGAACAATCATCAACAACACAGTAAACGTAAGCTTCAACAATGAGACTGGCACACTAATCAACAGAAGCACAACAATCAACACAACCGTAATTGCGCCTGTAGTTGCAGTGTTCAACTTCAGCAACATTTCTGTAACAAAGACAGACAACCCAGACCCTGTCAACAAAAGCCAGAACCTTACATACCACATAAAT
Source organism: Candidatus Woesearchaeota archaeon (assembly GCA_038850615.1). GTDB lineage: Archaea > Nanobdellota > Nanobdellia > Woesearchaeales > ARS49 > JAWAAW01. The sequence goes on along the minus strand of JAWCLR010000012.1, from coordinate 22,505 downwards.
GTCAGCTCAACAGGCAACGGAACAGCATACAACGTAACAGTCAATGATACTTACCCGCAACAAGTCATTTACCTGACCTCAAGCCCAGCGCCAATAAGCGGAACAAACAACACGTGGCTGCTTGGCAATTTGACAAACGGAACAAGCGTGCTCATCAACATAACAGTACTCACATTAAACGTAACCAACGGAACAATAATCAACAACACAGTCAACATTTCATACACCAACGAAACAGGAACAAGACTAAACACCAGCACACTTTATCAACGTAACAGACCCTGACAACGACCCTGTCAAGAACATAACAGACTGGCGCGTCAACAACCTGAGCATAGCAGTGCTTAACATGCCATTTGAGGACGACTCAAGCACAACATGGACAAAAGACTACTCAACATACGGTAACAATGGTACAGTAATCAACGCAACATGGCTGCCAAGAGGCGGATATGACGGGTGGGGCGCATACGACTTCAATGGAATAAATACATCAATAATCACAACAAACGACACATCACTCAACCTGACGTATCAAGTGACACTTACTGCTTGGGTGAAACTGCACACTTTCAAGAATTGGATGAGAATAGTTGCAAAAGCAACAGACTACAATGCACCGCCATTTACAATCTACGGCCTATTGCTTGACAACGCAGGACATGCAAGAATGGAAATCGCAAGCGGAGGCGTGCAGAATGCAGTAAATGGCAACACAACACTGCCGATTGAACAATGGGTATTCCTTGCAGCAACATATGACAATACAACAATGAAATTGTACGTCAATGGACTGCTCGACAACTCAACACCACTAACAGGCGCGATTGACACAAACAACAGGCCAGTATCAATCGGCTCAAGCGCATACACCCCAGGACCGGATACAATAATCAACGCAACAATCGATGAAGTGATGATTTACAATCGTGCACTTACAGAAGAACAAATAATGCTTCTTTATCTGAATAAGACTGCAATAATCTCATCACAAGAAACCAAAAACGATGAAATTTGGCAGGTGTGCGCAACACCCAATGACAAGCTCGTGGATGGCGATACTGTCTGCAGTAATTACGTCGCGATAAAGAGGCGTTACAACTTCACAAACATAAGCATAACCAAGACAGACAACCCAGACCCTGTCAACAAAAGCCAGAACCTTACATACCACATAAATGTCAGCTCAACAGGCAACGGAACAGCATACAACGTGATCGTTAATGACACTTATCCAGCACAAGTCATCTATCTCACAAGCCAGCCAACACCATTATCCGGCACGAATAACACATGGCTCCTTGGCAACCTCACTCCTGGAATGAACATCACGATAAACATCACAGTCCTTGTGCTCAACGTCACAAACGGAACAATAATCAACAACACAGTCAACATTTCATACACCAACGAAACAGGAACAAGACTAAACACAAGCACAACAATCAACACAACAATCATCAACAGACCACCAAGCATAGCACAAATAATACTAAACACAACAAACCCGCTAACAAACTACACAACAGAAAACCTCACAGTCTACATCATAAACGCAACAGACCCAGATGACACAGTTATTCAAAACATAACAGACTGGCAACTCAACACCACAAACGGGTTTGCTCTAATAGCAGTCCTAAACATGCCTTTTGAAACAAACACACAAAGCACTGCAAAAGGCGCAATAAGGGATTACGGCACATACGGCAATAATGGAACACTCGCAGGATCAAATCCGCCGTTATGGACGCCATCAGGAAAGGTAGGAGGGGCATACTTGTTTGATGGAACAAACCGAATCATAAACGTTTCTGATTCACCAACACTTGACGGCACAAGCACACTCACCATATCAGTCTGGGTTTATCCGCGTGTGCTTGATGGCGCTGCGAGAGGCATAATCTCAAAGAGAGTCAGTTCATCATCAAACCAATCCTACTCCCTATTCTTTTATACAGGCAATAAGCTTTTTGTTGACATTGTTGGAACAGGCAACAGGTTCTCAACAAATACAACATTCAGCACGAACAAATGGTATCACATCGTTTTGGTTTATGACGGCACACTCCCAACAGCACAAAGAGCAAAAGTATACATTAATGGCACGCTTGATACTGTTGCAAGCGAGACAAGCACATCAATCCCTGACTACATATCAGACATCACAATCGGCGCACTGAATGCTGGCTATGGAACATACTATAACGGAACAATTGATGAAGTCCTAATCCTCAACCGCTCATTATCAGCAGAACAAGTAAGCCAACTATACGCTGAAACAAATTCTGGCAAGCACTTAATGACAATCGTACCGCCAGAAACAAAGGAAAATGATGTCTGGCAGACTTGCGTGACACCAAACGACAACCAGACACACGGAAACACAATCTGCAGCAATTATGTAATAATGAAAAAACTAAAGTACAACTTCACAAACATAAGCATAACAAAAACAGACAAGCCAGACCCAGTAAATGCCAGCACAAACCTCACGTACCAAATAAACATCACAAGCACAGGTAACGGAACAGCATACAACGTGATCGTTAATGACACTTATCCAGCACA
>JAWCLR010000012.1:10143-19924 GCA_038850615.1 Candidatus Woesearchaeota archaeon | reverse complement strand
CACAAGTCATCTACCTCACAAGCCAGCCAACACCATTATCCGGCACGAATAACACATGGCTCCTTGGCAACCTCACACCAGGAACAAACATCAGCATAAACATCACCGTGTTGGTCCTCAACCTGACAAATGGAACAGTCATCAACAACACAGTCAACGTCAGCTTCAACAACGAAACAGGAGCACGCCTTAACAGAAGCACAACAATCAACACAACAGTATTAAGCTACCCACAATACAACTTCACAAATATAAGCATAACCAAGACAGACACCCCAGATCCTGTAAACGTGTCAAGCAATCTGACATACACAATAAATGTAACTATTACAGGCAACGGAACAGCGTATAATGTCACAGTCAATGACACCTATCCTGCAGAAATAATCTATCTCACATCAAGTCCAACACCACTGACAGGAACAAATAACACGTGGCTGCTCGGCAACCTCGCGAATGGAACAACAGTGCAAATAAACATAACCGTGCTCGTGACTAATCTTTCAAACGAGGTAGTGATAAACAACACAGTAAATGTGACCTTAATAAATGAATCAGGCGCGCAGATTAATGCATCAGCAACAGCAAACACAACAGTCCTAAACAATGTGCCATTGGTGCACGTATACCGCGAAGAACCTGATGGTGTTGGGACAAACTCAATAATTCACGTGCGATTTGTAGTATGGAATGAAAACATAAGCAACACAATAACCGCAGCAACGCTCGTGGACAATTATCCTGCAGGATGGACCATAATAAGCCTCCCTGACAACGTGAATGCAACATACAACGGCAACAACGTGACATTCTGGTTCGGACCAATCGAGCCTGACGGAATGATAACATTCAATTACACAATACTATCACCAACAACATCACAAATTGACACTTTCTCAGCAAACATGAACTTCACTTACAGCGGAAACAACAGGAGCTCAACAATACCAGACCAGTTCAACATACAAGTCAATGGCACAAAAGCATTCTTTGACGTAGAATTAGACCTTGACTACGCAACACCAAGCATTGAAAGAAACATAACAAACAGCACAGACTACACCGCAATCCTCACAGTCAAAAACACAGGAAGCATTAGCATAACAGAAGGATTGGGACCAGTGCAATACCTCTGGCGCTACAACCGAACCTTGTGGAACGTAACGAGCCCCAGCTGTCCCGGCGGATACATAGTGAACTTCAGCTCAGGATATTCCGCAATAAACTGCACTTATGACACGTTCATGATCGACGAAGTTAAGAACATCACTTTCACAATCAGCAGCACTTATGATTATGCACAAGAACTCACGCAATCAAACACAACAGCAGACCCATTATTGCTTGGCGAATCAATAGTGAGGTGGGGTAAATGATTAAAGTGCACCCTGCCCGGCTCATGATTGCATTTGTGCTGCTAATCCTGCTTGTAACAATTCCGCACACGCTTGCTGAAGCAGGTGAGAATCAGATAGGAACAATCGCACAAAACAATTGCAGCCCTGAACGCAGGCCTGCAAACATAATCGAACTGATACAACAGGCACAATGCAATAATTCAGCAACCTCAGAAACAAAGAAATCAACAGAACCACTCTTACTGTTCATAGACCATCAAAAAACAAAAAAGCCTGCAAGAATAATCAAAGCAATCAATGCTGACACGAACAAGCAGGGTCCAGTAGAACAAGGCGGCAATTATGACATCGAGATTGGTCTAAATGACTATGCAAGCATTTCATTCACAAGGCTTTCTGTAAAAGGAGAAACAATTATAGGATATGATGCGCCTGAAAATCCCGGATTCAGGAAAACAATCGTAATTGACCTGTCAGGGCTTGAGTTTACAAATGCAATTTACACGGCAATCGCTCAAGGATATGAGTTATTCAAGTGTGCAGAATGGAACTTTACAGAAAGAATATGCAAAGGAAAATGGGTAAAAGCGATGGATACATATCCTGGAATGCAGTATTCGATAAAACTTACTGCAACAGACCCTGCGCTTGCAGAAGGAGAAGGAATATTCTTTGACGGATTCGAAAACGGCTTCGTGCCAAACCAATGGACAATCAACGGCACAACACCAAGAAGATGGACAAACACAACAACAAACCCCTACGAAGGACTAATGCACGCACAAGCAACAAACACAGACGGACCAACATCACTCACAATAAACATCAGCACACAAGACTACGAAAACATCACAATAAGCTATGCACGAAGACTAATCGGAATAGACACCACAGACGAATTCACCGCAATGTGGTATAACGGAACACACTGGATAACACTCGAAGCAACAGGAACAGGAACAGCAAACGACGCAAACTACATCATAAGAAATTACACACTGCCTGCAAGCGCAAACAACAACACGAAATTCAGGCTTGAATTTGTGTGCAACGTAGACCTCACCAACGAATACTGCAGAATTGACAATGTAAGAGTAAACGGAACAAGCGATGACAAAACACCGCCAACAATCCACTGGACAAACACAAGCAGCACAACACCTTTTGTTGGAGACTCATTATGTCTGCTCGCAAACGTAACAGACCAATACGGCGTGAAATCAGTAACTGCCAGCATAAGGCTGCCAAACGGAACAACAAGAACACTCCAACTATACGACGGGCTGACATGCAACAGCGTGCCAAATGACAATGTCTTCTCAAACTACATAATTCCACCAACAGAAGGCACCTACAACTGGACAACACTAAACGCAACAGACAAAGCAGGAAACACAAAACAAACAACAACAGGAATCATTTTTGAAGGGCTTATAAGCATGATTCAAATCACCAACGGCACAGCATTCCCAAACATTTCAAGATACAACAACGGCACAATAATACCACCAGAACTCATCAACACATCAAACAACGTCTACGCAACACAACCACTACCAAAAAACACAATAACTTACACATACTTCAACTGGACACTAAACATCTCCGAAGAAATAATCACATCAAACATAACAATAGAACACCACTACGACGGCACAGCAGGAATGACAGCCGACCTGCAAGCAAAGAATAACACAGGATGGCAAAACATTTGTTATTTGAGCATCTCAACAAGCGACACATCAGACACTTGCAACCTTGCAAGCTTCGTGAACGGAAATGCAAGCAAGCTCAACAATCTTGAATTAAGGATTCCAGTCACAACAGGAAACCAAAACAGAATACAAAACATAGATTACGTCACACTAAACTATGAATCAGCACCACCCGGCACACTCACAAAATGCGGCGACATAAACCAATCAAAAACACTCATACAGAACATCACGTCCGCCACAACCTGCATTGTCATAGGCGCTGACAATGTTGAGCTTGACTGCAAAGGAAACACAATAACATACAACACAGGAGGACAATGGGGAGAAGGAATAACAGCAACAAACAGAAAAAACATCACAATCAAAAACTGCATAATCAAAGACACAACCACAACAGGAGAAAGCAGCAGAGGAATACTCCTTGAGAACACCAACGACACCAAAATAATCAACAACACAATCATCACAAACGGAACATCATACAACCACGCAATACTCATACAAGGACCCTCAAAAAACAACATCATCACAAACAACACAATCAACACACAAGGCACCCAACTATTCAACCTCGGAATCTACTTCACAACAAACCCAACAAACAACACAATAACACAAAACAAAATAACAACACACGGCACAGGAAGCAACCACGCAATACTCATACAAAACAATGCAAAACACAACCAAATACTAAACAACACAATACAAACAACAGGAACAAACAGCTTCAATATAGGAATTTATTTGCTTAACAACGCCTCAACAAACACAATCGCAAACAACAAAATCAACACCACAGGCACAACAGACAATACAGGAATACTACTCGAAAACAACATAACAAACAACCACATCGAAAACAACACAATACAAACCAAAGGAACACAAGCATCAAACGAAGGAATACTACTAATAGGCCCAGCACAAAACAACACAATAACACAAAACAAAATAACCACAAACGGAACAACAACAAACCACGCAATACAACTACAAAACAACGCAAACACCAACACAATCACAAACAACACAATCACCACAGGAGGAAGCGCAAACTTCAATGTAGGATTAATTGTCCTTTCAAAGTCAGTTGACAACCTGCTTGCAAACAACACAGTAAGCACAACAGGCACAGACAGCAACCACGGGTTCTTCATAACAGAAATGTCAGACAACACAACAATCGCACAAAACACAATAAACCTACAAGGAACATCAACATACAGCATAGGAATAGAAAACACCACCAACATCAACATCTTCGACAACCTGCTCGGAGAACAACCAGCAGAACTACACATCTTCAACACAACAGACATCGTGCTTTCAGGAGACTTTAACAACTATTCAATAACAGACACATACATCACATTCCGCAAACAAGGAAAAACAGAACTCAAGTTCAACAAAAAAATCACTGCAAAAGGCAAAAAACTAAAGTCAGACATAACACTATACGACGACGGAGTATTTGTCAACAACAGCGCACAAGAATTCAACGTTTCCGCAAACATAACAATACTTGACATAAATTACAGCGACATAATAATCGAAGCTGACTTCGATGACGATGGAACATTTGAAGAATGCCCAGAAACAACCTGCACACTGATTGAAAATAACCAGGAACAGAAATACGCAAGAATAAAAGTCGAACACTTCACAAAATACAAACTCATTCCAGCGATAGTCCACGTACTGCTTCAGTCTCCACTCAACGGCACAGAATTCCTACTGAACGACACAATAAGCATTGCAATAAACGCAACAGCCTCAAGCACACGAAAAATAAGCAAGGTAGTAATAAACATCACTCTGCCCAACGGAACAAGCGTAGAACTCACCCCCACAAACATCACAAAAGACAATCATATCCTTATTCTGGCAAATGACACAATCCTGCAAAGAGGAAGGTACAACATCACATTCTTCGCAAACGACACAAAAAACGTAAAAAACACAACAGTCAAAGACAACTTCATCAGGAAACCAAAAAACATAATTGACCTTATTGCTGGCGGGCAAGACCTTTCTGACTTTACGATATTCATTAACAATAACATTTCAGGAGTGCTCGACTTTAACATCACTCCTGCACATAACATCATCAAGCAATTACGAGTGCGCGAGCACCACGAATCAAGCCCTAACGCAATAATCAGAATAAGCCCTGAACTAAATGACAGCATATTCTCATCATCTTTCTCTATTGATCTTGCAGGACTAAACCTAACAACCGCAGACCTAACAGCAGATGGAAGCGCAGGAAACCTGCTTTACAAGTGCAAAGACTGGAATTACACAACACAAGAATGCGAAGGAGAATGGGAAAAACTCACAGACATAACAGGACAAGAATATACAATAACAATAACTGCAGAAGACCCTGGTTTTGGAGTTTACAACAGCACACAAAGAGCAGATGAAGTCAGCACAACATCAACAACACCAGTTATTGCAGTGCAAACAAACTTCACCCCAGCAAGCCCACAGTATTTGCTCATTGGTTATGCCGAAGTCCAGGGCAACAGCACAACACAAAACGTTGGAATTCAGGCAAACCTTAATGACAGCATTGTCATCGGAAACCTTTCCTGGCAGCCTGAGACGAGCAGAACAAGCAACCCGCCAGGAGACTACTTGCCATTCTTCACCCACAACCTCACAACACTTAACACTGCCCCCCAGAATTTGAGCATAAGGCATTACACAAGCTCGTCAACAGCAACAACGTATGTGAAGAATGCGCGAGCAATAGCGCTGGAAATCCAAGACCAAGACGCACTCACGAATGGCACAGGAAACGCTTGGCAGGTCTTGTCACCAATAAACGTGTTCCACGCAATAACAAACCTAACATACACACCACCAACAACCACCCTTGCACTCGTGATAGCAAGTGCAGAATTATTGCCAAACAGCACAACAGAAAAAATAAACTCATTGCTAAACATAAACGGCAACCAATATGGGGGGACAACAAGAGCAGGAACAAACGCGAACAGCACTGCATTGTTTGCAACACACAAAATAATCAATGCAACAGCAGGAGTCCAGCAAAACATATCACTCCAAGCAAGCAGTGCAACGACGGCGAACAAAGCAATCAGAAATGCGAGAATCACACTTGTTCCATTGGAAACAGCATTCTTCAATACAAGCGAAACCCTCTCATCCACAACATCAACATCATTCCAGACCAAACTAAATCTTTACTTCACGCTTGACGAACCATCAGACGTGCTCATACTCGGATCTGCAAACACCTCATTCAGCACCCCCACAAATGGCAGATTCATGCATGTAAGAGTGCTCCTTGACGGAACACCCATAAGCAACATGACATCAGGAGTCATTGACATTTACGAAGTAATTGATTTCATAACAGCACACGCAACAAACCTTAGCGCAGGACCTCACACATTGTCAATGCAGTACAGAAGAATAGGCGGAGTAAGCTCAAACACAGTCAGAATAGCGAACGCAATACTTTCAGCAATACCAATCAAGAAAAGAATAATCAACATAACAAACATCAGCATAACAAAAACAGACTGGCCAGACCCTGTCAACAAGAGCAGCAACCTGACATACCAAATAAACATTTCTAACACAGGAAACCGCACCGTCTACAACGTGACAGTAAATGACACTTATCCACAACAAGTCATTTACCTCACAAGCCAACCTGCGCCATTGGCTGGAACAAACAACACATGGAACTGGACAATACTCAACACCGGAACAAACATCAGCATAAACATAACAGTATTAGTGCTAAACGTAAGCAATGGAACAATAATCAACAACACCGCAAACATCACATTCCGGAACATAACAGGCGGATACCAAAGCACGACAGCAACAACTAATACAACAATCATCAACAGACCACCAAGCATAACACAAGTAATACTCAACACAACAAACCCCCTGCTTAATGACACTTACCAAAACCTGACTTTGTACATCATAAACGCCACTGACGTTGATGATGCAGTAATTCAAAACATTACAGACTGGCGCGTGAACAACAAAAGCATAGCACTGTTAAACATACCTTTTGAGACAAACACACAAAGCCTCACTACAGGAGCAATAAGGGACTACAGCCAGTACGGAAACAACGGCACCCTCGGCGGGGGAACTGCTGCCAATTCACCAGTATGGAACAATTCGGGAAAAGTAGGAGGCGCATACCAGTTTGACGGCATTGACGACTACATACAAGTTTCAGGACTGCTTGGGCAGCCTGCAAGCATAACAATAACAGCGTGGATAAACTGGGCGCCCAATTCGCAGGACGCAGAAGGTGAAATTATTTCACTCGGTGACTATGTAGCACTAAGGGTTTCCACAATCAATTATCCCCCATGGGTTGGAGCTTACGGATTTTATTACGACGGCTCAACATGGCAGGCCACACCAAGCAGCATGTTCCTGAACGGCACAGGCTGGCACCACCTCGCATACACTTTTGACAACAATGCAAAAGTGCAATCAATATACGTTGACGGAGTGCTTATTAATTACACCACATATTCATTACCCATATCTTATTCAGGGCTGGGCTCAAACACAATAATTGGAAGGCACGCAAATGGCGGAACAACATGGGACTTTAACGGCACAATAGATGAAGTGCTCGTATTCAACCGCTCCCTAAGCGCAGGACAAATATGGCAATTGTACGTTGACGGCAACAAGAGCATTCACTCAATGAACATTGCCAGCACCGAAACAATAACTGGCGAAGTATGGCAGGCCTGCGCAACGCCAAATGACAACCAGCAGGATGGCAACACGGTCTGCAGCAACAACGTAACAATACTCGCACCAAAAGTATACATCAACTGGACAAACCCATCAACAAACGAAACACCAATTTATTGGAACACAAGCATAAGGTTTAACACAACATGGACTTCAGGAACCAGCCTCTCAGGATACATTTTCTCAATCAACCAGTCAGGATGGCAGAACTCAAGCTTCACCACATTCGGTGGCTTGACTAATGAATCCTGGAACATCACAACAATAACAGCAGATGCCGGCTCAGTGATTGGATGGTATTTCTGGGCAAACAACACTGCAGGACAATATAACCAGACAGCAATCCAGAACTTCACGGTAATGCCAAGACCAACAGCACTGATTTTCAGCGTGAACCAGACAGTGTACCCGCAAGGACATGGTGATATTCTCCACACCCAATACAACATACCGCTTAATGCACGGTTCATTGATGTACGCACAGGGCAGCCAATAAGCAATGCATACTGCAACGTAACAAACAACGAAACAACAGACATAATTGAGCTGGTTTACTCGCCAACAACAGGAAACTACACAGGCAACCTCTCAACAAGAATGCTTTATGACAACGTAAGCCTAAGCGCAGAATGCACGAAAAAGAATTATGCAACAGCAACAAACACCACATCAACAAACGTCTGGTTCATAACTTACCTGACTGAAAATGGCAACAAAACATTTGACGGAGTTGGCGAATACACAACATATCTGGAAAGGATTATGCCTTCAGGAGGGCTTTACACCAAAACAATCAATGCAAGCCTCACACAAGGCGACAATCTCGTGCAAGAATTTAATTATTGCGGAAGCGGCTACACCTGCTCACTAAACAGAGGGTATGACGTACAAAACGGAATTTTCTCAATGAAGCTCAACATTTCAATAAATGACACTACATGCAAGCCAAAACTCTGCTACTTGTTCAGAGACCCTGACTTTAACAAGATTTACGAGGACTGTAATACAACATACGCAACAATTCCTGCAAACACGCCAACACTAATAGAAAACAACATCACTGACACTCATCTGCTGGCTCAAGGATATTACTTGGGAACATCTCTCCACCTCAACTGCAGTATGCCTGTTGAAGAACAAGTCAAGATATACTATAACTATTCAGGAATGCCAGCAAGCTTTGTAATCACGCACCCAAAGCCAGTAGAAATCAACACGTTCATATCATTCTCAGCGCAATTAGAAAGTAATTACACAATAGGACCCAACAGCAGAATAAACGAAACAAGAATGGCAACAATCACATTCAACAACTCAATGAATTATCCCGCATACCTTGATTACATTTTTACTCCAAGAATTTTCTCGCAATACAATAACAGCATAATACCAAACACAACATACATTTACAACTCAACAGGGCAGTTGTGGGCAAGCGACAATGCATCAGCAGGAGCACCACAAACCGCAATCGTATTATCAAACAACCAAATAAGGTGGAGGACAGAAACAATACCAAACGGAACTCTCAGGAATGAGACTACTCAGTCAGTACTGCTTGATTGTGTCAGGGACGAGGAATATCTTGGGCTTAACACAACAACACAAAAAGAATGGAACATTTCTGTTTATTCAATCCTCACTTCTGTTGTTTCAACACAAAACCTCACGGTATGGACAAACTACACGGCATACGGCGACATTACAGAAATAACGTATGCAGCCAACCTTACAAACTCAACAGGAACTTATGACATAACAGGCATAACAATCCTGAATGAAACACTGACAACGCTGACATTCCCTAACTTGACCCTTGTTGCGAACGCATCAATCAGCATAGCAATCACAGGCAAGCCAAAACAAAGACCTTACGTAAAAATCATTTATCCAATAGGCAACACTTTTGACACCAACACAATAGTGCCA
>JAWCLR010000012.1:0-10088 GCA_038850615.1 Candidatus Woesearchaeota archaeon | reverse complement strand
CGGAAGAGTGCAGCAACCAGACAATTTTGACACAAACACACTAAACACAAGCTGGACTGAAGAAGCAGCAATAAGCCCCCTTCAGACATGTTATATTAACATCAATGAAACAATACCTGGAATGGCATTCATCGGAATCACAGGCAACCCATACCCATACACAACAGGAACCTGCTCAATAATCTCAAAAAGCATAATTTACGGAGACTTTGACACAAACATAACATTCATCCTAAAAACACAAATAGAAAACGACACAGTGCTCGCATTTGGCATTTCAGAAACACCAACAAGCGCAAACGCATCAAGAAACGCATTCATAGCACTCGTAAAACAAACAGGACTAGACCCCGCATACATGACTTACGCAAATGACGGAAACATAACAGGATTCATATCATCAAGAAACACAAATGACACAACAGGAAGATTCAGAATACAACGCACAAACAACACATTCACATTCTATTCCTGGAACAACACAGGAAACACCTGGATAACAGAAACCACACAAAACCTCAACCTAAGCAATACAATCTACATCGGACTAGTGGCAAACAACTACCTCCCCTCATTCGGCACAATAAACGCCAGCTGGGACAACTTCAGCCTAAACACCATCAACTACTCAGTCGCATTATTCAACCAGACAAACAACACAGGACTCTACAACGTTACAGTAATCGCAATAAACAACATCAACGGAATTAACGCAACACAAAAAACAAACTTCACAATAGCAGAAATAAACAACCCCCCAAGCATACCATACATACTATCACCTGCGCCAGGAGAAACAATAGGCGGCATTTATACAATAACATGGATGCAAGTAACAGACCCTGATAATGATAATCTCCAATTTAACATAACCCTGCTAAACCCAGACAATACATTCAATGCAACAATCGTGACAAACTATGGAAACCCAGCAACAACCACATACCCCTGGGACACCACAAACTATCCCCCAGGAAGCTACAAACTAAAAATCACAGTATTCGAAAACGAAACAATCGAAAAATACGCAACAAGCAGCACAATGTACGGCACGTTTACAATAGCAAGCAAGCCATACGTACAAATAATTTATCCATTTAATGACGTATTTGACACCAACACAATAGTGCCAATAATCGCAAACATCACAGACCCGCTTGGAATAAAAACCGCATACGCAAACATCACACTGCCAAACGGAAGCACACAAAACGTGACATTCGGAAGAGTGCAGCAACCAGACAATTTTGATGCAGACACGCTGAACACAAGTTGGTGGGCTGAAAAAACAATCGGACCCTCACAAACATGCACAATAGACATTAATACAACAATTCCCGGCAAGGTATTTACTGGAATTGAAGGAAACGGACTGCCACTCACAGATGCACTTTGTTCTGTAATATCAAGAACTGTTGTTTATGGGGATTTTGACATCAACATTTCATTTGAGCGCCTTACAAGCATTGCGAATGACACTGCAATAACACTCCAGGTGCTTGAAACACCCTCTTCAGCAAATGCTTCAAGGCTTGCATTCATGTCGTTATCCCTCTGGACAGGAGAAGAGCAAGTCTACGAAGTTTATGCAAATGATGAAAACATATCAACCTACTTATCTCGAAGAAACACCTTTGACAATTCAGGAAAATTCAGGATAATGCGCCAAAACATGACCTTCGAGTTCTACACGTGGAACAACACAGCAAACAATTGGGTTCTTGAAGCAAAATCATACCTCAACCTCAGCAAGGCATTGTATGTTTCATTTGAGGCAGAATCCACATACCCTGAATTCGGCACAATAAATGCAAGCTGGGACAACTTCAGCATAAATACATTCAATTATTCAGTTGCATTGTTCAAACAGACAAACAACACAGGAGTCTACAACGTCACAGCAATCGCAATCAACAACGTAAACTGCATGAACAATACTGAGAAAACAAACTTCACAATTGCAGAAATCAACAACCCTCCAAGCGTGCCATACATCATCAAGCCAACAGTTGGAGAAACAATTAGCGGGCTTTACAACATCACATGGTCTAACGTTTATGATGACGAATCAAACAATGTATGGTTCAACATCACACTTCTTAACAGCGATGGAACACACAATTCAACAATCATAACAAACTATGGCAACCTTTCAACAACAAAATACGAGTGGGATACGTCAGCATACGAAAATGGCAATTACTTGTTGGAAATAGTCGTATTTGAGAATGAAACTGTAGAACGCCACGCAACAAAATACACAATGCCTGACACGTTCACAATCAACGACCTGCCAAGAATAACGGTTATTGCACCCATCAACAAGAGCTTCCCTGACAGACGGCGTGTTTCGCTCGTGATTAACGCCACTGATAGTGACGGCATTGACACTGCAATCGCGTCAGTGACCCTTCCTGACCTGTCTATTGAAAACGTAACGATGGGTTACAGGGCAGTCAGTGATGACTTCAGCACAGACACAATGGGCACTTATTGGGACCAGTACAGCCTAACAGGACCATCACAAAACTGCGTAACAGACATTGACACAACAATGCCCGGCAAGGCATTCATTTCATTAAGCGGCGACGGCACACCAGAAACAGACACGTACTGCATGATTGCCTCAACAAGAGCCATTGATGGCGACTTTGACATAAACATAACCTTTGACATTCTCAGCAGGATAGGGCAGGACGGAATAGTTTATTTGGGCCTGACAGAAGTGCCAGACCCCACAACCACCTCAAAAACAATACTTTATGGAATTTCAAACTGGAGCGGTTATGAAGCAGGATACGAGGTTTATGCAAATGACGAAAACTACACAGGATATCCGCTTTATTTAAGGCCATCAAATGACACTTCAGGAAAACTGAGAATAAAACGTGAAGGAAACAATTTCAGCTTTTATTATTGGAACAATGGATGGATTGAAGAAAACCTGACCCAAAACACTTTTGACTTTGCACGCGGGCTTTACGTGTCGTTCCAGATTGAGTCAGCATATCCTGGCTGGGGCTCTGTGAACCTCACGCTTGATGATTTCGAAGTAAACAGCCTCAATTACACATTTGCAATATTCAACAATACTTGGCAGACAGGCAATTACAACGTAACATTCACAGTCAATGACACTTCTGGGATAATAAATACAGCATTCACAAACTTCTCAGTCTATTTGTACAACAACAAGCCATCAAAACCATGGATACTTGCGCCATATATTGGACAACTAATATCTGGCTTGTTTAACATCACGTGGTCGCCAGTAATTGATGAAGAAGAGGATTCATTGCAATTCAACATAACCCTGCTGAATGCAGACTTCACTGAAAACCAAACAATAATCTCTGATTACGGAGATTCGAGCACAAAGAATTATGAGTGGAACACAAGCCAATACCCTGATGGCATTTATTCGCTTAACGTAACCGTCTTTGAGAACGAGACAGCAGAACACCTCAGCAATTCAGACGTCCTTGCCGGCAATTTCACAATAGACAACACCCCGCCTGCAGTGATAGACCTTGAGCCGCCACCAGGAACAAACTACAGCCAGTACATAGGAGTGAACATATCTGCAAACGTTACTGACAAGTACGCAGGCGTCAGCGTCGTGATTGCAGAAGTCACGACGCCAACAGGAACATGCACAAACTACACGCTCAGCAACGTATTGCAGGACAAGTACGGTTTTGAGTTCAACAACACAGCAACAATAGGGCAGTACAACGTCACTTTTATCGCAAACGACACACTGAACAACATAAACAGGACAGAAACAACATTCTTCATCACTTATGACATCACACCACCCGCAGTATTTGACCCAAGACCAATCGAGGGATACGGCACTTACTTGAATGGAAACGTCTCAATATCAGTCATTGCCAGCGACGAAACATCAATAAGCACTATTTATGCAAACATCACTTTGCCAAACGGAACAACAATAACAACCACTCCAGTCAATGATGCGTATGATTCTGACAACAGCACAATATTATTACTGCATCTTGATGAAGAATCAGGAAACCTGATAGACAGCTCAGGAAACAACCTGACTGTAAACATCATAGGAACAGGATATGAGCAGAACATCACAGGAAAGTTCAGAAAAGGATTCAGATTCTATGCCACAGACGAATACATAAGCGCGCCTGACACCGGCAATGTTTTTGATTTCAGCGCAACAACAAGCTTTACGGTTGAAATATGGGCGAATGCAACAAACATAAGCGCAGAACAGCCGCTCATAGCTAGGATGGACCCGTCAGACGAAAACACACCAGCATTTATGCTTTCAATAACCCCTGAAGGAATCCCCTACTTCACAATAAGGGATGCAACAAACACAAACTTTACAGCAACAGCAACAACAAACGTCCTTGAAGAATGGCACCACGTAGCAGGAGTGCGCAATGCACAAACCAATGAATGCCTCATCTATGTTGATGGCAACCTCGAAGGCAACACAACCTGCCCGCCAACAGGAATAGTCCTTGCAAATGACCTGCTTATTGGTGTAAGTGGCGATTTGGTCAACCTGATGGAAGGAATGATTGACGAAGTCCGCATCAGCAACACCACAAGAACCGGCTTCTCACCAGATTATTACCTGACTCACTATGCAAACCTCACCCAGCGCGGAAGGTACAACATAACATTCTTTGCAAATGACACGCGCAACAACATCAATGCCACAACAACCACCTATTTCATCAGGAAACCAAAAAACATAATCGACTTGCTTGACTACAAAAACAAATTTATTGATTTCACAATCAATTACACAAATACTTCAGGAGTGCTTCACCTCAACATAACCACACCACACAGCACAATCAAACTCATTCAGGCAACAGAACATTACGAGTCAAGCCCGTACAGTATACTCAGAATTGGAGCAGCAATAAACGAAAGCATATTCCCGCTTGACACCAACTACACCATTGACGCATCAGGGCTCAACTTCACAACCCTCAACATCACGCGAACTGCAACAAGCGGAACAATAGCATACAAGTGCGCACACTTCAACACAACAACAGAACAATGCATTGACTTGTGCGCAGACGGAAACGAGTACAACTGCCCAGAACAGCCAGAAGGCTTGTGGGTGCCAATAAAAAACATAACGCCCGGAACAGACTACACAATCACATTATGGAATACAACAGACCCGGGATTTGCAGAATGGAACGCATCACAAAGGGAAGACGAAACAAACACCACCCTAACAACACCAGTTATTGCAATACAATCAAACATAACCCCCTCACAATGGCAATACTTGTTGCTCGGTTATGCAGAACTCCAGGGAGGCTCTAACTTAAGAGACGTAAACGCATTCTTCACCTTAAATGACACAACAACAATAGGCAATGCGAGCTGGCAGCCAGACACGAGCAGAACAAGCAACCCGCCAGGCGATTACACACCGTTCTTCACACACGCAATTAAGAACTTGAACACTGGCGCACAAAACCTTAGTGTGAAGTTTTTCTCAGAGAGCGGACAAAACACATACATAAGGCGTTCAAGAGCCATAATACTCAAGGTAAATAATAGCGATGCTCTCACAAATGAATCAGGAAGCACGTTCCAGACACTCAGCCCGGCAGGAATTTATCACTCAATTATCAACCTGTCATTCACGCCAACAACAACACAACCATATCTTGTGATTTCAACAGCCGAAGTCGCGCCAAACAGCGGAACACAATCAGTGCTTGCACGCCTGCTACACAATGGAACAGAAAAAGCATACCTCTCATACGAAGGCAAGGCATCAACAGACATTGCAGTATTCGCAACGCACCTTGTTGTGAACGCAACTGCAGGAATCAGCCAGAACTTCACCCTACAAGCACAGTCCGAGAATGCGGCAAACAAACAAATAAGAAACGCAAGAATAACCGCAGTGCCATTAAGCACAGTGTTCTTCAATGAAAGCGAGCCAACAAGCACAACAACAACCAGCACGTGGCAAAACAAGACAAAACTAACATTCACAATGACAAGCGCACAAGAAGCACTCATTATCGGAAGCGCTGACATAAACATCAGTTCATGCACAAACGGCAACTTCATCGGCACGTTCCTCGCACTTGACGGACAAACAATCGGCAACCTAACGCAGGGATGCCAAGACTACACAGATGCTTACCCATTCATAACCGCCCAACTCATTAACCTCAGTGCAGGAAGCCACACTGCAACAATTTCATACAACAGGATTGCAGGCTCAGCAGGAATAGTATCAATAAGAAGGGCAAGAATAACAATCATTCCAATCGCGCCAAACCAACCACCAAGCATAACACAAGTAATACTCAACACAACAAACCCCCTGACAAATGATACAGACCAGAACCTGACAGCGTACTTCATCAACGTGACAGACCCTGACAATGACCCTGTAAAGAACATAACTGACTGGCGCGTGAACAACAACAGCATTGCAATACTCAACATGCCTTTTGAAGGCGGCTCAAACGCAACATTCACAAAAGACTACTCAACATATGGCAACAACGGCACAGTGATTAATGCAACCTGGCTGCAGTCTGGAGGTTTTGATGGCTGGGGCGCGTACGACTTCAACGGAATAGACAGCAGAATAAGAATTCCAAATGACTCACAGAACATCAGCAGGTACGGAACATGGTCATTCTGGATTAAAATCAATAACAACAATACCTGCCAAGCATTCCTCTCAAAAAGGGACACATTTTATTCCAACAATGCGTGGGGGATGGGATTCCAGTTCGCAGGACCACCAAACATAAGGTTTGAGTACTCACCAACAGGCGGACTCCACAACTTCACAATATTTAGCGGCTCGCTATTGCCAATAAACAAGTGGACAATGCTCACGTTCGTTTACAATGCAGACGACACTGTACAGAATGCAAGACTTTACATCAACGGCATAGAAGCAACACCAGAATATTACGAGAACGCCAACGAAGGCTTGTACTTAAGCAACAGCGACATTTACATCGGCGCAGTTAATAATGGCTCTCACTGCAGGCTCAACGGAACAATTGACGAAGTCAGGATATACAACCGCGCCCTTTCCCCTGAGCAAATAATGCTCCTTTACACTAACACAACCACAATAATTGCAAGTCAGGAAACAGAAGAAGATGATGTTTGGTACGTGTGTGCAACACCAAATGACAACCAGCAGGATGGCACAACAAAGTGCAGCAATAATTTAACAATCAGGCGCAAGCCACGCTACAACATCAGCAACATATCAGTCACAAAATTTGACTTCCCAGACCCAGTAAACGTAAGCAGCAATCTCACTTACGTGATTAACATAACAAGCAATGGAAACGGAACAGCATACAACGTAACAGTCAACGACACATACCCCTTGCAAGTTATTTACCTAACATCACAACCAACACCACTAACAGGAACAAACAACACCTGGCAACTCGGCAACCTCACACCAGGAACAAACATCAGCATAAACATAACAGTATTAGTGCTCAACCTCACAAACGGAACAATCATCAACAACACAGTCAATATAAGCTTCAACAATGAGACTGGTGCGTTAATCAACAGAAGCACAACAATAAACACAACAATACTTGTTCCTGTAATCGTGGTATACAACTTCACAAACATTTCAATAACTAAAACAGACAACCCAGACCCAGTTAATGCAAGCACGGAATTGTATTACCAAATCAACATTTCATCAACTGGAAACGGCACAGCATACAACGTAACAGTCAACGACACTTATCCAGCACAAGTCATCTACCTCACATCACAACCAACACCACTAACAGGAACAAACAACACCTGGCAACTCGGCAACCTCACACCAGGAACAAACATCAGCATAAACATAACAGTGCTTGTGCTTAATGTTTCAAATGGCACAATAATAAACAATACAGCCACAGTGAGCTTTTTCAATGACACAGAAAAGCAAACCAGTGCAAGTGCGACAATAAACACAACAGTGCTGAGTTATCCTGTTTACAACTTCACAAACCTGACAATCACAAAGACAGACAAGCCAGACCCAGTAAACATAAGCACAAACCTCACATACCAGATTAATATTTCTTCATTAGGAAATGGCACTGCATACAATGTTATTGTGAATGACACTTATCCAGAACAAATAATCTACCTGTCAGCAAATCCAGCACCAGACTCTGGAACAAACAATACGTGGAGCATCGGCACATTGTTGCCCGGAACAAACATAAGCATAAACATAACCGTGTTCGTGAAAAACATCACGTCAGGCACCGTGATAAACAACACAGTAAAACTCACTTATCAGAATGAAACAGGACAAACAACAAGCATCAATGCAACAGCGAGAACAACAATAATGATTGAACGCTACTTTGTTGAAACAATAGAACAACACTTCATAATGGCACGACCAGGACCTCCAGGAAGGGCGGACCTCTACATCAACGACAGCGACATAAACTTCAACGTGTCAAACCCATATGAAGGCGAAAACATAACAATACACGCAACAGTACACAACATCGGACAGGGTGCAGCTGCCAACGTTGAGGTATACTTCTGGGACGGACCAAATGGAACAGGAATCCTCATAGGCAATACAACGCTAAGCGGACCGCTCCTCGGCGGCAAAAATGCAACAGCAAACATGACATACATTAGCATAATAGGCAACCGCACAATAACCGTTGTGGTTGATCCAAATGGCAGAGTTCCTGAATCGAATGAGACAAACAACAAGGCAAACAGGACGCTTAACGTCAAGTCCACAACGATCTATACGGGCATGCTTTTTGGCAACATCACCCTTGAAACAGAACTCAACTGGACAAAATATAATTTCGGATTCAACAATTCAGGAAACATTTACATATTCTGCAACGGCAGCAAGTTCAACTTCTCAATGCTCCAGGCACTCGGAAGGAACAGGACAGGCGGAGTATCATTAAACGACTTTGGCGATGCGGACTTTAACTTAAACTCCACATTTTTCAACGACTCAATAAGAATACTGTGGGGCGGTGGAAGCAACTCAACGCCCATCAGAACAATTAACTTCACTGTTTATAATAACACAATAGAATTCGTGCCAGTAATCAACTCAACCAACAGCAGCACATTCGTTACAGGTATATTGTGGGACATGGATGATGACACAAACGGCGAATATGATACGGGCGACAATGAAGACCTTGTGTTCATAAGCAACATAAACATGAACCAGACAGGAGGCTTCAGCCAGCAGGTTGATTATGAGGCGAGGATACCAACACTCGTCAGGAGACTAAGGGGCACTCTGAACAAGACAACATATATAGTGGAACTCCAATAAGGCTTCCGTAGAAATCCTCTTTAATGGTGCCGCAGTCTGAAGCCACAACTCTGTTTTACGAAGTTGACCGTGTTCTAGTTTCAATAAGAAAAGTTTAAATACAAATAAGAAGCAGCCTCATTCGAGGAAAAGAGGGTGAGCAAGATAAGGATGATAAAGATAACACGAAGCATATTAGGAATAGCATTACTTCTATTTATTGCAATGGTGTCCTCAGCCACGGTGCTGGCGCTTCCTGAAGGGCTGGATAACATAACAATATGGGCAAGCGAAACAAGGACTCCAAAAACAGGGACGCCAATAACAGCACAGGGAGGAAACATTACATGGCTCAATGTTTCTGTGCGCTCGCAAACCATAGCCTGGCAGGGTTTTGTGGGAAACCTCAGCAACAGCGGACTCGTGCTTGACGATGCCTCAGGAGACAGGTTTTATGCATGGAACCTCACAAACATATCCGGCGAAATATACGCCTCAAGAAACGCCTCAATCTACTGGTACAACATCTGGCCGAATAACATCTGCGCAGTTGACGAAGAGCTGACAGGCAAGGGCTCTGACAGGGTCAGCAAGACATTCACAGCCAGCGCCAACACAAGGAACTTCAGCGTTGGAACAATAGAAATCAACTCAAGCACCGCATGCTCAGCCCTGCCCTTCGTAAATGGCTCAAGGCAGAAAACAACAAACTTCTTTGAAAACATCATCCTGACAACAAGCACAGGAGCGCTGAACTCAA
>JAWCLR010000011.1:0-32412 GCA_038850615.1 Candidatus Woesearchaeota archaeon | reverse complement strand
AGGCATATCCCTCTTCAAAAATAAAAATAGTTAGACCAGATAATGATCCTTACTTTAATGCTTTAAAGGAATGGGCAAAAAACAAGCAAGATGTTATTGTAGAAACGATAGGAGGACTAACATGACCTCAGGACTTTATTATGTCATTACGTGCAATAAAAAAATTACTTGGGAATTAGTTCACCAAATAGTTGAGGAATTAAACAAAAAAGGATTTGACTTAATTAAGGAAGTTACTGGTGAAGATTTTGAACTGTATATTTCACAGTATTTTCGGAATAAAAAATATGTGTCTTTGTGCTTTATTAACTCAACCAATCACATAACCATCAGAGTAGAACCCTATAATAAAATATCTGAGCCTCCAGAATTAGTGGAGAAAATAAATGAGTTAATCGCAACAACAAAACAGCTTGCTTCAGAGATGTTTGGAATTAAATCGATTGAAGAGGACTGGATATGAAAAGTGAATTGCATCAATGTAAGAATCAAATGGTAGGAACAAATGAAATAAGAATCATAACAAAAACGTGATGGGGATTGTCATAGAGGAGGGATTAAGATGGAGAATAAAAAAATAACCAAGATTGGTACTAATGAAAGAGCAAGAAGAGTCATAAGGTTTTTGGCGTATTTTATGTTTTTTTATTTTGGGTGGCGGCTAATTGCGTTGCCGTTTATTTTTGCTGGTGGAAAGGAGAGTTTAACGGAATTTTATGGAGGGACGCTTTTCTTTGCGATTAACTTGGTTTCAAGTGTTGTTTTTATAGCGCTTGGATTAATAGCGGCGTATTACTTGACAAAATTCAAGAAATGGGCGCTGATTACTTTAATAGTGCTGATTTCATTACACGCAATTAATATTCTAATCACCACTTATGGCATGGGACGTGTAAAATTGCCAGTAGTGCAGGTAACTGTGTTAATATTCCTTATTTGGGGGTTTAGGTACATAAAAAATGCTGAATAAGAATAAGAAATCACAACTCGTGGAAGTATGTATTTTTTTATTGTTGTTTTTGGTACTTGGTAGTCCAGTTCTTGCAGTCTCTTCTGTCTACGAGTCGACTTCTGTGTCGCGTATTGTGGGAAGCTCGCCTGATGAATTGGCACGGCAATTAACGCAAGGAGACTTGAGTCTTGATGATGCGGTTGTGGTGGATTATAAATGGGCGTATTCTGAACCGCGAGAAATTGTTTCTGAAAGCTTCCCAAGTCATTTTTCAGAATCATTAAGTAATTACTGGATTGAGAATACTGGCAACAAGCTTGTTGTTGTTGACTCGTATCCTTATAAGGGCATGCCTGCATTCACCAGTGTATTTGATACTGGTGATGTAGAATCTTGGAGTGGTGCGCTTGATGCTAAGCAGTCTTTATTCTTGGTTAATTCGGAATATGCTGGGCTTTCGCTGCCTAAACTTGAAAGCATTGCTAACACTCTTACGCCGCATGCGGCAATGATTGCGCCAACAGCGTACGCGAGCCAGCAATTTCTTAAAACAGTTATTTGCAATCTTGGAAATGGGGATAGTCTTGGTGATGTTTTTGCACAGGCACGTAACAATTATCACTGGAATCTGAAAGACTCAAACGAGCTTATAGGGCTCACTTTATTGTCTTATGCTCTTTATGGAAACCCGTTAGTGCGAGTGACTGTGCCTGTGTATGATAATTCTGTGCGTGAAAGATTGTGCAAAGGCATAACCGAGGATTTCACAATGCAGTCTGTGGAGGAATACAGAATACAGGCAGTTGATGAAGCATACGTAAAAACGATTAAGTGGACCATTCCATCTTATGATGTTGTGGAACTGGAGAATTTCACATTAATCACAATACCCGGAGCATTGTTGCAAGAATCGTTTGGTGAATTGGTTCTTCCTGTTCGTACAACAAATACTGAGTTCCCTCTTAAAACAATCATTACTGGTGCGGAACTTGTTGGGTTCTCAGACCCTGTTGATGTAACGGCAAATGTTCCTTTATGGAATGGGTTTGGTTATTCTGAACGTGACTGCGACGTTAGTAATGCGAGCGCGAGGATTGATTTTTCGCGGATATATTCTGATGAGAGCTTGATTGTGCTTGGGAGGATTTTGCCGGTAGAAATGATTGATTGTGATGCAGGAAAGTTCAGGCTTTACAGGACAATAACGTATAACATTACGTATTATCCGTTCTCACCTGTAAGAATAATCAGCATTGATGCTCCGCAAAAACTGCTTCCAGAAGCAACACGCCAAATAACAGTAAACATTGAAAACACACAGGACACGCCAACGATGGGCAATTTGACCCTTTCAAACTCAGAAGGAACGATCATTTCTGTAAAAGAAATAAGCACAACAATTTCGGAGCACAGTCTTGAACTCAAGGTTCCGGCAGAAGAAGGAACGTACAAGTATTATGTTGCGTTCGTGCAGGGTGGTGAGGAAAAGACACACGCATCATTCAGCATAGATGTGAAAACGATTGAGGTAGAGTTTGAGATTCCGCAGGTTATGAAAGATGGTGCAAAAATCAATTTAAGTATAACAAATAACTGGGAAACGCAGATTGTTGCTCAAATCTTGCTGGAGTTGTCAAGAAATGGCGAACAGGTAAAGGAAATCAGCCAGGAAGTTGTCTTACGGCCTGGACAGAACAAAGTGGTTTTTGAATTAAACAATCTTGACCGCAATGACGTTTATTATGATTTGCGGGCAAGCATAACTTACAATGGCAGAACAATTCTTTTGAGCGACAGGCTATTAATGAATCATGCGCCAATAATACTTAACACGAACCAAGTATTTAATGAATCGCAAACGTTGATTATTGAGCCTCTTATTAAGGATGTTGATGGTGATGAGGTTGAAACTGAGATTATTGCGCCGTTTGATGTTGACGGCACGCACACTTTGACATTTGATGAAAGCGGGACATACCCAATTAAAATAAGGGCAAATGATGGTTTCACAATATCAGAACACCCTATTATGCTTACAGTCTTGAATACGAATAGGCCGCCAGAGCTTGATATTCCTGACTTCCAAGATGCTGTAGAAGGGGATGAATTCACCTTGATTGCAACTGCCACAGACCCTGACAACGAGAATAATGTTGATAATGATGATAACAACTTGACAATCTTTTGTGATTATCCTCTTGAGGATGATTGCAGATTTGTGCCTGATTATGACAGCCCAAGAGAGCTTAACGTGAGTGTAACCGTAACTGATGGTGAGTTTAGTGTTACAAAGGCTGCAAAAATCAGGATTGCCAACACGAACAGGCCTCCGCGCATAATGCTTCCTGACGTGATTGCTTCTGATTATGACATTGACTTAGCGCATTATGTTAATGTTTCAGATCCTGATAATGAGAATGATGACCCAAGCGATGATAACCAATTGAGCATCACTTATGCAGCACCGTTTGGTTTTGATGGCCGTTGGACTCCTCCACAGCCAGGGCTTGTGTTCACCACGGTTAAAGTGAAGGATGGGGAGTTCATTGTCAGCAAGAATACGTGGATAAATGTTAGTGTAACACATCCAATGCCTCAGCCGCCGTACACACATCCTGAATACAACAACACGCCCGAACCGATGGAGCAAGAACCGCCTGCAAGTACTGCTGAGAACCAGACTACAACACCACCTGCCAACCAGATGCCTGAAAACAGCCAGCAACAAAACCAGACAGCAACTCCGCCGTCTCAGAACACCACACAAGCAGTCCAGCCTGCTGTTCAGAACAACGGGCTTGAAATCGAGATGACAGCAAAGGCCAATGGGCGCAAAAAGAAAGTCAACGGAGATACCTCGCTTAAAGTAAGCCCTGACAGCGAAGTAAAGCTTGAAATATCGCTCAAAAACAACGGAAACACAACAAAGAAGATAACAATTGAAGCAGGGATTGAGGATCTTGATGAGGAAGAAAAAGAAACAATAACACTAAAGCCAGGTGATGATGAAGAACTTGATTATGAGTTCTTTATTCCACGGCTCACTGATGAAGACGAATACGAGCTGAAAATCATAATTCGCGAGAACGGAATGAGAATAAAGAAAACACTTCTCCTAAGAATTGACAAGCAATCGCATGAGATCTCGATACGAAAGGCAAAGGCAACTGCGTGCAATGATAATGGAAGGATAACAGTGCGGCTTGAGAACACAGGCAGTAATGAAGAAAAGGGAAACTTGTTGCTTGAGAGCAAATCCCTTGGGCTGGAGCGCAAAATACCGTTCTTGCTTGATGAGGGGGAGTATAAGACTTTTGATGAGCCTTTCTTGGTGGAGGAGGGGACGCATACGATAATTGTTACGGCAGAGTATGGTAAGTATGCTATTACGAGGGAGGTTGTTGTGGAAGGTTGTTAGTTCTTTTTTTAGAAAGCAATTAAGTTAAACAATGGTTTGTGGTGGTATTTCTGTGTTTTCATTCCTTCCTAGCGTTATTTCTATTGTGCTTACCCTGACTATTTTTCCTTCTTGGTTTTTGAATTCTTCTGAATCAACCTTTATGTTTTTTATTCCTACTCCGCCTTGTAGGAATCTCTTGGAGGCGACTTCTGCTATGTCAACTGCGCGGGAAATGAATTTTCCCCTTGCCTTTACAACAACTTCAGAAGCTCCTTTTGTTGTGAACTGCATCACGACTCCTGTGACGTAGTTCATGAATGGCTTGTTTCCGACGAATATGGAGTTTTCTTCCATCGCTGCACCCCCTTCCCCGGTGTTTTTAGTCTTCCTTGCGCTGCATTATCCTTGTCACATAGCCGGCAACAGTGTTTCTTATTTTCTTTCCGGGGTCTGTCAGTAGTTTCTCTACGAGTTTCTTGTTTTGTTCGTAGTCTGTTGTCAGCAATGCCTTGTGTTGCTTGACAAGGTTCAGTGTCAGTCGTTTTATGAGTTGTGTCTTTATTCTTCCCATTGTTATTACTCCCCTTATAGTGAGAACTATTATTTATCACTGTATAAAAGCTTTTCTGTTTATAGCAGTTCTGAGAGTAGTTTTGCGCCTATTTTTGCGCTTTCTTCCTTTATGCCTGTAATGTCTATTGCTTTCAGGTTCTTGAGCATTTTGAGCCTGCGGATGAAATACAATAATTCTCTGGTTGTCATTCCGCCGGGTTCTGGGTTTTCAGAGGGCACGAATGCCGGGTCAAGCACTGAGGCGTCAATGGACATGTAGAGTGCTGGAAAGTCCTTTGCTGCGCTCATTACTGAATCGCACACGTCGCTTATTCCTTCTTGGATTATTTCGTGCATGAGGTATTGTTTTGAGTTTCTTGCCCTTAACTGTGCGTGCGTTTCCTTGTCCCAGGTCCTGCAGCCCACGAAGAGTATTCTTTCTGCGGGAAATCCCTTGAAGAGTTTTGGTTGTGCGCAAAACTTGATTATTCCTGCGCCGGGGAAATTGTCGTTGAATGTCGTGAATGTGGCTTCTGTTGTTTCTTGTGTTCCGCCTATCATTACAAATCCTTCTCTCGCGTCGGTTGTTTTTTCAGGAATGATTGGTCGTCCTTGTTCGTTTATTTGTCTTTTTTGAAGCTCTGCAAGGATTGCGTCTGATACTGCGCCTTGGATGGGTATTATTTTCATATTTGCATGGTAAAAAAGCGCTGGTATAAAACTTCTGCGGTTTGCAAAACCTATAAATTTTGGTGCCAAATACCTGTTTTATGTATTATATTGTTGAGCTTGGGTGGGGGAAAAAGACAAAAACAGGATATTATATGCATTGCCAGGCAGGTGTCAGTCTTATCAAGAATGATGAGTATTGCGTTCATGGCCTTAATTATTTCCAGAAAGGAAAGAACAGGTGGTTAATGCATTCTGATACTGTATGGAAAAGGCTGGATTATAGCAGTTTGTTGAAGGGGGTTCTCAGGAAGAATGGCAAGGTGAGGTTGTGTCATCGTTCGCTTGATAAAATAGTGACTGCGACTGTGCTTTCTGTTTCTCCTGTAAGCTTGCCTGCGGGTTTTACATTTCCTCAGGGGCGGTAATTCCGAGGAGTGAAAGCCCGTTTTTAAGCACTGTTCTTGTGCCTTCAATCAGCAATAACCTGGCTTTTTGCTTTTCCAGGTCTGTTTCTTGGAGGCAGGGGCAGGAGTGGTAGAATTCGTTGAATGCCCTGCCGAGGGAAATCAGGTATTGGGCGAGTATGTGGGGTTTGTATTGTCTTAGTGAGTCCTTGACTGCTTGGGGGTATTCTGAGAGGAGCGTTATGACTTTTTTCTCTGTTGGTTCTGAAAGCGACTCAAACTTGACTTTTGTTGTTATTGTGAGCTTTTTTTCTTTTGCTTTCTTGATTATTGAGCTTGCCCTGGCATGGGTGTATTGCAGGTAAGGTCCTGTGTCTCCTTCAAAGTCAAGGAACCTGTGAATGTCAAACACGATGTCCTTGTTTCTGTCATTCATCAGGTCGCCGAAGAACAATGCGCCGACAGCAACTATGCGCGCAACTTCTTCCTTGTTCTTTAATTTGGGATTTTTCTCGTTAATTGTTTTCAGGGCCAATTCTATTGTTTCTTTCAGGACGTCTTCCATGAATATGCTTTTGCCTTTTCTTGTTGCCATTTTTCCGCCTTCAGGGGACAGGTAGAAGCCGAAATCGACGTGTGCAAACATTTCTTTGTTATAGCCAAGGAGTTCCATTACTGCAAACAATTGCTGGAAGTGGAGGCAGTGTTCTCTTCCGACGACGTAGATTATTTTTTGTGCTTTCAGGGTGTTAATTCTGTAAAGCAGTGCTGCCAAATCTCGTGCTGCATATGTTGTTGCTCCGTCGTTCTTGCGCAGCATGAATGGTATCTCAAACCCTTTCAGAGGCACGACTAGGGCTCCTTCGCTTTCTTGCGTGATTTTTTTCTTTTCACAAACCTCAATCGCGTCGTCGGTGTGTTTTGCAATGTGCGCTTCTCCCTCGTAGGAATCAAATTCAATGCCGAGTGTGTCGTATATTTTTTTGAAGTCGTTTAATGATTCTTGCCTGAATTTTGCCCATAATTTTGTTGCTTCTGTGTTTCCGTCTTCGAGTTTCTTGAACCATGCCTTGGCTTCTTCCTCAAGCCTTGGGTTTTCCTTTGCTTCCTTGTGGAATTTGACGTAAAGCTCGAGCAGGTGCTTTATTGGGCATTTGGTCATTTTTTTCTTGTCGCCCCAATTCAAGTATGCATAAATCAGGGCTCCGAATTGGGTTCCCCAGTCTCCAAGATAGTTAAGCCTGAGAACCTTGTATCCTTGTGATTGAAGGAGTTTGCAGATTGAGTTTCCGACTACTGTGCTTCTCAGATGCCCGAAATGGAAGAGCTTGCCTATGTTTGGGGATGAAAAGTCTACCGCAATGGTTTTTCCTTTTCCTTCGTCTGATGTTCCGTACTTGTCTTTTTGGTATTCTATGTCAAGCAGTGTCTTCTCGGCAAGCATTGTTTTTTTCAGGAAGAAGTTCAAGTATGGTCCGTTGCATTCTATTTTTTCAATAAATGCGGGCTTTTTCAGTTTTCCAGCGAGTTCTTTTGCAATTATTGGCGGTGCTTTTTTCATCTGCTTGGCGAGTGCAAAGCAGGGTAGTGCAAAGTCGCCAAGTTCTGGTGAAGGAGGCACTTCTAGGGGGATTTCTGTCTTGAGCTCTTTTTTGACAAATTCCTGCAGTTCTTCCTGAAAAGACATAACTAAAAACCCTGAGGGTTAGGTTTATAAACTTTGCTTCAAACACGCAGGGGGTATGCTTCCTACAATCATTGGGCTTTTGCTGTTTGTTCTTTTAATTGTTATTCTTGGGTTTGTTTTTGCTGCAACAATTCTTGACATTGCAATTAATGGTGTCATACTGTATTTGATAACTGTCAGGATGTGGGTTGAGCTGAAAAAAGGGCGGATGAGGGAATACACTGTTGCAGGAATTATTGCGCTGATTGTTTTCTTTGTCAAGGCAAGAATATTCGGTTATTTGTGGCCTGTTACGAACTTCTTGATTGTCTGGTTTGTTCTTGCACAGGTTGCAATTCTTATTTCAAGGCGTAAAAGGAAGAAGCAGAAGAAATGATTATTTTGATATTTCCTGCTCAATCCTCTTTAACACGGCATCTACCAGGAAGAAAACGTTTTTGTCAGTGTGTTCCACGGTGATTTTGTTTCCCTTGCATAACACTGATGCTGAGAGGGCGAACTGGTCTGTGCCTTTTGAGAGCGTCAATGACATTTTTTCATTGCCGTAATTGTCTGAAAAGCGTCTTGCATAATTGCCGATTATTTTCTTGAGGACTATCATTGAGCCTCCGTCAAGCGCCCGAAAGCCAGTGAGCTCGATGTTGCCGCCTAACAACTGCGTTTCAGAATTCTCTGGTTGCTGTGGGGGAGTGTCCATGTTGCCCCTCTTTTCCAAAAAACCGCAGTCAGGTATATAAAATTATCGACGAAAACACAACCTATTTTGACTACTTTTGAGTAGGTATGTTTCCATAAGCTTAATAAATACCTGCCGTGTTTTGCAATAATGGTGGTTGGATAATGACTGCGGTTTGCAAGCGATGCGGCGCTCCAGTGCGAAGTTATTCTCCAATGCGGAAATGGTGTGTTGAGTGCCGCAGAATAATAAGTCTTGAGCAGGCGCGCATAAGAAAAATGAACCACCGCCTTAACGGCAAGAACAAGCTTCAGCTTCCAAAAGCATCATTGAAGCCTGTTATCAGGATTAAGCTTTAATACCAGTTCTATTGAATGTTTGTTTCATGCCTACAAAAGAGGACATTATCCACGCGATATTGGCGAAAAAGGAACTCTCAGGAATAGAGCATTCTTTTGTGAAGGCTGTTCTTGAAAAGGAGCTGAGAAAAAGGCCAGGACTTGAAAAAAAACTTGCTGTGCTGAGCACAAGAAGCAGTGCATACAAGGAGTTAATCAAGGCGGTTCGAGCAGTTCTGAGGAGAAACGTTTCACTTTATGAGGGCGATGAGCCGATGCACAGGGAAGTGTTGCTTGCAGGGCTCAGGCAGAGCACAAATCAGGAGCAAAAGCAGGAAATAATCGCCCACCTTCTTTCCACTCATGTATCCACCAAGGAGCGTTTGCCTTTTTATGATCAAGTGTATGAAAAAATATTTGCAATCACGGGAAAGCCGAATGTTGTTCTTGACATTGGTTGCGGGCTCAATCCCTTATCTTATCCTGACCGCGATGCAACAATCATTGGCGTTGACATTGACAGGAATCTTTGCTCGATTGTTGACCAGTTTTTCAGCATTGCGGGCATTGAGGGTGAGTGCAGGATTGTTGACGTGAAAGGGATTGAGCAAATCAAAAGGCTTCCAAAGGCAGATGTTGCCCTTGTTTTCAAGCTCCTTGAAATTATTGAGAAGGGAGAGGGGCACAAGCTGAGCGAGCTCCTGCTGAAGGCATTGCCTGCAAGATGGGTTGTTGTGAGCTTCCCAACAATGACAAGCAGCGGAAAGCCAATGAAACAGCCGAGAAGGGTGTGGATTGAATTAATGCTCAAGCGGCTTGGGTGGAAATATGAGACTTTCACGATACCGAATGAGATTTTTTACGTGATTAGGAAGTAATTCCACAGCAGGATTTTTATACCCCATTTGGCATTCCTTCTGCAAAAAGAGGTCTTATGGAAAACCTGTTCAAGGCGTATGACATTCGTGGCATTTATCCCTCTGAGCTTACTCTTGATTTTGCGTACAAGCTTGGAAGGGCTGTGGCAATGCATTTCACCAACGAAACTATTATTGTTGGAAGGGATGCAAGGATTGGTTCTGACAGGCTTGCAGAACGCTTGATTGCAGGCATTAATGACCAGGGAAGCAACGTGATTGACATCGGCCTGTGCTCGACTCCAATGCTTTATTTTGCAACACAGAAAAACCCAGGAGTGATGATTACAGCATCACACAACCCCAAGGAGTATAATGGCTTCAAGATTTGCGCAAAAGGAGGAAGCCCGCTCGGCTTTCCTGACGGATTGAGCCCGATAAGGTCATTGATTGAGCAGGCAAACTTCGGCCGGCCAAAGCACAAGGGAAAAACCAGAAAGAAAAACATCTTGGATGATTATGCGGCTCATGTACGGAAATTCAAGGACAGCATCAAGAAACTAAAGGTTGTGATTGATGCTGGAAATAGTGTTGAGGGAATTATTGCGCCAAAGGTCTTTGCACGCCTTCCTGCCAAAGTAATTCCATTGTTTTTTGAGCTTGACGGCAATTTCCCAAACAGGCCTCCGAACCCCCTGAAGGAAGGCGCGTTGGACAAGCTTTGTGAGGCGGTTAAGAAGAACAAGGCTGACATTGGGATCGCGTATGACGGCGACTGCGACAGGGTGATTTTTGTCGACGAAAAAGGAAAAATTGCAAGGCCTGACCACATACTTGTCCTGCTCGCCCAATACTTGCTTAAGGAAAACCCTCACGCAAAAATATTGTATGACGTGCGATGCAGCAGGATAGTAAAGGAAAAAGTAACAGAAGCCCGTGGTGTTGCAATAATGACAAGGGTTGGTCACACTTACATCTCGCACATAATGAAGGAGGAGAACGCATTGCTTGCGGGCGAACTGAGCGGGCATTATTATTTCAAGGAAAATTTCTGGGCAGATAGCGGGGACATTCCTGTAATGCTTATGCTTAACATTATCAGCAGGGAAAAAAAGCCATTGTCCAGGCTTTTGGCGCCTTTGCAGAAATATTTCAATTCTGGAGAGCTAAACTTTACTGTGGAAAACAAGCATCAAGCAATGAAGAGAGTGGAAGAAGAGTATTCTGAAAGGGGCAAGGTTTATCACATTGACGGCCTTACTGTGGAATTTCCCGACTGGTGGTTCAACCTCAGGAGCAGCCATACAGAGCCCGTTTTGCGATTAAATGTGGAAGCAAGCACAAAGGCATTGTTAGACAGGAAAGTGGCTGAATTAAGAAGATTTATGCATTAGAAATCATCCGTATTTCTCAACAAGTCCTGCCAAGTAGTCTTCCTTGCACAGGCATCTTCCCCTGTGCGTAAGCGGGCAGCTGCCTGACTCTTGGTATTCCTTTGGCGGAATGATGCATTCTGTTCCGTCGTGCTTGCAGCACACGTATGATGACTTTCCGCTGCACAATACTGTGTTCATGCAGACATTGTTTATTACCTGGTCTGGCCGCAGGAACACGACCCCGCTTGCAACATCCATCCTCACGCTTGTGGGTTTTACGTAAAAGTCATCTGCATAAATGTTGTTGTATGGGTAATAGAACTTTCCTGTCATTGCGCTGTTGACAAAGAACACAATCCCGACTATTGCAAGGATTGCGAGGATTCCTGCGACAATTACTGGCTTGTCCATTTTTTTTACCTCGAAGGTATTGGGTATGACTGCTTGTACGGGTATTTTTCAGGGCAGGGGCACTTGTAAGGCATTGATTCTGGGCACATTGGCGCCTCTGATGCATAGCCCCTTATTGGCTGGGTGCACTTCATTCCGTTCGGCAATGGTTTTTCTGCGCAGCACATGTAGCTCTGGCTTCCGCCGCACATTGGGACGCCAAGGCACGCGTAAGGGTTTACCTCAAAAGGCCTTGAGGGGTCAAACCATTGCTGGACTATCTTGCCCGTAATGTCCGACTTGATTATCATTGCTGTCGCAACCACGACAAGGAAAATGCACGCAACACCAATAATGCTCCAGAAGACGGTATTGTCCGGCATCTCGTTGCTTACTGCCTCTTTTTGCATGAATGCGTTCCAGCAGGTTGACTATTTAAACATTTCGCTGGGCAAAGTTTATAAACTCCCCATTAGTCGGCAGAATTCATGACAAGAAAAAAACAGGCAGCAGAGCCCAATGTTGAGCACCCAGAGCGCGCTCCGCCGCCTGAAACTGTTGAGCCAAGTTCTTTGCCGCCCCAGCCTGAGATTAACATCGGCATGGTGGGGCATGTTGATCACGGAAAGACCACTCTTGTCAAGGCGCTCTCAGGAAAATGGACTGACACTCACAGCGAGGAAATAAAGCGCGGAATCACGATAAGGCTTGGTTATGCGGACGTGACGATTTACAGGTGCAGCACGTGCGAGGGAACAGACGCTTACGGCGTCCAGCCCACTTGTCAAAAATGTGGAAAGCCATGCATTGCAGTAAGGCGGTTCTCTATTGTTGACGCTCCTGGGCATGAGTCCCTTATGGCAACAATGCTGTGTGGCGCAAACATCATTGACGGAGCATTATTGCTTGTTTCAGCCAATGAGAAATGCCCCCAGCCGCAGACAATGGAGCACGTTCAGGCATTGCAGATTGTGGGTATAAAGAACATTGTTGTGGTGCAGAACAAGATTGACCTAGTGACTCCTGAGCAGGCAAAGAGGAATTATCAGGAAATCAGGGAGTTCCTGAAAGGCACTCCTTATGAGAACGCGCCTGTTGTGCCGATGTCAGCATTGCACAGCGTCAACCTTGATGTTTTGCTTGAGGCAATACAGAACACGATTCCGACTCCGAAAAGGGAGCTTGACAAGCCGCCCCTGATGTTTGTCGCGAGGTCTTTTGACATCAACAAGCCCGGCGTCGAGCCAGAAAAAATGATGGGTGGCGTTCTTGGAGGCGCCTTGAAGCAAGGCAAGATAGCAGAGGGAGATGAAATCATGATACTGCCCGGCTATGAAGACAAGAAGCAGTGGAAGCCGCTCACGACCACAGTGGTCAGCATAATGACCGGCGGGGTAAAGGTTCATGATGCAGGTCCTGGCGGAAGCATTGCTTTGATGACAAAGCTTGATCCTGCTGTCGTGAAGTCAGACAAGCTTGTTGGCTCTGTTGTTGGCCTGCCTGGAAAACTGCCTCCTGTGTGGAACGAATTAAGGCTTGAGCCGCACCTGCTTGACCGTGTTGTGGGCGCAAAGGACAAGCTTGTTGTTGAGCCGGTAAAGATTGGCGAGCTTCTCATGCTTAACGTGAATTCTGCAGCAACAGTCGGGATTGTGAAGGCTCTCAGCAAGAAAGAGATTGTGTGCACGTTGAGACGGCCTGTGTGTGCAGAAGCAGGTGCAAACGTGGTTATGTCAAGGAACATGGGCCAAAGGTGGAGATTAATAGGTTACGGCACGATAAAAGCGTGAAAACAGATTATTTAAAATATAGAAAAAGAAAGAAAAATCAGTGTTCGTGCTTATTTCGTGAATCTCAGCTGGGCTATTGCTTGCCTGCAGTGTGCATATGCGTTCTCAGTGCATTTCCTGCGACAATAGTCTTGGTTCGGGTTTGCAAGAGTGCATGTGTTCTTTGCCACGTAATAGCACTGGCTTGCTGACTTTGCAGATGTCATTTCCTCTGCACTTACTCCCTTGCAGTTATACGCGCCGAGAAGCCCGAGCTGGCGGTCATACTTGCCTGTGTAGATGTACAGCTTCATCTTGTCAAGGCATTCCTGCTGGCAGAACAGGTTTCCCTTGTTGTTCTGGATGCACTCCCTTCTTGCCTCGCCAAGGAAATAGATGCTGGTCGGGTCAGCGGTTATCTGCAGGTTGCACGTCTGGGTTCTTGTCGGCATTCCAATCTTGCGGATGACGCTGCTTGATGTTGTCATGCTCTTGTAGTCGGTATACGGGCTTACTCCTGCAAACACAATCATTGATTGCAGGATAAATATTGCTATACACAAGACTGCAAATATTCTTTTCTTCATTAAAATCCCCCCGTTTTTGTTTTTAAGTGCAAACGAAAATGACCGGTATAAATAATTTTCCAAAAACGCGGAAATCACTCGTAATCGTCGTAGTCTTCTGGGTCGCCTTCATCATCCTCGTCAAAGCGCACAAATTGGTCATGCATAACCTTCAACCTCCCCCGTAAGCAGGGTTGTGTGTGATTAACGCGAAAGCCTAAGCCATTGCCGTGCTATTTCTTTTGCCCTGCGTGCGTTCTTTATGGTGCTCTTTTCAAGGATATTGAATTCTATCTGGTTCAACAGCTTGACTCTTTTTTCTGGCTGGTTTACCATTTAATCACCCCGGTGCAGAAGAACGCATCTGGCTATTTAAATTTTGTGCAATTGAAGAATAATGTGTAAAAAAAGAGAAAATGAAAAGACTTCCTTATGCCTTTCCGAGAATCCTGAAAACCTTTGTGCCACAGGCAGGGCATTCGCCTTTTGCAGCCTTCATTCCGTTCTTCATAATAACTTCCTTAGCATTCTTGATTTCAACTTCTTTTTTGCACTTCATGCATCTTCCTTTTGGCATTGAAAATCACCCCTGAGTGTTAACAGACGACAAAAAATCACCAGTGTTATATAAACGTTATGTTTTAGGGCAAAAAGGACTAAAAACAGGAATAATGCAAGAATCAGACATCCACAAATACCTTGTGCTTCTCTGTTCCTGACAATTCAGCCAAAATACGCTTGATTATCGCCTTTTCAGGATCAGGCATTAATTTTACGCGTTCTTTTAGGTCATTGAAGCTCTTAAATGGCTGTTTTTCCCGTTCTTCCAGTATTTCCCACATATGCTTTTTCCCAA
This sequence comes from Candidatus Woesearchaeota archaeon, assembly GCA_038850615.1. Classification (GTDB taxonomy): domain Archaea; phylum Nanobdellota; class Nanobdellia; order Woesearchaeales; family ARS49; genus JAWAAW01. The sequence goes on along the minus strand of JAWCLR010000011.1, from coordinate 17,917 downwards.
CGCCTGGCAACAGCTCTAACTGGTGCATTCTCGTTGTTAAGGGTCTGGCTGTGTTTATAAAGTCCACAAAGCGCTGTTCGTTCTTGTGGACAAGGTCCTTTACAACAAACTCAAGCTCTGTTTTTGCTGTTGCAGTGAGCTTTTCCATAGGCAGCTTGCCGACTATGTGATGAATCTGGTCCCTTTTGCCCTCGCCGATATAAACCTCGGTCAATGGCTGCAAGAAGACCTCTTTCTTTGGCACAAGCTCAAGAAGCGTGAAGTGATTTTTGCCTATCGCCTGGACTATTGGGGATTTCTTGTGGCTTGGCCTGGGGTCAAATGGATAGCCGTGTGGCAAGAAGTCTAGCACGATTGCAAACTCTTCCTTGGTCTGCCTTTTCTCTGGTGTGACTGTCGTGCTTTGTTCCATGTGCGGTTCCCCTAGTCATTTTCCACAATAAAAAATGTGAATTGTACAAAGTATATAAACATTGCGCAGAACTTTTGCCTTAATGGTGGCAGAAAATGGCTGTGTGCGTTCTAACCTTTATCTTCTGGATTTGGATGATTATTGACTGCGGGTGGTTTATTATTTTGTCGTCAAGAGGAAACCATGCAACCGCAGGCTTGTGCTTAATGTTCTAGCCACGCATTAGCGGTGGTTACTACAACACAGTTTAATATCTTTCTAAATGTAAGATAAAAGTATGGCAGACGAATATGAGAAGCAAGAACAGCGCAAAGGGAAACTCGGACTTGTGTGCGTGCTTGCAGCAACAGGTGCAACAATTTTTGGGGTATACAGCGGAATAACCTATTACAAGGACTGGAAGGACAAAAAGGTCGCGACGGTTGAGAAAAATGCGTTTATTGGCGAGATTGAGCAAGTAAACCAACGCCTTGAGAGAATCATAACAAAGCTTGAAAGCGACAATGACTTGCTTGAAGAGCGTGCAAAAGACCGCCTGCGAAAACTTCTTGCAATAACAGGAGTATCAGAAGAAAAAGAGGTTGAGTATTTCCACCAAATAATGCAGGATGAAAAAGGCAGAGCCACTTTCAGGGAATACATTGAAGAATGCGCGTCAAACAAGACAAAACCTTGTAAAGAAGGCTTCAAGCGGTATGTTTCAAGGAAAATGGAAAAACTGGATGCTGAGAATGACCAGCTTGAAAAGAAGGCAAGGACCTTTATGAGAAAATGCTTTTGAAATTGGGAATCACTGATGAAAAAGACGTCGAATACTTCCACAATGCCACGAAGGATCCAAGGGGCCGTGAGAAACTAAGACGGTATATCGACCACTGCCTGCTGAACAATGCGGATTTCAGCGCAGAAGGCTTCAGGCATTATCTCGCAAGGGACTTGCAGTAAAGGGATTATTTCACAATCTCAGCAATCGTGTCTGCTATCCTCTTGCAGTTCTCGTTCGTGACTGTTAGCGCATAACCCTGCAGGATTAGCTTGACGTCATCTGCTGTTTTTGGAAGAATGTCAATCAGCTTGTGGATGTGCTGGTCCTTCATCCTTGGTATTTCCAGCTTTGCAAGGGCGTTCTCAAGCTCCTTTGCTTTTTTTTGTGGCAAAGTTCCGATGCTTTCAAGATGGTCAAGGGTCCTTTGCGCCCTGAAGCCGAGCTCCTTGTCTTTCTCCTTGATTTCCTCAAGCTGCTTCTTGACCTCTGCGGTGTTTGTTGCCAATTCCGAGAGCACCTTGTGTGTCATTTTTATACCTTCTTGAGATGGACAGGGTGGACTATGACTGTTTTCTGCTTTCCGCCATCAAGAATTTCGACATTGTAGCAGTCGCCCTGCTTTCCAACAACCCTGCCGACCTTGCCGTGGAACCGAAGATTATATATCCCTGATTGGACAGCAGGTTCTGCAAAAAGGGCAACCCTGTCGCCTGGCTTGTAGCTTGCAAAGTAAGACGCGAGCTTGATTTTGCCTTTTGCGCGCGCATTTTTTCGCATCAGCTTCCTTGTCCTGCGGCGGTAGCCACCTTTGCGTTTTCCCATTGGTACACCTGCACAGAGTGTTTATGGCTGGTTTAAAAAGGTTGCGGTGAATCATCTCGTCAGGACTCCAGAAGCGAAGATTTTATATACAAGTTAATGCAACCATTAGCACTATTAAGGAGTTAAGAAAATTAAAATAAAAGCGACGGTGAGAGGAGGATTCACAATGAAGAAGTTCTTTGAAAGGCTGTTTGGTTCAGACAAGCAGTATGACGATCTTGCGGCAGAGGAAGGATATGTTGAGCTTGACACAGAAGGTGGGGAAGGGCATTCAAGGATTCTTGTCAGGCCGTTCCAGCTCGAGGACTTTGAGGACGTAAAGCCAATACTTGACTCCCTGCGCGAGGGATACACCATTGCGCTTGTAAACATCAAGCCATTGAAGGAGCGCGACCTTGTGGAATTGAAGCGCGCAATAAACAAGCTGAAAAAGACAACCGATGCTATTGAGGGCGAGATTGCTGGCTTTGGTGATGACTATATTGTCGTGACTCCGAGCTTTGCAAGCATTTACCGCTCAAAGCAGACCAAAGAAGTCAAGGCAACAGAGGAATCGCCACAGGAATAAGCTCTTTTTTGTCAATCTTTAAAAGTCGCGGCATTATTTCTTTATTATGGCATCCCTTAAGGCGCTTGATGACTTGGTGAAAAAGGAAATCAAGAAAATCAAGCTTCGCAATGGTTTTACAATCTCGTTCACAGAGATACCCACATATCCCGGACAGGGTTCTTTTGAGATTAAAGGAAAACTTAATGATGCAGACCTGCGATATTGTCATTCATACCATAGCATTTCAGGTCCTGTTTCCCTTACACTTATGAAAGACGGCGACTCAATCATAATAAATGCAGATGCTGAAGGAATCAATTCAGTCACGGTCAATGACCGCAGGTATGATTCTGGCAGATACAGTCTCTTTCAGATTGAAGATACGTACAAATGCGTTCCTGCATATTCTGAGAATGATCTGGAAAAGGAAGACGCGTTTGAATTCGGCAGAAAGGCGCTTGAGGCTGCAAAAAGGAAAATCGCGCTTAATGCTCCTGGCGCGTTGGAGCTTATTGAGGGCTATTGCTCTCGCACCCTTCTTCCGCCGGAGGAAAACCCAAACCTCAGGACAAACGCAGAGATTTTTGCAAAATTCAAGCTTGACTAACCATAACCCAATACCCATTTAATTCACTACTAAACAATAATAACAAAACGAAAGGTTTAAATACTCAAACATCATGACTGACTTTATGAAAGATGAAATAAAGCATGAAATAAAACAAGAACCAAACTATTTTAACTGGAGAACACCGTACTCGTCTTACAAAAGAGGACCGGGAATATATACGAGTCCTCGTGACAAATTTGATAAGCAATTCCAGTTTATAGACGCGCAGATAGAACGCCTGAAAAGAGAAATGTTGCCCTGGTATCTTATAAAAGACTTGTAAGTCAGGCATGCAAATCCTTCCAATGAAAGCCGGCCCTGCAAAACCGCAGATTTTTTAAATCCACAAACTGACCTTTCTTTTTATGACTGCAGAAAAAATAACCGCAACGCTCAAAAACCAGCCGTGCCCTGTCTGTGGCCAGAAAAAACTCATACTGACAGAAGCAGAAACAGAAGTGCCTTTCTTCGGCAAACTCTATATTTTCTCAATGACTTGCGAGAACTGCAAGTATCACAAAGCAGATGTTGAGGCTGCAGAGAAGAAAGAGCCATGCAGGTATGTCTTTGAGGTTTCTGGAAAAGACGACCTGAAAGTGCGTGTTGTTAGGAGTTCAGAAGCAACAGTTAAGTTTGAGCGAGTCGGCACTATTGAGCCAGGTCCTGCTGCAGAGGGTTTTGTGACAAACATTGAGGGCTTGATTAACAAAATAAAAGAACAAATAGAAAAAGTCCGTGACTTTGAGGAGGACGATGAGGCAAAACAAAAAGCCAAAAACCTGCTCAAGAAATTGATGAAGGTTCTCTGGGGCGAGGAAAAACTAAAGATAACAATCGAGGACCCTTCTGGCAATTCTGCAATCATTTCTGAAAAGGCCAAGAGAAGCAAGCTTTAACGCATTCCCTTGTCATAATCACAATGTCTTGACCTGTAATCTAAGTTCCTTCGCTGCATTGCATAAATCATTGGTTGCTTTTGCCTTGAATGATTGTCCTGCTTGATCGTGTTGGAAAATGAGGTTGGAGGGGAATTGTTCTCCCTTACAACATCAGAAATGTCATTGCTGTAGTCGTTGCCCCTGGCCACAATCTCCCTCTTTTTTTCGACGATAAGAAAATAGGTGTATAAAAGATTTGTTCGTTAAAAGGCGGTGATAACAAATTATAAAAAGAGGGAACTAATCCCAAAACTCATGGTTTTGGAGCTTTACATTGCAATAAAAGAGCAGAAGTTTGAAACAGCAATGTTCACGCGTGCGCAGTATGACTGCGCGATCAGGTGTTATCAACGAATTGGTGGCAGGCAAAGGCTCCTCATTGATGCAGTGCAAAGCGACACGCAAATGTCGCGCCAGGACGCTCTTGAGGATTCTGTGCGCAAATGGCTTATGCACCCTTGGCCAAACAGAGACTTTGTCATACTGAACACTGAACCAAAATGCAAAGGCATATGCGCTTTAGGCGGTCTCGGCTACCGGCCAATTGATAAGGACGAGTGCAAATGGATTGCCGCAAAACTTAAAGTGCGCAAGAATTATAAACAACAACAGCCATGGAGAAGATTATGAAGCAAAAGCCGAAGGTCAAGCCCTTGCTGAAGCTTGCAGATGACTTTCTTGACTTAAGGACTGCTGACACAAACCTCATCATTCAACAGCTTGAGGAAAACATGAAAATCCGCAACATGCCGTTGGAACAGCAGCTTCACAGGCGCGGATTCTGGAGAAGGCACTAAGATTGCAAACGTGTTTTTAAACCATCTTTATAAATACCTATTGCTTAATTGACTGCAAAAGAAGGGGCGAAAATGCAGGTTGATACTAACAAGCTTCGCGACGTGCTTAAAGAAACAGCCAGGCAGGTCAAGACAGAGGACAGCATAAGAATTGATGACATCAAGACCATTGCTGGCTTTGACGTGGCTTTTTTTGATGACAAGGCAGTCTGCGCTGCTGTTGTGCTTGACTTCAAGACAATGACTGTTCTTGAAAGCAAGTATGTCCTGACAAAGCCTGAAATTCCTTACATTCCTGGCTTTTTGGCTTTCAGGGAAGGCAATGCAATAATGCAGGCTTATTATAACTTAGAGCATGACCCTGATGTCTTGATGGTTGACGGCCACGGCATAGCTCACCCAATGAGGGCAGGGCTGGCTTGTTACGTTGGCGTTGAGGCTGCAAAGCCGTGCATTGGCGTTGCCAAGAAATTGCTTATTGGAGAAATTGTTGATGACAAAGTAATGATTGGCAACGAAATACGGGGCAGCCTGGTCAAGACAAAGGAGCACGCAAAACCAGTTGTTGTCTCTCCCGGACACCTGCTTTGTGTTGACACTGCGGTTGAAATCGTGAAGAAATGCATTGTTTACCCGCACAAGCTTCCTGAGCCTTTGCACCAGGCTCACAGGTTTGCCGAGAAAATGGCTAAGAAGTATCAAGAAGAAAAAAACAAAGAATCAACGCGCTGAGTTTTTTGCAGTGCGCTCTTTCCTTTGCATCGCAAGAATGTCGTCAACGCTTATGCAGTCAAGAGGGGTTGTTTTTGCTGTTTTTGACTGGTTAAGCGCATAAACTTTTTCCAAGACGAGGTCAAGGAAGCTGGCGTTGACCTGCTCAAATTTCGCCAAGAATTTGTCCTTTTCTTCCGCTATGTCTTCTGCAGGCGTTCTAACATACGGAAAGCCGTATGTCGTCCTCCGCTCTTCTATATCCTTCTCTATTGCCTGTATTGAGTCGCCTATGCGGACATAATACTCCCAGCTGTTTCCATCAAGCCTTCGCAACACTGCAATAGACCTGTTTCCGCAGTATTCATCAGGAATCTTATCCATGAAGGCAAGTAGTAACTTTACACTTTTAAAACATGATGAAAATTAAATAATTAAAAAAGCGTTGGTCCTACCTGTACCACCAGTACCTGTTACGGTATGGGTTGTAAGGAGTCCTTGCAGAGCTTGACTGGACTGAAGTTGTTCCAGTTGCAGTTGCGTCGATTGTGACAGTGTTGCTGGACTGCTGCCGTGCAGCTTCCTGCTTCTGCTTCTCGAGCATTTCTGCAAGTGCCTTCTCACGCTCCTGGTTCAGCTGCGCTGTCTTCTGGAGCGTGTCTGCCATGGCCGCTTTTTCGGCAAGCTCTGCCTCAAGCGCCTGCGCACGCATTGCCTGCTCTGCATATGCCTCGTTGATGCTGTCAAATGCTTCAACGCTGTAAATTGTTGCGGTCACCAGTGCAACTGAGATGAACGCAATAAGCATAAGCAATGCGCTGTTGACGTTTTTGTGGATGAATGCCATAAGACACCCCCTTATGAATAACTACTAATAAGTAGTACTGATATTTAAAACTTTCGTTTTGCCTGCACGCAGTGTGACATTTTTGTCATATCGCCAATTATAGCCATTATTGGCAAAGAAAAGCGCCATTTTATCACCTGAAATCAGGTCTTTTGGACCTTTATTCCCAGGGTTTTCAGCTTCCTGTGAAGGACTTCATACCGCAATTTTGCCTGCCTTGCAGCCTGTGCAATTGTCGGACATTCCTTCATAAGCTGGGTTAAATATGCCTTCTCAAATGCGTGCTCTGCGTCCTTAAGGGTTAATTCTGACTCGGGTAATTCCCTTACAATATCCTCTGAAATGGCTCCTGCCTGTGCAGAAAGTGCCTTGTATTTGACTGGGTTTAAGGCGTTTTTGTACTGGCCAAGAACATCCAGTATTATGCCTTGGACCGTTGCCTGTCGTGCATAAGAGGGCTCTGCATTTTCGCGGAATTTCATTGTTGGCACTTTCAGGGACAACACCAACCGGTGTATGCTTCTGCGGTCAACTCCTGCAATAACAGCTGCTGTTGATATGTTTCCGAGGTGCATTTTCAGCAGCCTAATCAAATACGCCCTCTTGAACGCCTTTTTTGCCTCCTTGAAAGGCAACTTTGTATTAATAGGAATGTCAAGAAGTGTTGAGTTTTTAAGCTGGTCAGTTATGTCTGTTTCAATGTTTGCCACCTTGATGCCCAGGAATTTCTGCATTGCGCTGGCAACTATTGGCTTCACTTTCTGGTCTATTGCAGACTCCAATTCTGAATTCATACTTACTAAGTAGTAATAACTAATATATTAATCTTATGATTTTTTTGTCACAGTAAAGTTTGCTAAGGCTTTTATTGACCTGCCTGATGTCCGTGTTTTCGTGGTGAAGATGGCAAGACACCAAAGGTTTGATTCTGACCGAAGAAAGCTCCTCAACGCTGGATTGTATTTTATCGGCACAATTGCAGTAGGCGGGTATCTTGCGTACGACAGCATAAGAAGCCCTGATTTCAGGGAGGCGTATGAAAATGAAAAGCTCAGGCACAAGTGGGCAGATGGGCTTGAAACAAGGAAGTATGCACGGATAATGATTGCCACCCCTGCTGTGCTGGAAGAGCTGAAAAACTCTAAAAACTACACCCCGCCAAAAGGGGCTTTTGCAGCCACTTTTCCCGTCGATGAATCAAGAATAGGCTCTGGCTCGCGCAGCATTGTTTATGTCTTCCCTGAGTGCTTTGCTCCAGCGTACAAGGAGCACATTTCTGACATAGGCATAATCATTGAAAACGTGATTGAAAACCACGAGCTTGTGCACGCAAACCATTACTATCAAGGCATCCCTGGTTTTCCCTTAAGCCTCTTTCAGCGAAAGGACAGCACGCTGGACAATAATCTTTTCACGATTGCAAGCGAGATTATCGCGCACAAGAGCGAGTTTCTCGGCCTACAGAACGCAAAAAGCGGGTTTGTTGCAAAATACAGGGATGGCTTGCGCGCGCTTGCAAACAACCACCTTTGCACCCTGCACAGCCTGACAAATGACCGCTCCTTGATTGAAAGGCTGGAACTGGAAGCAAGATTCTAGGGTTGGAACTGCTGTATTATCTTATGAAGTTTAAAAAAGAGCAAAAGATTCATTTCTTTTGACCGCGTATCTTACCGTTTATGAGTCTTCGAAAAAGGAAAAAAGGACCTCGGCAAGAAAGCCTTGCTGACAGGATAGAACGGCTTGCATCAATCGTCCAGTCCGCAAACTCTTCAGAAAGACAGGTCTGTTACAATGAGATCGCTGACTGGCTGGGAAGACCGCGTGACAGGCCGCTTGCAATAGGGCTCTCAGGCAGGCTTGGAATCCAGAACAACGCGCCTGAAATCCTTAAACTGCTTCAGGCAAGCAATGACCCTTATGAATGCAGCAAGTACATTCTTGCGCTTGGCCAGCTTGAATACGCTCCTGCTACAGAACTCATACAATCCAAGTTTTTGCATGGAAAAACAAGGAATGCGGCAATGGTTGCGTTAATGCTGATAAATCCTGCAAGCGTGAAGTACGAATTCAAGGAATACGCGCAGCAGAATCAAAAGCATGCTGTTGTTCTTGCAGGCATTGTGCTAGAAGAATATCATGCCAGGCACGGATTAAAGGGCACTAAACAGTACCTGTCTGTAATCCCAAAGGAAGTTCTTAGAAAGGTTCCATCGCTGTTCCGCCTTCCAAGCGTGCTTTTGGATTCTGTCAGGAATTACAGCCGGCGCACCTGGTTATCATAAGCTTGGGAATTCTCAGCACTGCACCAAAGAAGTTCCTTGCACGCAAATCTCGCTGCCTGTCACTCGCTTAAAGGCGTCTGTTCCGATTGCATTCACTGCGGATATGACAAGAGCATCTGTTTTTCCCGCGACAAGTATTGCCTTGTTGCCGTTCTGCGACTCGTAAAGGCGTATCAAGCCCTTTCCTGACGGTAAAGGTGCTGACTCGCAGGGCGAGGGGTTGTTAAGCAGTCGGGCGACAACCTCGTTGTTGCAGGCATTTCCGACAATAATCGCATTGTATCTTGAGAGGTCTTTTATTTCGCTTGCGAGCATGCTGAATCCTATTGGCTTGTTTCCTGGCGTGCGCGCCATAAGGTTTGAAACAGCCACGACATAGCTTGACGGCGCCTCATCGCCAACTACCGTGATGAAGTTTGTCTTGAAATTTGCGCCGTCCATGAAGAATGATGGATAAAGCCCAAGGTCTTTTGTTGATTTGTCCATTTCCTGCTGTATGATAATCTGTGCTTTTGGTTCTTCAGGCGGATTTTGTTCATGCTGCTCATTATTTTCTTGTCCGGCAAACTTTTCCCTTGCTTGCTCTCTTGCCTGTTCCTCAATCTGTGCTATTTCCTGCGTGATGTTCGGCGCAGGCTTTCTCTCTTCAAGGACATAAGGCTCTGGCTTTGCGACACAGCCAGCAAGAAAGAGTAGTGCAAAAGCGACCGCTATGGTTCTTTTTTTCATGGACGGGCCCTAAGGGATTTGAACCCTTGACCATTCGGTTTCTTCACCAAATTGTGTAAGAGCCGAATGCTCTTCCAGGCTGAGCTAAGGGCCCAATGCAATCACGAAAATCAACAATCATATTAAAAAGGTTTTGGAGAAATGGATGTATCAAGTGTCTGGTGTAGAAGCATTTTTGGATTTCGCCAAACGCAATACGCTATGCGCTGGACGCTATATGCTTAACGTTTCGCGTCCTGCGTCAGGCGTCTTGCGTCAATCATTCCGCGCTTATTATGCGCATCACCAACGAGTTGACTTAACATGGAGAAATGATTATCCAAGCCGTTTTCTTACGTAATCAGCAAGACCGTCAAGGTTGCCTTTTTCGTCTAGCCTGATGTATCCTGCGCCGTGGGATTTTGCCATCATGGATAAATCCAATACAGAAATGTATGCCGTGCTGATTCCAGCATATTTTGATTTTTGGTGTGTTACCTCAAGGACCGCGTCTGCAGAATGATGATTGCCAAGGATTAACCAAGGTTTGCGCCCTTTGCGCAAGATATCAACTGCATAGCTCACGTTCCTGAAGCCAATGACTCTTGCTTCAGGAATTTGTGACAGTGCAGAGCGTATCTTGTTTTCAATCTCTTCAGAATCAATAACCCATACTTGCTTGTCCTCACTCATGTGATGAAAGTTATCAACAGGAGGCTTATAAATCTCACTCTTCTTTTGCAGCGTATTTTCTTACGAGATCAACAAGTGCGCCAACGCTTGAGAGCGGTTTTGGCATAAACTCCACATTCAGCTTGTCTGCTATCTCCTGAGGAGTCCCTTCACCGTCGGTTCCGCCTGAAACAAGAATAACATCAAGGTTGGGAAATTTCTTGCGTGAGTTAATAATCAGCTTTTTGCCATTCATCCTTGGCATGACATAATCAGTGACAAGCAGGTTAGGCGCCTTTTTCAGTGCGCGAATGTATTCCCAGGCGGCCGCACCGTTTTCGTACGCAATAACAACAGGGTTTCTTTCCTGTGCGCCAGTTCTGCAACAAGCAGACATGAGGTTGCGGACTGATGGCTCGTCATCCACTACAATAATGCTGTAAATGTCGTTATCTTTGTTCATAAGGTGGTGAGAAAAGCAAAACCCCTTTATTAATTTTACTACTATTAGGTGAACAAAACCATCAAACTTTGATGACCGCAACCTATATAAACATCTTCCACATCCCAGAACTGCAAGTGAGAAAAGGGACGCAAAGGTTGTTTTGATGTTTTTCTCACCAATGAACGGTGTTATAAAGGTGAAGAGGCCAAATGGCAAAGATTAAGGCAATTTTGCCAAGTTTAAGGGAAAAAAAACGTTATCTAGCCTTCGAAATACTATCTAAAGGCAGAATAAAGGATTTTTCAAGCGTTTCTGATGCAATATGGCAGGGAATGCTCTCTTTTAATGGCACAAGGGGTGCTGCCCAAGCAGGCATTTGGGTCCTGCCTGAGAAGTACAATATTGCATCCCAGAAGGGAATCATAAGAGTAAACCACAAGCAGGTTGACTGCCTAAAGGCAGGGCTTACAACAATCCAGGAAATAGACAGCATACCGGTTATTGTGCGCAGCCTGAAAGTATCAGGCTCGCTGAAAAAGGCAGCAAAGTACATAGCAGGGTGATAAGAAATGAAGAAAGGAGAAGAAGAGGCAGGAGCGCAGCCAATGCCCCACCAGCTGATGGGGTATGACAGGGCTATCACGATGTTCAGCCCTGACGGAAGGCTGCTTCAGGTTGAATACGCAAAAAAGACAGTAAGGCAGGGAAGCACCGCCATAGGCATGGCGTGCTCAGACGGAGTTTTGCTCGTTGCGGACAAGCGCATCGTTGACAAGATGGTCATTCCAGAGTCCGTTGAGAAGATATTCAAGATTGACGACCACATCGCTGCGACGGCATCGGGAATAATCTCTGACGCCCGCGTGCTCATAGAGCGCGCCCAACTAAGGGCGCAGCAGCACACAGTCACTTATGACACGCCAATAGACACAATCAGCATCGTTAAGGACATCTGCGCACTGAAGCAGATATGCACGCAGTCAGGCGGGTTGAGGCCCTTTGGCGTGAGCCTTATCATTGCAGGCATTGACTGCGATGGCCCAAAGGTGTACGAGACAGACCCAACAGGTATATTCTTCCAGTTCAAGGCAACAGTCATTGGCGAGGGCGAGCCTGAGATTGATGAAATCCTCGCCCGAGAGTACAAAGACAACATAACCATAGAGGAAGGGCTGAAGCTCGCACTCCGCGCCCTTAACCAGGTCCTGGACAAGAATTTCTCAGTGGAGAGGATTGCTGCGGCATACATAAGGACTGACGAGAAGGTCCTAAGGGAGATGCAGCGAGCAAACATTGAGCGGGTGCTGAAGGAGATAAGGAAGAAGTAATCATGACAGAAGAGCACATTAATACTGCCCGGCTCAAGAAGGGCTCGGACGTGTTCGAGATCGTGATCGACCCTGAAGTGGCGATTGCGGCAAGGCATGGAAAGGCTGACATACGCGACGCGCTGAAAGTGCAGAAAGTGTTCAGCGACGCAAAAAAGGGTATGCTTGCCTCTGAGCAGCGCATGCAGGCGATATTCGGCACAAAAGACCTCCTTGAAGTTGCAAAAAAAATCATTTCCGACGGAAGCATCCAGGTCACTGCAGAATACCGCCAGAAGCTGATGGAGCAGAAGCGCCGCCAGGTTGTTGATTTTATCCGCAGGAATGGCGTTGACCCGAGGACGCACGCACCACATCCCGCCCAGCGCATAGAGGCTGCAATGTCAGAAGCAAAGGTGAAGATTGACGAGTTCAAGCCCGCTGACCAGCAAGTGCAGGATGTGCTAAAGGCGCTTCGCCCGATTCTTCCAATAAAGTTTGAAATGAAGGAGATAGAGCTTGCAATACCCGCCCCATACGCATCAAAAGCACACAGTATGCTGAAGATATTCGGCAGGATACTGAAAGAAGAATGGCAGAATGACGGCTCCTGGAGGGGTATAATAGAGGTTCCAGGTGGCATGGAGCAAGAGCTCTATGACAGGCTCAATGCACTCACGCACGGCGGGCTTGTGTCAAAGGTAATCAATGTCAAATGAACGGAGTGAAAGTAAAAATGAGTGATGAAACACTGCATGTCAAGGAACGCGATATTGTTGTTCCAGGAGAGGTTGTGGCAGAGGGGATTGGATTCCTGCCAAGCAAGGGACTTTATAGGGAAGGCGCGAGAATATACGCTGCCCGTCTTGGAATGATAGGCATAGAAGGAAAAGTCATAAAGCTTATTCCGCTTACAGGAGTGTATATTCCAAAGCTCAATGACAAGGTGGTTGGAAAAATAATTGACGTGCTCATGACTGGCTGGCGCGTTGAGACGCGCAGCCCGTACAGCGCGGTCCTTGGGCTAAAGGACGCAACAACAGAGTTCATTCCAAGGACAGCTGACCTGACGCAGTATTACGCCCTTGGTGATTACATACTGTGCAAGGTCATCAATGTCACGAGCCAGAAGCTTATTGATGTCACGATGAAAGGTCCTGGGCTTAAGAAGCTTAAGGATGGAAGGCTTGTTGAGGTCAACCCGCACAAGGTGCCGAGGGTGATTGGAAAGGACGGGAGCATGGTATTGATGATAAAGAATGCCACTGGCTGCAATATTTCCGTCGGTCAGAATGGCTGGATATGGATTGAAGGACCCACTCCGGAACAGGAAATACAGGCAGTGCAAGCAATAAAGAAAGTGGAGGAGGAAGCGCACCTTCCAGGGCTTACTGAGCGAATCAAGTCCTACCTCGAGCAGCTCACGGGTAAACAAGTTGAGATTCCGGCAGGCGTGCCTGAGCCGGTGGAAACCCACGAGCCGCCACCTAGGGAATTCAGAGAACACAGGCCGCACGCAAAGCATCGTGCAAGGCGCTTCAGCGGTCCAAGGAGGCAGGGTTAAAATGGCAGCAAAACCAGTAAAGCAAGCATATCCCAAGCGCCATGACGGCAGGAAATGGGAGGAATTAAGGCCGGTTGAGGGAAAAGTGGGTATTATTCCAAGGGCAGATGGAAGTGCAATGTTCAGGATTGGTCATACTGTTGCTTATGCGGCAGTTTACGGTCCTCGCGAGCTTCACCCGAAGTTCATGCAGAACCCCGGAACAGGAATATTGCGGTGTAGGTACAACATGATGCCGTTCTCAGGGCACGGTGAACGGGTGCGCCCTGGTGGCGGAAGAAGAAGCCAGGAAATAAGCATGCTGATGTCAAAGGCATTGATGCCTGTGCTTGACCTTAAGGAATATCCTAACGCTGTTGTTGACGTGTTTGTTGAGCTTCCTGAAACAGATGCAGGCACAAGGTGCGCTGCAATAACCGCCGCATCAATGGCGTTGGCTGATGCAGGGCTGCAAATGAAAGATCTTGTTGTTGCATTGTCAATGGGGCATTATGACGGCCAGATAATGGCTGACATCGATGGTTATGAAGACTGTGAAATAGGGATTAGCGACATACCTGTTGCTTACATTCCGACAATGGACAAGTTCTCATTGTTGCAGCTTGACGGCGAGGTGCCAAAAGAGGACTTAAAAAAGGTCCTTGAGCTTGCCAAAAAGAAGGCAATGGAAATTTACAAGGTCCAGCAGGATGCGCTCAAGGCAAAGTTTTGGACAGAAAGCCCCGGCAAGAAGGTGAAATAATGAAGGAGCACATTCTAAAATACATCACGAAAGGACTAAGGTATGACGGCAGGAAAATGGATGAGTACAGACCCATTACGATACATTACGGCGTGTCGCACATGGCAGAAGGAAGCGCTCGCGTAAAAATTGGCGAAACAGAAGTCATTGCAGGAGTGAAGCTCGGTGTTGAGGAGCCGTACCCTGACACTCCTGACCAAGGCAACTTGATGGTTAATGCAGAGCTCACCCCTATGAGCAGCCCGCTTTTTGAGACAGGACCGCCTGGCGATCAGGCAACAGAGCTTGCAAGGGTTGTTGACAGAGGAATAAGGGAATCAAAGGCAATAGACCTTACAAAGCTCTGCATTAAGGAAAAGGAAAAGGTGTGGAGCGTCATGATTGACATCTGCACGATTAATGATGCAGGAAACCTTCTTGACGCTGCCGCGCTTGCCGCAGTTGCTGCCTTGACGGATGCGGTCTTCCCTGAAATTAACGAGGAAGGCATTGTTGATTACGGCAAGAAGACTAACAAGAAACTGCCGTTATTGCAAGTTCCTGTCGAGGTGACTGTAATAAGGATAGGTGAGCATTTGCTCGTTGACCCCCTCCCTGAGGAAGAGGCAGTGGCAGATGCGCGCCTTACTGTCGCATTTAATGAAAAGGATATGCTTTGCGCAATGCAGAAAGGTGGCGAAGCGCCACTTTCTGTTGATGAAATCATGTCAATGATAGACATGGCGCAGGAAAAAGCAAAGGAACTGCGCAAGAAGCTCCAAAGGTGAACCAAAATGGCAAAAGCTGAAGAACCTCACAAGTACACAAAATACGAGATTGCAAGGATGATTGGCTCAAGGGCTTTGCAGATTTCAATGGGCGCGCCATTTCTTGTTTCCTTGTCAGAGAAGGAATTGGAAAAGATTGGCTACAACCCCATTGAGATTGCAAAACTGGAGCTTGAAAAGGACGTTTTGCCCATCACGGTCAAGCGTCCAATGCCTGCCAAGCGCGCCCAAAAGGCTGCTGAAAAGGCAAAGAAATCAGAATGAGCAACGCCATAACGCCTGAGAGGCTGAAAAAATATTTTGATGTCACCTCAAGGGCGCTCAAAAAGGTCAAAATAGTTTCTGCGGAAAAAACAATTGGCAGGAAGGCGGCAGAGGAATTCTTGGACATGGCTCAAAGGTATTTCTCAGACGCAAAGCACTTTGAGAAAAAAGGCGACATCGTGACTGCATTTGCCGCCCTTAATTATGCGCATGGATGGCTTGATGCAGGAGCCCGCCTTGGCTTGTTTGACGTTGACCACGATGACACGCTGTTTAGCGTGGATTGAAATAGCAATGATTAAAAGCACAAGCTGATTTGCTGGATTGATGGAAAACACGTGGAGTGCAAAGTTAAGGCGCGCACTCACTTGCTTCCTTCCTGTGGCAAAGAACAAGAGGGGAAAATGCATTGGTTGCGGTGCCTGTTGCAAGCTGCCGAACAAATGCCCCTTTCTCAGGTTCAGGCAGAATGGAAAGTCATACTGCGCAATATACCCCATAAGACCCTTGAGTTGCAGGAAATACCCGCGGACAGAGTCAGAGCACATCACGAAAAAAACATGTGGCTACTGGTTTATTAACAAAAAAGCTTAAATACTCAGCATTCGCAGTTCATTCTGAGGTGATGCCAGTATGGCAAAAAAGAGCGCTGCAGAATGGATTGCACTGGTTCTCGTGATTGTCGGTGCGATTAACTGGGGTCTTGTAGGGTTGTTTGAGTTTAACTTGGTTGCAAAGATATTAGGCACAGGAGTTGTTGCGAAGATAGTGTACGACCTTGTCGGTCTTGCAGGACTCTACATGATTTACTTGGTCTCAAAGAAATAAGCAGTTTTACAGCTCTTTTTCTTTTTTTTATTCTTATTAACGCCTGAAACAAGCTCTGTTCTCTTGAAGACAGCAACCAATGAAATAAATTTATATACCCTTTGCAGCAATTTAATGTTATGCGCGACATTGTCAAAAAGGACATTCTTGAGGTGCTTGATGAAGTTCTGAAAAGCCTGAAGGCAGAAGACCATCATGCGCTTTTGGACTTGAGCAACCACGTCATTCACGACGCCTCAATTTTTCAGGACGATGATAGTGTTTCCTTTGCAGTCATCATTTATGCAATAAGCAAGATTGTGCACCGCTGTATTGATGAGAAGATTCCGGTGCCGAAGTTTGAGTCGCAATTACAAGAAGCAAAGGATGCTCTTGAGCTAGGAAAGGAGGATGTTTACAGGACAGTCGTCCGCAGGATTTTTGAGGAAGTGAGAAAGCTTGATGAAAAAACAGGGCTTTACGTGACAGAAGTGCTTGACCAGGCAAGAATCAAGAAGGCTGGCAAGATGACGGAGCACGGAATCTCGCTTGCCAGGACTGCAGAAATACTTGGAATATCGCAGTGGGAACTGCAGGATTATTTTGGAAAGACCCAAATTCCCGAGCACGAGCTTGGAGTGCCCGTAAAACAACGCCTAAAGACAGCAAGGAGCTGGTTTGAGTGAAAGAGATACTTATTGATGCAGGGTCCATAATCTCGCTGACAACCAACAATCTTCTCTGGCTGCTTGAGGCAATGCAAAAAAAGGCAAACGTCAGGTTCTCAATCGTGTCAAGCGTCAAGCACGAGCTAGTTGACAAGCCCCTTGAAACAAAGAAGTTCAAGTTCGAGGCCTTGCAGGTGCAGCGCCTGATTGAGCAGGGAATTCTAAAGGTGATTGAGACGCCTGAACTGAAGAAGCGGGCTTTGCAGCTGCTTGAGACTGCAAACACGATTTTTTGGGCTCACAAGGAGCCGATAAGGATTGTCCAGATGGGTGAAATGGAAACCCTTGCTGCAGCGGTCAGCTTGGGCATTAACAAGGTCGTGATGGACGAAAGAATCACAAGGAGCCTCCTTGAATCCCCTGACCAGCTTGAGGAAATGATGTCAAGGCGATTGCATACCAAAGTCCGTGTTGATGCAAAAATGCTTGATGCATTTCGTGATTATACGCACCACATTGAGATTATCAGGTCGGCAGAGCTTGTCACAATCGCGTATGAGAATGGGCTGCTTGACGGTTTTCTTGTGAAAGTGCCCAATGCGAAAAGAGAGCTTCTTGAGTCAGTGCTCTGGGGCGTGAAGCTGAACGGGTGCTCCATCTCTGAGGATGAAATCAGGGAAATTGTTGAGATGGAGATGAAATAATTGTTTGAGTAAGTCCTATCCCTTTATTGCGGTTATGTTATAAAATGGTTCCGTCTCGTGGTGCTTGATTTCAATGTTTGTGAATCCTGTGTTTTTCAGAGCGTCAAGAATCTGCTGTTCACCCATGTAGTACTCGACTATTCCTTTTTTTGCATTCATCCTTTCTTCCTCAATGCCTTGCAAGAGTTGTTTCATAACGCCATCGCCAATACTGTAGCACTCTTTTGCGCGTGACTTGATTGCGTCATAATATTCATCAACTGGTGCAATGTATCGTGCAACATCTTCGGGCATGGTGGGGTCTATCAATGGCATCTCAACATTGGTCGCATCAGGGCTGCTGACGTTGCCGTATCCCCTACCAAGCAGGAAACGAATCATTTCAATTGGCTTTTCGGATTTAATGCGGACAATGCCTTCCTTGTCAACAACAACTTCAGCGGAAAGGATTTCATTCTCGCGTTTGACAAATGCAGGCAGGCATTCATGTTTTTTGCCTGGCGTAAACATTGCATAAATGACGTGGCTGTT
>JAWCLR010000010.1:1674-32607 GCA_038850615.1 Candidatus Woesearchaeota archaeon | reverse complement strand
AACTCCGTTCAGGCACGCCGAACCTGCGGGTCCGGGTGGGCCTCTCGTTGCACTCACTTCATTCGCGCAACTTCAAGGTTCGCGAGTTCGGAGGAACCATATAACATAAATCTTATCGTGATGGTCATAATCCTCAATTGTTACTGTCTTTGTTGTTTCATTGACCGAGAATACAAGGACAAAACTCTTGTCGATGTGAATACGTTTTAAATGCTGCAAAGGGCTTCTGAGGTTCTTGTAATGATTCGGATTTTGCAGTATTTCTTCTATCTTTTTCCAAATGATTTCCAGCTGTTTGGGGTTTCTTTTTCTTAGCTTGAGGAATTTCTTTTCAATGCTCTCCCTGAGTTCAAGGGTGTACATTTTTACAGCCTGAAATGCTTTTTGAAGTCCTTGATTCTCACACGCTTTTCAAGGCTTCTTTTACGCATTTTTTGCACGAATTCAGGCCTCAGTTCAGGCTCAAGAAGGTCTTCGCCGTAGGAAAGCACAACATAGTCTATTGCCTGCGACTTGTCTTTCAGCCCGTGCTTTGCCTTAACGATGTTCAGTATCTGGTTTGCCTGTTCTGAGATATTAATCATTGCGCTAACCATATATACACCAAGTTTATTTGGTATATATGCCAAATATATAAAGCTTTGGATAATGCTGACTGCCTTTGTTTAAATACGCTGTGTCCCTGTGTCCAGTGGTAAATTTTTATCGTCACGCAAACTTTTTGGATGTCCAGTGTGAATTTCTGGAATTCATAGGATTCTGGCTTTTTCGGTGATTGAATCTCGGAAATTATATAAGCAAACTCTCAGTTGCTTTTTGATTATGCAAATAAAATCACTTTACAATCATCTTCTTGCAAAGCATGGTCCTCAGGGCTGGTGGCCGACAAGAAATATGGGTTATCATCCTAGCAACAAGTCAAGAAAGCTTAGTGAGGATGAAATGCTTGAGATTTGTGTTGGAGCAATACTTACTCAGAACACTGCTTGGAAGAATGTTGAGAAAGCTCTTGATAACCTTTTTTCAGCCAGAGCAATGAGTTTGCGCAGGCTTTCCTCGATGCCTCGCGCAAGATTAGCACAATTAATACGCTCGTCGGGCTATTATAACCAGAAAGCTGAGAGACTGCAATTGTTTGCCAGGCATGTTTTGAAAGAGCACGGGAGTTTCTCACGAATGTTTAAGCAGGATTTGGAGCCGTTGCGAGAGGAATTATTGTCATTGAAGGGCATAGGACCTGAGACTGCTGACTCAATGCTGTTATATGCCGGAAGAAAGCCAATATTCGTTATTGATGCATACACAAAAAGAATATGTGCGCGTGAAGGTATATGTAAGCCAGATGTGGAGTATCATGAATTGCAGGAAGAATTTCACAAGCAACTTCCCCCAAACCATAAATTGTATAATGAATTCCATGCTTTGTTTGTGGAAGAAGGTAAAAAGAAACAATGATTTGTTTTAACCAGCCAATGTTCTTCTTTAAAAAGTACAAATCCACTTTTATTAAGGCATTTGTCACAAGTTTGGTCTTGATCGCAATTATTATGTTGGGATATGCTAAAATATACCCTTATTTGCACGAATTCGGCCACAGCGCAACAGCAGTGATTTTCGCCCTTGGTTCCGGTAATGAAAATCTTACTTTGTCTTGGGTTTATGGAGATAACGGTCCCAAGCAAACAAGAATCACAACCAAACTAAACCCGCTTTCTTATGCATTTTTTTCATTAGGGGGTGGACTAATAGAAATACTAAGCGCATACATTGGATTCTGGATTTTAAAAAAGCCTAAAGTCAAGATTCTGGCAAAATGGCGCGATTGGTCTGCGAATATTTTTCTGATATGTTTTGTATTGTACGCAATCTTTGTTTCAATAATATTTGCTGATACTGACGGTTTGGCTCTCGGACCGAAAATGCAAGAAAAACTCGGCACAATATGGGGAATACTAAGCACAACCATACAATCAATCTTACTTATAATTGGGACAGCAGGAATGATAAGCGCAACAACATTGGACATTGTTCCATTTTTTATACGCAAACAAAAGTTAAGACTTTATCCCCCAATGATAAATAAATATTAAAAAATGCTTATCAAATAAGCAAGTTTTATAAAAATCATGCCTGTTCTAGGGTTTATGACACAAACAAACATTCCAAAATGGCTTGAAAACAAGTATTTGGTACTCTGGGACAAGTTCAAAGATAACACATTCCGTATGGACGTCGCTGAAAAAGTCCTGAAAGAAAGCGATACTGACAAAGTGCAAGGTGTGGCAGTCATTCTTTCTGAATTAAGAAAAGCCGGCTGGCTTGTTGTTGAGCCTGACCCAGAAGATGCAAGGAAGAGTATTTACCATTTGAAGAGCAAAGAGGATATATTCAAGAGCGCATTTTCTGTTGAGACACTCACAAGGTCAGACATTGAAGGGATTCTGAAGAAGGCCGCTGACCTTATTCGCACCCGAGTTGACTACAAATTTATTCTGGTTTTACTGTTCTATAAGAGAATCAGTGATAAATGGGAGCTTGATTTTAAGAATGCTTATGAACAAGCAATAGCTGATGGGTTCAGTAAGGATGAAGCTAAAGATGAAGCACGCCAAGCAACATACCATGACTTTATAATTCCTGAAGAATATTTGTGGGAGAATATTAGGAAGGATGTGACTAAGCTTCCTGAAAAGTTCTCTGAAGCTTTGAAAGCTCTGGCTGAAAAGAACCCGGAGTTAAAGGATGTTCTTGACAATATGGACTTTATTCAATTTACCACAAATAGGGAAAATGCAGAGATACTCAGACAGCTTGTTGAACTGTTCAGTGAGAAGAAGCTACATAAGGTATCACCAGATATTCTTGGCGATGCTTATGAGTGGGTTTTGCGGTATTTTGCTCCTACCAAAGCCAAAGAAGGAGAAGTTTATACACCGCGAGAAGTCATCAAATTACTTGTTGAGATGCTTGACCCGCAACCAGGGCAGAGTGTTTATGACCCTGCCTCTGCGTCCAACGGAATGCTGATTATCTCTTATAAGCACGTTGAGGAATCAAAGAGTAAAAAAGATGCGGATAAACTGTTCTTGTATGGCCAGGAAGCAAATCACAAAACTTTGGCTTTTGGCAGAATGAATCTTTACATACATGATATCAAGAATGCCAAACTTGCCTTTGGGGACACTCTGCTTTATCCCAAATTTAAGGAAGCTGATGGAGTAAAGGAATTTGATATTGTTATTGCGAATCCTCCTTGGAATCAAGATGGTTATGACGAACCTGTTTTGAAAAAAGGAGACTTCTGGAAAAAAAGGTTTGCTTACGGATTTGCACCTAAACAATCAGCTGACTGGGTCTGGATACAGCACATGCTTGCATCTTCTAAAGGAAAAGTTGGTATTGTTATTGATAACGGCTGCTTGTTTAGGGGCGGCAAAGAGAAAGCAATACGCCAACTAGTTATGGAAGGGAATTCGCAGCTCAAAGGAGACCTCATTGAGTGTGTTATTTTATTGCCTGAAAAACTATTCTATAATACGGGTGCGCCAGGCGCAATAATAATATTCAACAAGAATAAGAAGCGGAAGAAAGAAGTATTATTCATTAATGCATCTTCTGAGTTTGAACAGCACCCAGATGTCAGAAAACTGAACCGGTTGGCAGAGCACAACATCAAGAAGATTGCTGAGACCTACAAAAGCTGGAAAGAAGAAAAAGGGTTTTCCAGGGTTGTTCCACTCGACGAGATTAAGAAGAACGACCACAACCTAAATGTGACATTATACGTTTATCCCGAGGAGGAAATTGAGGAAATTGACGTCATGAAAGAATGGCAAGAACTCAAAGCGATTGAAAAAGAAGAAGCAGAAGTTGACAAAAAGATCGAAGAGTATTTGAGAGGGATAAGATGAAAAGAAACAAACAAGAAAAACAATTCATGATCTCGTTTGATCAGACAAACCGTGATTTTCTAACAAACATATCTTTGTTCTGGCTGAACTTGAGCATCGCAATAACTGCAGTAATCATTTCTATTATTGCACTTATACAAACAACTGATTTGAGAATAAAACACACGTTGTCGATCTCATTGGTTTTCATAATGGGGCTATTAATGTTTATATTCAGCCGTCTTGCATCAAAATCAATCAAAAATGCCAAACGTATAAACACACAATTGCAAAAAGAACTTTTTGAACTTTACCCCGAATATAAAGAAAAACTTCACTAAAATGATAAAACAAAAACTCAAAAAAACTGAAATAGGAATGATTCCTAAAGATTGGGAAGTTAACAAAGTAATAGATTTATTTGAAATTGAAACAGGCACCACACCATCAACAAAAGATACTTCTTATTGGAAAGGTGGAACAATCAGCTGGATCACCCCTGCAGACATAACTAATTTAGATAACAGTATCGAATTGCCAGATAGTAAAAGAAAGATCACCAAAAAAGCTTTAGAAGAAACTAATCTAAAGATAATGCCTTTGGGCTCAATAGTCATTTCTACGCGAGCACCCGTCGGATATGTTGGTATTGTTAAAAAAGAACTAACATTCAATCAAGGGTGCAAAGGACTGATACCAAAGGATGATAAGAAAATAAATACAAAATTCTATACATACTATTTTGTCAGTAAGAAAGAGTATTTGAATAATATTAGTGGCGGGAGCACATTCAAAGAACTATCAAAGGATGCGCTTGCCAAATTAGAAGTACCGATGCCGCCACTGCCCGAACAGCAAGCCATTGCCAATATCCTTTCCACCGTTGACAATAGCATTGCCCTTGTAGAGAGAGAGACTGTCGTCCTCGAACGGCTCAAGAGGGGAGTTATGAAAGAGCTGTTCGGGAAGAAGGAGTGGCAAAGAATAAAATTCGAAGAAATCTGTGTGAAAATTAAATCTGGCGGCACCCCCTTAACCTCAAGAAAGGACTACTACAAGGGAAATATCCCCTTTGTCAAAATAGAAGACATAACCAAAGCAGGCAAATATCTAAATGAAACCCAAATAAAAATATCAGAAAATGGCCTGAATAATTCAACAACATGGTTAGTACCAAAGGGTTCATTACTTCTCGCAATTTATGGAAGCATAGGAGAGATAGCAATCAACAAAATTGACGTCGCCACAAATCAAGCAATTTTAGGCATTGTTGTAAACCCAAACAAAGCAGATGCGGAGTATGTTTATTACTTTTTCAAGAACACTAAATTAGCAAGATATGCAAAGCAATCAACCCAAGCAAACTTAACAGCAGAGATAATTAAATCGATAGAAATTCCCCTCCCTCCATTAGAAGAACAAAAACGTATTGCACAAATATTGAGCACTTTAGACAATAAGCTTGCAATTCAGCAGTCTAAGAAATCAAAGCTTGAACGCGTGAAGAAGAGTCTAATGAATGATTTGTTGACCGGTAAGAAACGGGTGCAGTATGAATAATATTGAAGAATGGGTTGGGATCTCAGAAAATGATTTGAAAAATGCAAGACTGTGTTATGATAATAAACTATATCCGCAAGCTGTTTTTGCGCTACAACAAAGTGTTGAAAAGTTGGTTAAACCTCTTGCTTTGCTTTGGAAACTAATCTCTGAAGATGAACTTATTACTATTGGCCATTCTCCGGTGAGAGTATTTCAAAGAGTGTTTAGAAATGTGCAAGGCACATTTGAAAAATATGTAGAAATTGCCAAGATTTTTCCTAACATAAAACAAATCTCATTAATGAGCGAGAAGGAAATTAAAAAAACACAGAAAGAGATTGAAAAAACCATAAAAGAACTTGATGAATTACAAACAACAAAATTCTATAGTTTTGATGAGCACAAAATTGCATTTGCATTGACTGAAATAGAACGAGTGCACAAAGAATCGCAAGCAGCCAGAGACGAATTAAAGTCAATGAAATTAGAACAGAAACATCTTGAGGAATTCACAAATGCTATGCGCACAGCATTCGAAAGCCCAATAATCAGTCAAAAATCAAACAATGATTTCAATCAAACACTCAGCAACATAAAGAAAATGCCTACCGAACTATACACAAGAATTATTCAGATTTCTATAGATTACCAACTGATTGCTAATCAAGTGTATTTAGCACTATACTACCTATCTTTATTTACAATGCATCATGCAAGTGCCGCAAGATACCCCCTAAAAGATTCAGAACAAATTTCTAAAAGATACGATGAAAGCGTACCGCTAATTAAATATTTGCCACAATTGATGACCGTGCAAGAAAATGCAATCAACACCACCAAAGAAATTATTGAAATAGATAAAAAACTCAAAGAAAATGCCAAGATTCACTGAACAGTCGGTTGTAGAGAATTACTTTGTAGATGAGCTTCAAAAGAGAGGGTGGACTTTTGTTCCGGCGAATGGCTTGGATAGAGATAGTTTTGAAGAGCCTTTGCTTTTAAGAAACCTCATCAGACAGATTAAAAAGATTAACTCGGTTGAACTGAGCGATGCAGATGTCAAAAACGTCATTAATGAGCTTAAGTTCAAGCCAAACACTCAAGAAGGAATCAAGCAAATACTTTATTACTTCAAGGAAGGTATTTCTGTTAAAATCGAAAAAGATAGAACGCTCAAGAAAATCAAGCTATTTAATTATAACAATATCAAGAATAATGAGTTTATTGTCACAAGACAAACAATCTATACGCGAGGAGATAAACAGATTAGAACAGATATAATCCTTTATGTCAATGGAATCCCTCTTGTAGATATAGAATGTAAGAATCCTGCAAGTTTCTCAGAAAATTGGTATGATGCATTCAAACAGATTAAAAGCTATGAACAAGATGTTCCAGAACTATACAAATACGTTCAGATCGGGGTTGCAGCTGAACAGATTGCTAAGTATTTCCCAATTGTTCCCTGGAATGCTGATGTAAAAACTGAGGAATGGCGTTCTGAAGGAAAAGATTCAATTGATTCTATCATTGAAATGCTGCTTCCTGAGACATTGCTGGATATTATTAACAACTTTATTTACGTAAGAACAGAGTTTGGTGAAGTTTCGAAGATTCTTCCGAGATATGTGCAATATCGCGTGGTCAATAAAATTATTGATAGAGTTTTGAACAATATGCAAGGTAAAGAAAGTAAAAATAGTGGATTGATTTGGCATTGGCAGGGTTCTGGAAAGACTTTAGAAATGATTTTCGCGGCAAATAAGTTGCAGCGTTCTGAAACAATGGCAAACCCCACAATTTTCCTTATTATTGACAGGCAGGATCTTGAAGAACAGCTTTATGATGAATTCACTGCATTAGATATGGCCGCTCCTGAATTGATTAGTTCGGTTGATGATATGAAGAGAATTCTACAACATGATAATGGCAAGGGTAAAAGAGGCATTTTTATCACACTAATTCACAAATTCAGAACCGAAGAGCTAAATGTGCTGCAAAAGGAACTTGAAAAAGTATCACCTGATGAGCAAACAATCCTTACCAGGAAGAATGTTGTTGCATTCATAGACGAAGGCCACAGAACACAGTACGGAACTCTGGCAGCACAGATGAGGTCCATACTAAAGAACGCATTCTTCTTTGCTTTCACAGGCACACCAATCTCAAAACCAAAGCGTGGAGTAGATACTTACAAAGTATTCAGCTACCCCCCTCAAGAAAAGTATCTAGACAAATATTTCATAACAGACTCTATTGCAGATGGATTTACTTTAAAGATAGCATATCAACCAAGATTGGAAAAAGAAGTTCATCTGAAAAAAAATTTGCTTGATACTTTCTTAGAAGTTGAATTTGAAGAGCTGCCAGAATATTCTAGAGAAGAAATAAAAGCAGAAGTCAAAAAGAAAATTAATCTGATCAAAGCATATCTTGAAAATCCTGCAAGAATTGCTAAAGTTGCAAAAGATATTGCACAACATTTCAAAGAGAATGTGGATGGAAAGTTCAAAGCAATGGTTGTTGCAGTTAACAGAGAATCCTGCATTTTATACAAACGAGAGTTAGATAAATACCTTCCAAAAGAGTATTCTGATATTATTTTCAGTTATGGCGCCCGAGATGAGCCAGAGTCTATACAAAAGTATGTCAAAGAAGAAATTGCAAAGCACAATAAGGATTATGAAGAAATACGAAAGGATAACATTGAGAAGTTTAATGAAGAAGAATTGCCAAAAATTCTAATAGTTACGGATATGCTTCTAACTGGCTTTGATGCACCAGTGTTACAAACAATGTACTTGGATAAGCCGCTTAAAGAACACAGGCTTCTCCAAGCAATTGCAAGAACAAATAGACCGTATAAAGATATTAAAGAAGCAGGACTTATCATTGACTACATCGGGACGCTGAGGGAGTTTAGGAGAGCGTTTGAGATTTACAGCAAAGAAGAGATTAATGGCGCGCTTTTCAGTATAGAAGATATCCGAAAAGAATTCGTCCAGTTAATTAATAAAATTCTCACGATATTCAAAGACATTCCCAAGAACAAATACGATCGCCAAACACTTCTAAAGGCTATTGAAGTTTTAACAACTGCTGAAGAGAAAAGCAAGACGTTCTTAGAAGATTATAAGCATTTAAGCAAGATTTTTGAATTGCTTGGGCCGGATATAATAAAAGCAGAATTGTTCTCAGAATACCAATGGATTACAGCAATCCATACTTATTACCTGAAGATGGTTTTACGAAGTCAGCCTAAGGATATTAAGATCATAGAGAAATATTTCAGAAAAACAATCAAATATATTCACAAAACAACACAATTAGAAGAAATTCAGAAATCGTCGCCAGTAATTGAATTTGATGAAAATTATCTTAGAAAACTTGAACAGTATGTAAAAAGCAAGGAAGAAAAAGCCGCGAATATTGTATTTACACTAAATCGTTTGGTCTTAGTCGACAAACATAAAACGCCAGTTTCTGAGAGCGTTAGCGAAAAAGTGCAGCGCCTGCTTAAATTATGGCAAGAGAAAACAAAAGATTACGAAAAAGTGTATTCAGAGGGTGTTAAAATAATTAATGAGTTTATGCAACTTTCAGAACGACAAAAAGAATTAAAACTCAATGAATTGGGATATTCTTTACTTCTTGTACTTGAAGAGAAGTTTGGAAAAGACCCGCAATTAATATCCGATGTTAAAGAATTGATGTCCGCACTAAAAGACCACACATTCTCCGGCTGGGTTTCTCAACCAACTGCACAAAAAGATGTAGAAAAAGTAATACGCATCTTCATTAGAAAGTACATCAAACAATACAAAGCAAGTCTAAGTGTACTTAATGCCCTATTCGAAAAAATGATTGATCACGTGAAGACTTATGCAGAATAGGATACAGATTTATGATCTGGAACTGAATTATGACATTAGTTATAGACCTGTGAAGTATCCCCGTTTAGAATTCAAAACTGGCAGTTTATTGCTTATTCTTCCAAAGAACTATAAAAATGAGAAAAAGCTTTTGGAAAATTATAAGGATTGGATATATAAAAAACATCACGAGATATTGTCTGCATTTGAAGCAAGCAAATCTAAGAGTTTGATAACAGACAGAAGTTTAGAAGAATTAAAAGAAATGGCAAATCAATTCATTAAAGATAATGTCAGTAATTTGAATTTGAAAATTAACAAAGTTTGTTTCAAAAGACTAAAATCAAAATGGGCAAGTTGCAGCTCAAGCAGAAATCTAACTATCAACACAATTCTGCAATATCTCCCAAAGCAACTTATTGAGTATGTTTTGTATCATGAGATTGTGCACCTTTTGGAAAGAAAACACAATAAGGAATTCTGGAAAATAATTGGTAAAAAATTCAAAGATTACTCAAAAAAAGAAAAAGAATTGTTCGTTTATTGGTTTTTAGCACAGCAAAAGCTCAATTCTCTATAATTACATCGTAATGCCTGAGGAACATAAAATACAATAAACATCATCAAATGGCTCTAGCCAATCTCCACAATTTGGACATTTGCGCATTAACGGATTAGATTCCATTACTTTTTATCAGAATTTCGGATTTAAATACACCGTGCCAGTGTTTGTCCAGTGCCAAAATCTCTCGTCACGCAAACTTTTTGGATGTCCAGTGTGAATTTCCGGCACTCGCAATATTTTTGTTTTGGCTGACAACGGGAGGAAAATGCGTGTGTTTTGTTTGCTTTTATTACATTAAGAAATAATTTTTGTTTCCGTACAACACACCATTTAAATTAATTCATTAGTTTTTTGTGAGATGGTTCTTGGAGTTTTGAGCAGTTGATTGGGATTAGTTACGCAATTTCTATTGTTCCATATGCTCGATAATGTGTTTTGGAAGGTCTTTCTTTGTCCAGCCTAACGTATTCATTAGCTCTTTAAGGCCTTGATCCCAATTGCCATAAATTATTTTACCATGTAATAGTTTTTCGTGCTGATGTTTCGGTATGGCGATTAAGTTCCACAAATTAGAATTCATTTTATTTTTATCAATGTGGTGTATTTCTAATGAGTGTGGCACTTTGCCAAATACACTTTCATATCTGTATTCGTGAACAAATTTATAGCCATGGGGATTTAAGATTGCAGGATAACCATTAATTGTAGTTATTTCTCTTGGTGCAAACTCTGATTTTAATTCTTTCAAATATTTATCTTGAAGTTCACTATATCTTTTATCTAACTTTTTATTCTTTCTATCAAGTTCTTTTTCTATTTGTCTGATTTCTTTAAGTCGTTCTTTATATGCTAATTTTTGCTTTGCAAATTCTTTTTCAAATTTTTCTTTAACAATACCTTCTGCGTTTTTAATCTGATTTTTTAAGTGCTTAATTTTCTTTTTTCCTTTGGAGAAATACTTCATTAATTGTTCTTTATTTTGTTCTGCTTGCTTAATTTCCTCATTTAATCTCTTAATTGTGTCTCTAAGAGGATCAATTTCTGTCGTTTTCACAAACCGGATAACAATAAGAATGCCTAAAAATACAATCCCGCACAAAGAATGCCTAAAAATACAATCCCGCACAAGATAAAATCCCAGACCCCAATAGGCCTGTTTGCGCAAACGCCGTTTTCCTTAGCGCCATACTTGCATTCCCATTCGCAAGTATAAGCTTCGCCCCCGCCTTTTGTTGAAGGTTGCAGACAACTTTGGTTGCGGCAGTTTAATTGTCCTGCAGGGCAGATTCCATCAAAGGCGCCACATTTATGAGCAATGTTGCAAATTCCGGCGCCACACTCGCAATCGTTTGAACAATTAACACCATCATTTAAACAAGTAATGCCTCCGCAACAAATCGAGCAAACTTCTTTTGTTTTCAAGACTTTGATTTTTCTGGGGAATAAGACTTCTGGTCTAACAACAAACTAACAACAAAATATGTAACACTTTCTGGAGTAATAGAACAATCGCCTAAAGCATTACCATCAAAACAATAATGTTTGAGCACGGCATAGCTTTTTGGAGGAATTCTAAGACCTTTTTCGGCTTCGCCAGCACCATGACCCGAAACGGCATAAATAAACTTGGCAAAAATTTCAAAATCGTTTGGGTTATGGGCGGTAAAAGTGCTTTGTTCGCCAGAAGTAAAATCAGTAATTTTTAGAGCGTCTGCTCTCTTAATTAAAGTGTTCTCAATAACCAAAGCCTCTTCAAACTCTTCGTAAGTCTCATTGACTTTATACTGACAATCTAAAGCAAGAACGCTACACGTAAGAATCACGGGCAACAACAAAAATAATACCAGCACCCTCATCCCAACAAGTTAGATGAAAGAACTATTTATAATGCTATGCTTCCCCTTCCTTTCCCACAACCTTATAACTACCCGCCGTGTTTGTTCGTATTATACCAATTTTGGATTATGATGCTCTTTGTTTGTTGGTTTCTTCGGAGTTGAAGCCGCGGATTGAGAGGCATGCAGGGATTGGCGTGTTTGCGAGGGAGATGTCGCGTTTTGAGGGGTGGCTGAAGGCAGAGCTGGTTGATGTTCTTGTTGGGAAGGGATTTGATGCTGTGCCTGAGACTAACACCATTGATGTTGTGTGCAGGCCCCAGGAGGCGGCTATTGAGCTGAAGACAATAAACACCAATTACTTGTGCGAGGGGACAAAGTTCAAGCGCAAAAGAATCACGCAGAATGTCAAGGAAGTTGTTAATGACATAAAAAAGCTTGAAAACACGCATTACAGGACAAAAATGGTTGTTTTTGTCGCGTACCCTCTTGTCCACAAGCATCCTGAATGGCAGGAACTGCACCTGTCAAGGATAGCAAAACACCTTGCAATGCTCAATTACACAGAATTCGCGTTCAAAAACAATATTCCTGGGGTTCTTTACATCGGACAGCCGACGTTTGGCGTATAGCGTCAGGCGTCCAGCGTTTTGCGGCACAACAGGACCGCGGCGCAATGCAGACATTACAACATGCCGCCGGAATAACTTTTAAATACCTGAACGTCTGAGCGCAGGGTTTATGTCATGGATTGTGCTGTTGCTCATCATCATTGCCGTGCTTGCCCTTCTTGGCTGGTTTTTGAAAAAGATTGGCGGGATGATTGCAATGATCATTTCGCTTGCTTTGCTCTTGGTCGTTGTCGTTTTCGGGATCTGGATTGGGATGGACGCGTATGATTTGAACAAGCATTTTTACAAGGACAACAAATTGTTCATCCTTGACATTGACGCAAAGCCCTGCGGCGCATTTGTGCTCGGCGCTGACGAATTTCCCGGCATAATCACTGACTTGAACAAGATAAGGGAAAAATATCCTGACCTTTCTGCACTGAAGGGAAACAATTACAAGGTCATCGTGCTCAAGTGGCCTGTTGTTGAGAACGACGTGGAAATAATGGGATTCACTGCCTCAAAAAGCGAAATAAAAGAAATATTATTGGATGAAAACCCAAAGCAGAGGTTTGCATACTTTTTGCTGAAAGGAAAGGGCGCTGCCGCGCTTGCTGCGCTGATGGCAACATTTGACGCTGTTTATCCGATTAATGACGCGTTTTCAAGCAGCGTCTTTGCCCTGCTCGCAGTGAAGCCATTGCAGGACCGTGACTTGATGTACAAGGGAATCAAGGACGGCAACGTGATAATATACCCTGAGACGGCAACATTTAAGGTAATGAAGGCCCTTCCGCTGGGCGTTACAAAGACGCTGGTGCCTGCGAAGTGATGCAATAATGGGCTTGCTTGGAAGATTATTCGGAAAAAAAGAGGAAGGGAAGGAATTGGAGATTGGAAAATTCCCAGGGCTTGAGGCAGGTCCCGGGCTTGGACAGCCGCCTGGAATGGGCTCTGCCCCAGGAGGGCCTGGAATCACGGAAATGCCGGGTGAGGCTCCTGGAGGAATGCCTGGAATGGAAGAAGTGGGGCCTGCTCCGCCAGCGCCGTTTCCTGGCATGGAAAGGCCGGCAGCGCCTGCTCCGTCTGCATTTGCTCCTCCTCCAAGCGCTCTTCAGCTTGACATGGCTCGGGAAATGCAGGTGGTGAATGCAAAGCTTGACACGCTTAAGGCATTGCTTGACAGCATTAATGCAAAGCTTGACAGGCTGGAGCG
The DNA here is from genome assembly GCA_038850615.1 of Candidatus Woesearchaeota archaeon. Classification (GTDB taxonomy): domain Archaea; phylum Nanobdellota; class Nanobdellia; order Woesearchaeales; family ARS49; genus JAWAAW01. The sequence goes on along the minus strand of JAWCLR010000010.1, from coordinate 19,076 downwards.
CGCGCAAATGCCAAAGGAGGAAGAGCCGATTTCTCTTTCAGTAAGAAGATGGCGGTAAAAAAAAGCATTCTTTACTGGACAGCGTTGATTGTCCTTATCCTTGATGTTGTCACGAAATTGTGGGTTCGTAATGTGTTGCCTGTTGGTGCGAGCAAGCAATTGCTTCCTTTTTTGAGCTTCACTCATGTCCAGAATTACGGTGTTGCGTTCGGAATGCTTAATATTGAAGCATTAAGGTGGGTTTTTGTTTTGCTCGCGATTGGCGTTGCAATAATGATTGCTGTTTCTTGTCATCATAATAAGTTGAGGGAGCATTTTGTCGTTTGGGGGCTCATAATGGGCGGGGCGTTGGGAAACGCCATCGACAGGGTTTTCATAGGAACAGTCACTGACTTTATTGATTTTCATTTTTGGCCTGCTTTTAATGTTGCCGACAGTGCATTGACGGTTGGAATAATCTTGCTCTTAATTCATGCGTTCAGGAAAGAGGAATAATCACGCATTTGTTTTCCTGACAAGGTCGTCAATGAATTCTTGTGCGCTTTGTTCATTCGGGGTTCCTTTGAATCCTGAAATGTCATTGAGCACTTTATGGAAGGCAAGCATGTCTTTTCTTGACTGTCGGTATATTCCTCCGAGGGCAAACTTCAGGATTGAGTCGTATTTGATGGGCAGGAAGAGCTGGGGGCCGTCAAGCCCTGTTGAGTGCGCGCACGTGTCGCTTGTGCAGAACCAGTAAGGGTCGTCAATGACCCATGTGTGTCGCATGCTGTCCGTTGCAAATGAAAACCTTGTGGGAAGATTTCCGCAGTTGCCCATGCAATTGTAAACAGGCGTGAAGGAGTTCAGGGCCTTTCTTACCCGACTGACTTCGTATCTTAAGGACGGGATTTTGATTTTGTCGTGGATGAAAGCAAGGAATGGGTAATCTGTCAGCGCAATGTACGCAATGCTTTTTCCCTTGTACTTGCTGAACGGGAATGGTGTTTCGCCAACCATGCGTGGGAGAAGTCTAATGGTTGTTATAAAGCTAGCGCTTTTCAAAGAGTAAAGTATTTATACTGAACGGCAATTTAATAACCCAATTAAACGAGGTGATATTCAATGGAGGAGAAAAGCATTGCAATGGCGATTCTTGGTATTGTAGCAGTGATTGCTGTTGTTGGGCTGGTTCTTTTGTTCAAGAGCGCGACTGGAATGGGCTTGTACGGCGGTGAAATGAGACAGGGCGAATCCATATTAAGGCCGATAGGTGAGGAGCCTGCAAGATACACCAGCCCTGTTCCAGTGACAGAAGGCGGCACGTATTACCAGCACAGGGAAGGCTGGGAGGGTCTTGAGCGCGACCCGTGCCCTGACAAGAATTATCCTGTGGCAACAACAGCAAACGCGGCAGGAGCAAGGGATGACTGCATTCCAAGCACTGTCAAGTACGGCATTGTGTGCTGCATGCCTGCAGGAAGGGCATACGCGCAGGGAATGTACGAATAAATTTTTTAATTTCTTTTACTTTTTTCTTCGATTGTTAACTTGAGCTATGGTTTTGTATCTGCGACTGTAAGGAGCCCTAATTAGGGGGTTGTTTATTTCTCACTGTTCGTTTTTCAAGAAACAATTTTATATGAGCTTGCTCTGGCTTAACTCATCAAAACGAGGTGAATCATGATAGAAGAAGGAAGAGGAGTCGCACTGGCAATTCTTGGAATAGTTGCAGTCATTGCCGTTGTTGGGCTTGTGCTTTTGTTCACAGGCGCAGCAGGCAACGTGGTACATCCAGGGATTGCAAAAGTGTATGGCGGAGTGAATTACGGCGAGGAATTCCCATACCTTGTGCAAAGGTCGCAGGGAGGCTATCCTCAAACAGCAGGCGTTCCTGATGCAACATATTATCCGCAAGGATTTTACACTGAAAGCCAGGGAGTTGCGCTTCAGCAAGATGCACCGTTTTACGGCACAAGCGCCAGCGGGACAAGGGCGTACACCTCGTTCCAGAGGCAGCCTTACTTTGTGCCAAGCGGACAGGACTGCTTTGAGGCAGACGGAAAGGTTGGCTTCAGGTGCCCGCAGGGAGCGACCTGCATTGAGAACATGAAAATTGCAGAAGGTGGCAATTGGGTTCCTGCTCCAGCACACCCGTGCTATATAAGGGCTAGCCAGGAATAAAGCTGGTATTTTTCATTTTTTTTTATCTTCATGTTTCTTCTTAACAAGCAAAATGTTTATATAGGAGTAAAATAAACTCCCATACAATACTCACGTATGTATTAAAACGAGGTGATAGTAAATGGCAGAAGAAGGACGCGGAGTTGCACTTGCAATTCTGGGCATAGTAGCCATAATAGCCGTTGTCGGGCTTGTGCTGTTGTTTACAGGAGCAACAGGAAAGTTCTCAGGCGGCGCAGTGGGGCTGCCAAAGGTTTACACAAGGCAGTCTGAGGTTGCTGTTGCAGCAGGCCCTGCAAATGTCGAGAACCCCTACTATGGCTATGAGTACGAGACTTATGGTGGAATAACCAAGTCGCGCGAGGCAACCGCAAGGGACATAGCTGCTGGCGGAGCATGGGACCCGACAAGGGTTTACGGAGACGCGACATGGGATGCAGCGACAGAGCCAGGTGTTGGTGCAGCGCCATCGCTTTATGACACAACAAAGTCGCCGACATACAAGCGCGCGCCGAGCCGCATAGTAAGCGGACAGGCAGATGTGTGTGGCACGTGCCCGTATGGAAGCGTGTGCATCACGGATGAGCGCAGGATCCCGACGGGTGCAGAGCAGGTCGCAGGATACCCATACTGCTTCACGATAGGCACCAACAGTCTGAGAACAAATTTTGTTTTTTTTCTCTTTTTCTCTTACTTACTTGTTTCTTCAGAGGATGCAATAGCACAAAATTTATATAGTAGTTAAATATCACACAATTGTATACTGAGTAATACCAACAAAAGAGGTGATTACATAATGAGCGATGGAAAAGGAGTTGCTTTGGCGATTCTTGGCATAGTCGCCCTTATAGCAGTTGTTGGGCTTATCCTGTTATTCTCAGGAAAGCTGACAGGAGAGGTCACGCAGCCAGTAACATATGGTGGCTACGGCGCCAGCAAGCTGTACGGCAACTGGAACAAGGTCCAGGAGGAAGCACCCCGCGGAGCAGTGGTTGCTCAGTCAGACCTGCGGGGCGGAGGGGTAAGCTACCCGTATGAGGGCAACTGGGTCAAGGGAGTGCCGTACACTCCTGAAGGAATTCCTGTTGCAGTTGTTGGCGGAAAGGACGCAGTATACCGCCAGCCGAGCAGGCAGACAACATGCCCGCCAGGGCTTGTGCGCATGGGAGTCAGGCAGATGCAGACATTGAGCGATGACGAGTTCGCGCTTTGCATCCCTGGCAATTTTGATGACGGTAGCATGTGCTGCCCTGTTGCACAACTCACGGCAAGATAAAAACAAGGATGTTTTTTTTCTTCTTTTATTAGTTTTAACACCATTTTGAAAAAAAGAGGCAGGTATGAAAGCTGAAACAGCACTTATGGCATTCTCGGTAACAGCGCTCCTGCTCATCTCAGGCCTATCTCAGGCCTTATTGCCCTGACAGGAATCCAGCTTGGCATAGGCAATGCTGGAAGCATAGGCAATTACTACCTTGGAATTCCCCAGCAGGGCCAGGTCTTGCGCAAGGCTTTGCCATACACAATCCCTGATGTTGACCCAAATGACCCTGCCTGCTTTGTCAATGCAATAAATGCGTGCGCAAGGCTTAATGCGGGCGAGAATTACATATCCTGCGTTGACAGGGTTGCTGTTGAGTGCGGCGCTCCTGAAACCAAGGGAATGACTTGCTACCTGCCTGCGGGCTTTGAGCTGAAGTACAAGTCGAGCAAGGAATGCGAGTACAATGTTGCTGTTGAATGAAGCTTAAAGTGTCCTGTTGCCTTGCTGAAGGAATGCGGCAGGCTCTCAAAGGGAAGGTGCAGCCTTATTGGCGGGAAATATCAGTCGGTATACGAGCAGACAAGGTACACGAAGTACCCGACTGTTCAGCCAAGCGTGCTAAGCTAGCATAATATTTATATACCAAGATGCCACTTATGAATAAGTAAAGAGGTGATAATCCTATGGAAGAAGGAAGAGGAGTCGCACTGGCAATTCTTGGAATAGTTGCAGTCATTGCCGTTGTGGGTCTTGTGCTCTTGTTCGCAGGAGGCACAGGCACAATGGTGTATCCTGGAATTGCAAAGCTATATCCTGGAAAGGTTGTCAAGGGAGAAACCGGCCAGGGATTCCCGTACTTAGGCGGCGGCGAATATGTTGCAGAACAGCGTGGCTCGTGCCTGCCCGACGAGGTTTTTGTGCAGAGGGGCGGACCTTACGGCACAAGCTATGACCCGAATACCTGTAGGGGCGGAGAGATGAGGGTTGAGATTTATCACAGGAACAACAAGTTCTTCGGCGCTCCTGACCAGACAGTCGTTGTTGACGGCTGGTGTTGCAGGATTCCGGGCTACCAGCCTTACGGCGAGTAAGCCTGCTTGTTTTTTGTTTTTTCTCATTCTTTAGTGGTGTGAAATGCTTTTATACGCAGTTTTGGCTTCACTGAGCAATGGTTGAAGCAAGGGCAAAGACTGTCTGCGAGGTTTCATGGGAGGTCTGCAACAAGGTCGGGGGCATTTACACTGTCGTGGCCTCCAAGGCAGCAGAGATGGTAAAGCGCTATGGCGATAAGTACTTCCTTATTGGTCCTTATTTTCCTGCAAAACTGATGGGCACTTTTGAGGAATCGCTTCCTCCTGAGGAATGCAAAAAGTGTTTTGAGGACCTTAAAAAAGAGGGCCTGGATATTCATGTGGGCACTTGGCTTGTGAAAGGCAACCCAAGAGTCATCCTTGTTGATTTTGCGAATTACACGAGGAACAAGGACGGCATAAAGAAGAAATTATGGGAGGATTACGGAATTGATTCCCTTAACACTGAATGGTTTGATTTTGACGAGCCTGTTGTGTGGGCGTGGGCTGTCGGCAGGATGATTGAGGAAATGCAGCACGTATGGAAAGACGGCATTGTTGCGCATTTCCACGAGTGGCTTGCCGGCGCAGGGCTGTTGTATTTGCACAGCAGCAAGGTGCCTGTCGGCACTGTGTTCACGACGCATGCAACAACGGTTGGCAGGGCACTTTCCAACGCTGACATCAACATTTACCAAATGCTTGACAGGATCAATCCTGATGAGGAGGCAAAAAAGCGAGGTCCTGGCTTGTGGGCAAAGCATCTGCTTGAGAAGGCATGTGCAAGAAACGCCGGCGTCTTCACGACGGTGAGCGAGATTACGGGCATTGAGGCTGAGAAATTCCTCGGCAGGAAGCCTGATGTCCTGCTTTTCAACGGGCTTGACATGGACAAGTTCCCGACTTTTGAGCAGGCCTCGGTCAGGCACAGGATGTTCAAGTCAAGGATCAAGGAATTCCTGATGTATTATTTTTTCCCGCACTACCAGCTTGACCTTGATAACACGCTTTTTTATTTCATTGCGGGCAGGTACGAGTTCAGGGACAAGGGCATTGACATTTACATAAGGGCGCTGGCAGAGCTGAATGAGCGCCTGAAAAGGCAGAAGGACAGCAAAACAATTGTGGCGTTCATCTGGGTTCCAGGCAATATCAGGGCAATAAGGCCCCAACTGCTTGAAAACAAGACTTATTACAATGACATCAGGGATTCTGTTGATGACATACGCGAGGAGCTAAAGAACAGGGTGCTTTACCTTCTGGTAAGCGGAAGGAAAATCACTGACGACTCCTTGCTTGACCCTGAGTTCTTGCAGGAAATAAAGCCAAAACTCAGGCGCTTTATGGGGCGCAAGGGCTATCCCGCATTGAGCACGCATGAGCTTTACGATGAAGGCAAGGACGCCATAATGAACGCTTTGCTCGCCTCAGGGCTCGACAACTCACCTGATGACAAGGTGAAGGTTGTGTTTTACCCGATTTACTTGACAGGGGCTGACGGACTGCTTGACACGAACTATTATGAGTCAATGCAGGGCTGCCACTTGGGCGTCTTTCCATCGTATTACGAGCCGTGGGGCTACACACCCCTTGAGGCAGGCGCGCTGGGAGTAAGCTCTGTGACAACAGACCTTGCAGGATTTGGAAGGTACATCCAGGCAGAATGCAAGCAGGGCAAGTATCCTGGCATTTTCGTGCTTAAGCGATTCGGCAGGACTGATGAGCAGATAATCAAGGACCTAGCTGACATGATGGAGGAGTATGCAAAGTTCAGCCAGCATGAGCGTGTTGAGAACAAGATAATGGCTCAAAGGGTTGCAGCTACTGCTGACTGGAAGTTCTTTGCTGACAGGTATGTTGAGGCGCATAACAGGGCGATTGAAAGGGTCTGAGAGGAATGCTGCTCACGCTGATTGCATTTTTGCCGATTTTCCTTTTGCTTGTGCTGATGGCAGTGTTGCGGTGGCCTGCAAGCAGGGCGATGCCTGTTGCGTGGGTTTTCACAGTGCTTGTAGGGATTTTTGCTTGGTCAGTGCCTTCTTCTGTGCTTGCGGCATCCTCGCTGAAAGGCGCTTTTGTTGCTGTTGAGATTCTCCTGATTGTTTTTGGCGCGGTATTGTTGCTCAGGCTTCTTGAGAAAGGCGGCGCAATTGGCGTGATTGACCGTCTTCTGACCAGTGTTTCTCCTGACAGGCGGGTGCAGGCGGTCTTTGTTGCCTGGATGTTCGGAAGCTTCATCGAGGGGGCTGCAGGGTTTGGCACTCCTGTCGCGTTTGCCGCGCCATTGCTGGTCTCAATCGGCTTTCCTGCGATTGCTGCAGTAATTGTCGCGCTTGTTGCAAACAGCACTGCAGTCACTTTTGGTGCAGTCGGCACGCCCATCCTGTTAGGAATCGGCTCCATCCTGCCTGAAGGCATGCAGTATTTGCTTTCTGATGTTTCGCTCGCAAGTGCACTGCTTCACGCAATCATTGGGACTTTTGTTCCACTGGCTATGGCTTGCATCCTGACGAGGTTTTTTGGCGCAAACAAGTCATGGATGGAGGGATTGTCTGTCTGGCCTTATGCCATCTGGGCAGGGCTGTGCTTCACAGTTCCGTACTATCTTTCTGCAAGGTTTTTGGGTCCTGAATTCCCTTCCCTGGTCGGCGGAATTGCAGGCATGCTTTTGCTTGGAATGACAACAAAAGTAGGATTGTTCGTGCCAAAAACAGCATGGGGGTTTCCGAGGACGTGGCCAAAGGAATGGGAAACCCCGCGCAGCGCCAGGAGGGTGCATTCGCCAATTCCTCTCTGGAAGGCGTTATTGCCTTACTGCCTCGTTGCGGTTCTTCTCATAATCACGAGGCTGAGGGAATTGCCTGTTGGAACAATGCTGAAAAAGGCATCCATCGTCATCCCTTTTGCAAAATATGCCATTAGTCCTTTCTACAGTCCAGGTTTTGTTTTCATTCTTGTCTGTATTGTTGTTTGGTTTCTTTACGGGATGACAAGGAGGGACGTGATGGTTGCTGTTGATGATGCTTTTGTGCGTCTCTGGAAGCCCCTTGTTGCCCTTGTGTTTGCAATCGCGACTGTGCAGATAATAATGAATTCGGGCAGCAACACTGCAGGGCTGCCAAGCATGCCTTGGGTTATTGGCAACGCGTTTGCTTCTTTTGGCAGTGTGTTCCTTTTGCTCTCGCCGTTGCTTGGCGTGATTGGGTCTTTTATTGCGGGCAGCAATACTGTTTCAAACCTTTTGTTTGGCCCTTTTCAGCTGGAGACTGCAATCACGCTTGGGTTTGCGCCTTTTGTGGTGCTGGCTTTGCAGTCGGTTGGCGGCGCTGTTGGAAACATGATTGCAGTGCACAACATAATTGCTGCTTCTGCCACTGCAGGTCTTTATGGCGAGGAGGGGCGCATAATAAAGATGAATATTGTTCCTGCAGTGGTTTATGCATTGCTGGCTGGAATGTTGGCAATCGTGCTGTTTTAGCGCAGGAGTCCTGGCTCCATTTCCTTGGGTCTTTCAATGCCTATGAGTTGGAGTATTGTGGGAGCCACGTGGTACAATGCAGGTCTCTTTATTTTCCTGAGCCTGTGTTTCTGAGCACTGACGAGGATGAATGGCACTTTGTTTGTTGTGTGTGCAGTGCATACTGTGCCGTCAGGATAAAGCATTTCTTCTGCTTTGCCGTGGTCTGCAGTGATTATGATGTCGTATCCGTTGTTTTGTGCGGCAGTCACGACGTATCCAAGGCATTCATCAACTGCTTTTATTGCCTGTATTGTTGCGTCAATCCTGCCGGTGTGTCCTACCATGTCTGGGTTTGCGAAGTTTATTAGGACAAAACCGTATTTTTTTGACTGCAGGATTTCTAGTGCTTTTTTGGTTATTTGGAAAGCGCTCATTTCAGGGGTCTTGTCGTAAGTGCTGACTTTTGGTGATGGTATGAGGAGGCGGTCCTCGTTTTTGAATATTGTTCCTGAGAGGCCGTTGAAGAAGAAGGTCACGTGGGCCCATTTTTCTGTTTCTGCAAGCCTGAATTGGCGGAGGTTGTGTTTTGAAATGACTTCTCCAAGGGTGTTCTTGATGTATTCTGGCGGAAACGCGACAGGTGCCTTGATTGCGGGGTCGTATTGCGTGAGGCACACGAAGAACAGGTTGATTATTTTTTTGCGCTTGAACTTGTTGAACCTGCCTTGCACGAATGCTCTTGTCAGCTCGCGCGCCCTGTCTGAGCGGAAGTTGAAGAATATTATGCTGTCTCCGGGTTTTACGAGTCCTTCTGGCTCGATTATTGTTGGATAAATGAATTCGTCTGTTTCTCCGCGGTTGTATGCTTCCTGCACTGCGGTTTCAGGGGTCTTGTGCCTGTGTCCTATGCCGTTTACCATTGCGTCGTATGCCTTGTGCTCTCTGTTCCATCTGTTGTCCCTGTCCATTGCGTAATACCTGCCGATGATTGTTGCGATTTTCCAGTTTTTGTTGTGTCTTGCAAGTTCTTTTTCTACTTTTTTGAGGTAGGGTATTGCGCTTTTTGGTGGCACGTCCCTGCCGTCTGTTATTGCGTGGACGTAAAGGTTTTTGACCTTGCACCAGTCAGCCATCCTAATAAGGGCGAGTAAATGGTTTATGTGGCTGTGCACTCCGCCGTCGCTTACGAGGCCGAGCAAATGGACTGTCTTGCGCTTCATTGCCTGCAAGAGCACCTTGTTCTTGTAAAACGAGCCGTCCTTGATTGAGTCCATTATGCGCGCAAGGTCTTGCTTGATGAGTCTTCCTGCGCCGAGGTGCAAGTGCCCCACTTCTGAGTTGCCGATAAAGCCGGGCAATAATCCCACTGCTGTGCCTGATGCGTCAAGCATTGTGTGCGGGTTGTCCTGCCACAACGCGTTAAAACGCCTGGGCTGGGCTGATGCGATTGCGTTTCCCGGTCCTGGCGGAGCTATTCCCCAGCCGTCAAGCACGATGAGGCATGCCTGCTTCATAATGCACCTGCTATTATCCCTGAAACGTCAATTTTTGCTGCGGGGTTTGGTATTGTGTTTGTTGTTATTACTTGCGCGCCGAGCTTTTGCAGTTTTTGCAGGGCGTTTCCGACGAGAACGCCGTGAACGCATATGCACGTGATTTTTTTTGCGCCGAATTTTTTGAGCTGCCTTATTGGTTCTATCATTGTGTGTCCTGTGCTTATGATGTCATCAACAATCACCACGTCCCTTCCCTTGAATTTTGAGGGGTCTCCGTGCACGATTATGCGGACTTTTGTTGAGGAATACCTTTTCTTCAAGAGTATCATTGATTCTTGTCCTATGCTGTCAGCAATTGTTTTTGCCCATTGTGATGATTCAATGTCCGGTCCTATGATGATTGCCTTGGGGTGGTTTTTGCTTATGTATTCCGCGAGAACAGGGTCTGTGCTGATGCTTTTGGCCTTTGCGCGGAAGATGTCCTGAAGCCTGCGAATTCTGTGCAGGTGCGGGTCTATTGCTATGATTTGGTCTGCGTGGTCAAGGATTTTTGCCATTGCCCTTGCTGAAATGCATTCTCCGGGATGGAACTGCTTGTCCTGTCTCATGTATGCGAGGTATGGCGCGACGAAGGTTGTTCGTGCAGCGCCCAATTGCCTTGCTGCGTGGATTGCAAATGCAGACTCAAGGAGCATTTCGTCAGGGTTTGGGCTCAGGCTGTTGATTATGACAACGTGTTTGCCTGTGATGTCGTCTGCATACCTGAGCCGCATTTCGCCGTCGGGAAATCTTGATTTTTGGAGTTCTGAATATTGCGCTCTGATTTTTCTCGCGGTTTTTTTCGCAAGCTCTTTTGAGTTTGTTCCGCCAACAATGATTGTTTTCATAAAACCCTTCCTGCATAAGCTGCTTTTTTGCCAAGTTCTTCCTCAATTCTGAGCAGTTGGTTGTATTTTGCGAGCCGCTCGCCCCTGCACGGCGCTCCTGACTTTATTTGTCCTGTCGATAGTCCTGCAGCAAGGTCTGCAATGAAACTGTCTGTTGTTTCACCTGACCTGTGGCTGACCATTACTTTCCACTTGTTGTCCATTGCGAGCCGTGCAGCGTCCATAGCTTCCGTGAGCGTGCCTATCTGGTTTACTTTCAAGAGCAGTGCTGTGCAGCTTTGCTGGACTATTGCATTCCTTATCCTGTCGGGGTTCGTGCACAAGAGGTCATCGCCAACTATCTGCACGCGCCTTCCTGCCTGTCTTGTGAGTTTTGCAAAGTCATTGAATGCCTCTTCATGGAATGGGTCTTCTATTGAGTGGACAGGGTATGCGCCGATTATTTCTATGTATTTTTCCATCAAGTCTGACGGCGTGAGTTCTTGTCCTTCCACGTAATAATGATTGTTCCTGCAGAAGGTGGTTGATGCCGCGTCAATTGCAAGAACAACTTTTTTCCATAATCCCAGTTCCTGAACTGCATCAGCAAGGTAGTCAAGCGGTTCGTGTATGCAGGTCAGCGGCGGCGCAAACCCCCCTTCGTCGCCCACGTTTGTTGCTGTCCTGCCAAAGTTTTTTTGAAGCAGTTCTTTTAGTTGGTAGTATACCTCTGCGCCTATCTGCATTGCTTCTGAGAATGATTTTGCTCCGACGGGGAGCAGCATGTATTCCTGGAAGTCAAGCTGGTTTCCTGCGTGCTTTCCGCCGTTGATTATGTTAAATGCAGGCACTGGGAGGATTATTTTTTTGGTTCCGAATAATGAGGCGATGTGGGAATAAAGCGGAATCTGCCTTTCCTTTGCGGCAAGCCTGCAGCACGCCATGCTTACTGCAAGTATTGCGTTTGCTCCAAGATTTGACTTGTTGCTTGTTCCGTCAAGCTCAATCATTGTGTTGTCAATTAATTCCTGATTTTCAGGATTCTTGCCAAGGAGTTTTTTTGCAATTATTGTGTTTATGTTCTTTACTGCCTTGAGGACTCCTTTGCCCATGTAGCGCCTTCCGCCGTCCCGTAGTTCAAGCGCTTCGTTTTTTCCTGTGCTTGCGCCTGATGGCACGCTTGCGCTTGCCTTGTTGTTTGCGCTGAAGACTGTTGCTTCTACTGTCGGGTTGCCTCGCGAATCAATAATTTCGCGTGCAACTATGCGTTTTATTACTCCCATATTCACCACTTTTTGTCTGGCAAAAAGCAGGATGTTGAGTATATAAATGCTTCGTCATCCAATGTAGCTCGTGTCTTTGGGCTTTCTGAGCTTTGCAAGGTTTTTGACTTGCTTGATGGCGGGGTTTTCTGCCATTTCCTGCTCGAGTTCTGAAAGCTCTTTTTCAAGCTGTTTCATTCGCAGGTTGAGACTGAGTTTTTTGTTTAGGACCTTGAGGATTTCCCGTGCGCCTGCAATGCCTAAATACATGGGGTGGCCGTATGTTTCCGCAAGCAGGGATATTGCGTCAATGTTTTTTCTTTTTGCAAGCCCGACAAGGACTCCTGATACTCCGACTATTGGTCCCACTGTTCCGTAAATGTTGTGATTGAGTGTCGTGCTCTTGAGGTATTTTGTCACTACGTTCTTGTTGTTTCCTGTGAGGTAGACTTGCGGTTTTTTTGGGACTTGTTTCATTGCAACTCCGCCCAGTGTTATTATTTCATTGCAGCCGAGCTCTTTTGCCATTTCAAGGACCGCGTCTGAGAACTGGTAGCATGATTGCTCGTCAAGTGGTTGGACGTCTCCTGCGAGCAATAGGAGGTCTTGTTTTCCTTTTCTTTGTTTTGCAAAAACCTCTATCGCAGGCAGTTCTACAAGGTTTTCCTCGTTGACAAAGACAGAGTGCGGGAACCCAAATGAGTGGAATTCTGCGATTTTTTTGGCTTTTGTTTCGTCAATGATGAAGTCGATGGCGAGCTTGCCTACATTGCCTATGCCTGGAAGCCCTTCGATGAGTATTGGGTTTCTCAGTTCTGGTTTTCTTGTTGTGTAATTGAGCTTCCACATTTTACAGCAGGCCTTGTTTTTTTCTTTCTTCTTCCTTTGCTTTTCTTCTGTACTTGCCGTATTTGTCTTCAGGGGAGTATTTTGCGGGTGCAACGGGCGCTGTTTTCAGCGTGCAGTTGCAAACGTCTTTGAGCGTGTATTTCCTGCATGCTGGGCAATAATTTATTTCTTTCATTTAGTCGTGCTCTGCGCGCGCAAAGCTTGCTTGAATTTTGTGTGCTTTTGCTGCTTCGAGCGCTGCATCAACTGCTGCTTTGAGCATTTTTTCGGCGTTCTTGTAGTCGTCTGATGTTACGGCCACGTGGTATGTGCCTGCACCCTTATAGCGGATTATTGGCTTTCCTGGTGTTGCCTCTGCCTTTTTCAGCGCGTCCTTGACGAGTTCAATGCCGTTTGGCGCATAAGTGAGAAGGGTCAGGTCACCGTCGATAGTGACTTTTTTTGCGGTTATGCGCTGCTTTATTGCGGCTGTTATGTCTTCCGCAAGCTTTTTGTCAATGAATTTGCTGAGATCAAGCCTGTCCTGCGACACTTCCTCGAATGTAGGGAAAAGCCCGCCGTACTTTGGCACAAGCTCTTTTGTAAGCGCGAGATAGACTTCCTCCGGTTTTTTCAAATGCTGTCTTGCAACGTGCTCAATTATCTTTTCAGCCAATTGCTCCTGTTTTATCTGGTTGAGTTTTTGGCGCTTCTGGTTCTCGTTTACCCTGCGGAGCGAGAGGTCAATGTATCCTTTTTCGGGATTGACGCGCAATACTTTGCAAACTATTTTCTTGCCTTCCTTGACAAAGTCGCGTATGTTCCTTATTCTTCCTGGCGCGACTTCGGAAATGTGTATCATACCTGTCTTGCCGTACTCGTCGAGCGTGCAGAAGACCGAGTGGTACTGTACTGCGGTTACTGTACAAAGAACGAGTTCATCCTCTTGCGGAAGACCTGTCTTTTTCAGCAGCATTATTTTCTGTATACCTCGGTTATTTGATAATTAAGCATTATTTTTTTTCCGTCTGTGCTTGCGCCAATGACTTCTCCTTTGCCGATTGTTTTTGTGCCGCAGAGGAGTTTTATTTGCAGTCCGCCCAGCCTGTCCATCAATAGTCGTTCAATGTCGCCGTCAAGGGATTTCAGGGTGTTTGGGCTGATTCTTGCCTCGTGGAGGGGTAGTATTGCAGTCAGTTCCGTGCCTTCTTTTATCCGTGGCGCCGCTTTCTTGTCGGTCAGGTATGTTCTTATGCATCTTGGCTGCATCATTCAAGCACTTCCAGCACACGCGCCTTTACCCTGCTCTTTCCGCCTGTGGGTTCTGCAAGGACCTTTCCGCAGACAAGGCAGCTGACAAGGGTTGACGCCCTGCCGAACATTATCTGCTCATTCTTGCATTTTGGGCATCGTATCTTGATGAATTTTGAGCTTGTTTCCTTCAATGCCCTTGGCTGCCTCATACGAATTCCACCTTTCTTGCACGGAAGCCCATGTCCTGGGTGTGCGACTTCTTGCACACGCTGCATTCATAGCGCAGGTCTGTCTTCTTGCTTGTTTTTTTTCCTGCCATTTTCCACTTGCTTATTGCTGGCTTTGAGTATTTTCCGCAGTTTCCAAAGCCGAGCCTGCCCCTCCATTTTGCCCGCAGGTCCTTGTTTCCTGCCGCCAGCGGATGGGCTGAGAAAGGGGTCTTTCCTTTGTTCTGCGTGACTTTGTGCTCTGTGTGCTTTTTGCACTTTGGGCAGTACTTGTTCCGTGATTTTGGCATCTTCATGGTATTTTTCTTCTCCTCAAGAATAGACGTAAGCACCAACGGCTAATTTATAAAGATTGTGGTATTTGGAAAATTTAAGATTAATCCTGCACTTCTATTGCGCTTCCTTTTTCTATCAGGATGTCTGCTATGTCTGCAGGCAGTTGTTCTTTTTGTTCCGGCTGGAAGGGGCCGTAAAGCTCTAGTTCCTTTCCTACGAACTGCTCAACTGGTTGGGTGAACTTGACTGTCTTGGCTGCTGGCGCGGGGGGCATCTCAATCTGCTGGCCAACTGTCTGTGGGAGGGGCGGCTCTGCAACCTTTGGTCCCGCATTTGTTGTTTCTGGCGGGGAGATTGTGGGCTCCCTGAGCGAGAGCACGTTGTGCAGCACGCCGTCCCTGAAGCTGTCCAGAACGGAGACTATGCTGTCAAAGAGGTATCTTTCGTGGACCATGAGGGGTGTTGTGTCTATGATGTTGCTTTTTGTCCTGCTCTTGTTCAATGCCATGTCAGTGATTTTTTTCTCCCGCCTTTCGTAAAGCTCGCGAACTATTTTCCTGATGTTTACGAGCTGTAGTTGTGTTTTTTCGCGTTCGTCAATTGAAAACAAGTCCTGCTTTTTTTCCGCCTCGTCAAGGATTCTTTGCTTTTCACGCAGGTAGTTCAGGACGTCAAGCAAGAATCCTTCGTCAAGTTTCTGCAATTCCTCGCGTGACTTTTCAAGGCGGAGCATTTCATAGAGTGTTTCGTACGTTACTGCCACTTCCTTTTGAGAAATTGTTTCCTCCATTTCCCCACCGAACGCATTGTGAAATTGTTAGTATTTATAGCTTTCTGAACTGGAGTGATTATGTAATCAAAGTGAGTAACCGAATTCGTAGCGAGTATATTTCGCCGAAGGCGCATTATTTTGGGTTATTGTTGTTTTCTGACTGCTCCTTGAAGTACTTGTATATTGGTTGTTGTTCTGGTGCTGCGAATTCCTTGTTTGCGTATCTTGCCATCACGTAGAGGAGGTCTGAAAGGCGGTTCATGTATTTTATTATCTCGGGATTGAGGGGGTATTGTTGGCTTAGCGCAACTATGAGGCGCTCTGCCCTCCTGCATACTGTCCTTGCCAAGTGCAGGAATGTGCTTGCCTGCGTGCCTTTTGGCAAGATGAAGGATGCAGGCGGTGTTAGCATTGCGTCAAGCTCGTCAATATACTGTTCTAGTTCTTTTACGTGTTCTGCTGATGTCATTGGGAGTTTTCTTGTTCCCGTGCTTGCCTTGCTCGTGAACCATGAGAGTTCTGCGCCAAGCGTGAACAAGTCATGCTGGGCTTTTTCAATTATTTGTCTTAATTTTTCATCTGTCAGAAAACCCATCGTTACTCCCAGCACGCTGTTGAGTTCGTCAAGGGTTCCTGTTGCTTCAATCCTGAGGTCGTTCTTTGAGACTCTTTCTCCTCCGACAAAGCTTGTTTTTCCCTCGTCGCCTGTTCTTGTGTAGATTTTCATTGCGCCAATTCTGTGCCGCAGACTTGGCATATTCCTTTGCCTATTGATAATTGGAGTGAGGCCCCGCATTCAGAGCATTTTTGGAAGGGGTTTGCTTGCTTTTGCTCATTTTTTTGCTCAAATCTTCTTGCGTGCGACACCTGTATTACTTGCTGGTCAAGGCTTCTGTCCCTGTACACGGTTATGCCTTTGCATCCGAGCTTGTAGGCAAGCAGGAATCCCTGAGAAACCTCGTGGAGGCTTGCGTCTGCCGGGAAATTGATTGTTTTTGATATTGCGTTGTCAACGTGCTTTTGGAATGCCGCCTGCATCCTGATGTGCCATTCAGGGCTTATCTCTGGAGCCGTAACAAATATTCTTTTGATGTCTTCAGGAATTTGGGGTATTTGTTGTATTCCGCCCTTGTCCACAATGTTCCTGATGAGGTCGTCTGAATAAAACCCGTGCTGTTTTGCGACTTTGGAGAATACCTTGTTGACGTAAACGAGGTCTGTGTCGCCCATTACGTTCTTGACGTAGGAGATTGCAAAGTTTGGCTCGAGTGATGGAGAAACGTCTGCTATCATGCTGATTGTTCCTGTTGGCGCGATTGTTATGAGTCCTGCGTTTCTCAAGGGCAATCCCCTTCTTGCAAAGGTGCTTTCTGACCATGCCGGAAAAGTGCCTCTTTGTTCTGCAAGCATGATGCTTTTTGATGTTGCTTCTTCCTTGATGAATTTCATTATTTTTTCAGCCCAGGCAAGCCCCTCCTCTGAGTTGTAAGGCACTCCGAGGTGGTATAGTGTGTCTGCAAAGCCCATTATTCCGACGCCGATTTTTCTTGTTGCCTTGCTTGCCTTTTCTATTTCTGGCAGGGGGTACTTGTTTACGTCAATCACGTTGTCAAGGAAGTGCACTGCGTCATGCACGAGCGCCTTGAGTTTTTCCCAGTTCATGTCTTTGTGTTTTACGCAGGATAGCAAGTTTATAGCTCCAAGGGGTGCTGACTCGTAAGGCATTAATGGCTGGTCTCCGCAGGGGTCTGTTGCCTCTATCTCGCCGAGGGCAATCATTGGGTTGTGCTGGTTGATTCTGTCAAGGAATATCAGTCCTGGGTCTCCGCGCTGCCACGCAAGCGCAATGATGTTGTCAAACACGCCTCTTGCCGAGAGGGTTGTTACTGGCTGCCTTGTTCTTGGGTTGATGATGTGGTACTCCCGGTCGTTGATTACCGCTTCCATGAATGTGTCTGTGACCCCGACTGAAAGGTTGAAGTTCGTGAAGCTTTTTCCGTCTGCCTTGAGGTTGATGAATTCAAGTATGTCAGGATGGTCAACGCGGAGTATGCCTATGTTTGCACCCCTCCGCACTCCCCCTTCCTTGATTATGCTTGTTGCCGCGTCAAACAATTGCATGAATGCCGTTGGTCCTGTTGATTGGCCCTGGCTTGTGACTATGATGTCATGCTTTGGCCTGAGTTTTGAGAATGAGAATCCTGTGCCTCCCCCTGTCTTGTGTATCATTGCTGCATGTTTTAGCGCGTCAAAGATGCTTTCTATTGAGTCCTCAACAGGCAGGACGAATGATGCAACCAATTGCTGGACGGGTGTTCCTGCATTCATAAGCGTGGGCGTGTTGGGCAGGAACTCCAGCTTTCTCATTCTCTCGTAGAATTTTTCTGTTGTTTCCTCAACGTTTCCGCCGTAGAACGCATCTGCCTGGGCGATGTTTGCCGCAACGCGCCTGAACATCCTCGAG
>JAWCLR010000010.1:0-1664 GCA_038850615.1 Candidatus Woesearchaeota archaeon | reverse complement strand
CGGAATCTTTTTTCAGGAATTTTTTTTCCAGAACTTTCAGGGCGTTGAGTGACAGGTCAACTTCCTCGTCAGTCATGCCCTGCAATAATGCCTTTTTGAGGTTTCTGAGTTCTGTTCGCTTCTGCCTGTACAGGATGTATGCCTTTGCGATTTTTGCCTCGCCACTGGCAATGAGCATTTCCTCAACTATGTCCTGTATTTCTTCAACAGAGGGTGTTTTTTCATTCCCGAACCTTGCTTCTGCTGTGGCAACAACCTTCTCTGCCAGTGTTTTTGCAAGCTCAAGGTTGGGGTTTCCGACTGCTTGTGCTGCCTTGAAGATTGCGGTTGTTATTTTCTCGGGGTTGAAGTCAACAACCCGTCCGTCTCGCTTGGTGATTTTTGAAAGAACAGTCATACAACCGCCGTTTTCCTGGCTTTCCCCCCATTGCCGTTAGGGGTTGTGCGGTTTTTAAGCTTTGCTACTTCTTCGGCAAACTGGCTTGCGTCCCTGAATTTCTTGTAGACAGAGGCAAATCGGACGTATGCGACCTCGTCAAGCTTCCTGAGCCGCTCCATTACGAGCTCTCCGACAAGTCTGCTTGGGATTTCTGTTTTGTCCATTTGCCTAAGCTGTGTTTCAACAGCGTCTGCAATGAATTCTATTTTTTCGCGCTTTACTGGCCGTTTTTCGCAGGCCTTGAGGATTCCTTTGATGACCTTGTTGCGGTCAAATGTCTCAATGCTTCCGTCCTTCTTGATTATTGATAGGTCAAGCATTTCAAGGCGTTCGCTTGTTGTGAAGCGTTTTGAGCATTTTGTGCATTCCCTCCTTCGCCTTATTGCTGTGCTGTCAGAATTCGGCCTGCTGTCTACAACGCCTGTTTCTGCGTGCTGGCAGTATGGGCATTTCATTTTATGAGCAGCCTGTTGTTGAGCCGCAGTTGACGCACTTGTAGCAGGTTCCGTTCCTTACGGTAAAGTGCCCGCAGGTTGGGCATGGCGGCGCGTCTGATGACATGCTTTTCAGGTGGGCGCTCACTGCATCGGTTGCTTGTGCATATTGCTTCTTGTCAGGCGCGCTGGGGGTTTGGAGCAGTTTTTGTGATGCTGGCTCTGACTTTGGTATTTTTTCATCCGGCTTGACGTGCACGAGGTCTGTCCTGCCCAAGTATTCCAGTCCGAGCACCCTGAAGACAAAGTCAACTAGGCTTGTGCTTGTCTTGATGTTTGGGTGGGTTGTCATCCCTGCTGGTTCAAAGCGCGTGAATGTGAATGCGTCAACGAATTTCTCAAGGGGCACTCCATGCTGCAAGCCGATTGAGACTGCCTGTGCTATGCAGTTCATCAATGCCCTCATTGGCGCGCCTTCCTTGTGCATGTCAATGTTGAATTCTGCAAGCGAGCCGTCTGGGAACTCGCCTGTGCGTATCGTTATCCTGTTTCCTGCAACAATTGAGTCTACAACCCTGCCCGTGCGCCTTGATGGCAGTGTTTTTGCGTCTGCAGTCCTTGGCTTGTCTTCTTGGAGAGCGCCTGTTTTTTCCCTTGAGCCTGCTGTCAATGGCTGTGAGAGTTTGCATCCGTCCCTGTAGACAGCGACTGCTTTTAGCCCGAGCTTCCAGCTTTCCACATAGATTTTTTCTATTTCCTCAACTGTTGTCTCGTTTGGCAGGTTTACTGTC
>JAWCLR010000009.1:41171-43944 GCA_038850615.1 Candidatus Woesearchaeota archaeon | reverse complement strand
CTACACGTCACAAACCAGCCAAACGGAACAATCATCAACAACACAGTAAACGTAACCTTCCAGAACGAAACAAGCGCATTGCTATACAAGCTTGCAACACAGGGAACAACAGTCCTCAACCCGCCCGTCTACAACATAAGCAACATCTCTATCACAAAGACAGGCATCCCTAACCCAGTTGCCCCTGGCGCGCAGTTGAGTTACACGATTACTGTGGCAAGCACGGGAAACATGAATGCAACCAATGTCGCAATAAACGACACTTATCCATTGCTTGTCGTCTATGACTCATCCCAGCCAGCACCCCTGTCAGGAACAAACAACACATGGATTTTGGGCAACATGACTCCAGGAACAAGCATCACTATCAACATTACGGTAAACGTGTCAGCATCTGCGCCTGACGGCACGCTCCTGAACAACACAGCCAATGTCACTTATGAGAATTCAACAGGAGCCCAGTTGAGCGCAATTGTTTCTGACATAATAACAGTTTCAGTCCCTGTTCCACCCCAACCGTCAGGAGGAGGCGGAGGGGGAGCAAGCAGGGGCCTTGCCTATTCCGGCAGGATAAATGCCACCAACGCCACAAAACTGGCTGAAGCCCCTGTCGCGAAGGAATGTGTTGAGAGCTGGAAGTGCAATGAGTGGGGATTGTGCGCTGACAACAAACAGGTGCGCACTTGCACCGACTTGAATGCGTGTGGGACGCGCAGGCTTGTCCCGCAAACAGTGCGCGAGTGTAGACCTCCAGCAACTGTTCCTGAACAGCCAGCACCTGCGGAGGAGCCGCCCGCTCCAAAGGAACAGCCTGCAGAAACAAAGCCTGCAACTAGCTTGGTACGGGCGTACATTCTGCCTGCAATACTTGCATTGGTTGCGATAATAATTATTAGTGCAATAATTATGGACTTTGGGCGCAGGAAGAAGCCTGTAGAAATACCGGAAAGAGAGATTTACATGCAGATTCAAAAGCCGAAGGAAGAGCATGTTCCAGAGCCGGCTTTGCCTGAGCCAGAAGGAGAGCCAGAGCCTATTCCTGTTGCACCGCAAAAGCCTGAAGAGCCAGGACAGCAAAGGATAGAGCGGCCTGTCTTCAGGGACAGGGTTGCGCTGGCGAAGATTGAGAAGCGGCTTGCAGAAATTGACAGGTCTCTTAGCAGGCTCAAGAAATCCCACAGGCGACTTCAGAAGGTCAAAAAATAATCAGCCAAAGCGCTTTCTTGCGTATTCCTTCTGCAAAAGAAGGGCGTAGATGAATATTGATATCATTACAAGCTCAAAGAAAGCATTTATGTGGATTGGTATGTCAATTATGCCTGTTGCCCTTAGAATCGTGAGGACTTCTTCTATGACGAAAACTAAGAGCGCGAAGAAGATAAGTTTCCATGGAAAAAGGAAGACCCTTGTCTTTTGCTCTGTCCTGAAGAGCGCAATGAAAAGGAAAACCGCAACAATTACAAGCGCAAGGTTGTAGTACGGTGCAATCATTCCGAGCGCGACTCCGAATTCGACCATTAATCATACCCCTTTGTGACCTGAATCTGGATTACGAGTGCTATGATGAGGAATGCCAGTATGATGCTTGGGATTACGTGCGTCAGCCACGGAGTGCTCCAGATGCCAAATGTCTTCAGCGCTCCGACAAATTCTTCAACAGCAAAGAACACAAGCGCCCAAAGCAGGTATCTCCACGCCCTTAAAGACTTTCGCTGGCGGGCTTGCTTGAACATTGTCAGGGCGATTATTCCTGCAACAAAAGAGAGTACGACAGACCCTATCTGCCCGCTTCCGTAAATCCATTCATACGTTGTAATCATACTGCCCTCTTTTTATGCACAGAATGTATTAGGTTGTTATTTAAATGTTTCTGTAATGTCAAGTACACTTGCTAAATACATGCTTCAGTGGGAGCGCATAGCACTCTTCTGTGAAATCGTCAGTCGTTATACCAGCAGCCGTACTCATTGATCTTATTGATCCAGTCGGGAACAAAGAAGTGTGTGCTTAAGACCTTTACTTAACATGTAAGAAACGTTTTTATATCAGAGCAGGAATAGTTGCGCCATGAAAAAGCGGGTGCGTGAATTGTGGAGAAAGGTGGCTCACGTCGTAGTGGGTACTGGCTGCCTTGGAGGCGGTTATTTGGTACTGCAAGCATATGGTAGCGGTGTTCTTGACCTTATTTTTGGGGTTGTTCTTGCGCTGCTTCTTATAGCAGACATACTGATTGCTGATTATGGCAGAAAGCTGCCGTTTTACCACTGGCTGCAGAGGTCCCATGAGGCAGAAGGGCTGCATACCGCGACGCTTGGCTTTGCCGGAAGCATTATTGCATACAAGCTTTTTGCGCTTCCTGTGGCGATGGCTGCAATCTCAATGCTGATTTACGGCGATGCGGCTGCTGCTGTTGTTGGGTTATGCGCGGCGAAAAAGGGCAAGTATTGGAAGACAAGCGCGATGCTTTTTGTGAGCTTGCTTGTCGGCTGGTGGCTTTTGGGCGGGATTGGTGTCGTAATGGGTGTTGTTGCAACAGTTGCAGAAGCTGTTACTTTTAAGGTTGATGACGCTCTGGCAATACCGATTATTGCTGGCATTGTGGGTCAGGCGTTGTTTTTGCTCTTATAGCAGGAATCCTGTTCCCCACGCAAATATTGCAAACAGAAGTCCTGCGCCGATTGCCTTCCAGAGCCCTTTTTTCTGCATGGCAAAGAGAGAGCCTGTTGGAAGGCCGTAAAGGAACACAAGCGTGCTGAGGAGGAAAATGATTTTT
>JAWCLR010000009.1:0-41161 GCA_038850615.1 Candidatus Woesearchaeota archaeon | reverse complement strand
GGGTGAGAGGGTTTTTGCGTTTACGGAGAGCGAAAATGCAATCCCGAAGAGCGCTTCTGACACGAAAGGGTGGCGCGCCTGCCTGAAAACAAGGTATGCAAACGCGACTGCAAGCCCTGCAACAACCACATAAAGGTTCCACTTGCCTGCATAAAGGAAGACTGCTGCAATGGCGATAAAGAGCACGTGCTGCATTGCAGTGAAATATCTTTTGCCTGCCTTGAGCTCTTCTTTCGTATTCATCCCAAGCAAGTAACCCGCAATAGGCGATATTGCAGGAATCAGCAGTGCAAGTATTATTGTCAGAATTCCCATGCGCTGTGCCCCCACTGCACCAGTAAGTCAACCCCAAGGTTTTCAACAGACACTGGAACGTCGCACGCGCCGTAACACGAGCCAACCCAAATAATTATGTTTGCACCCGTCAGTTTTTCAAGCTTTTTTGCGATTTTTCCTGCTTCTGGCTTTAGTCCGTCGGGGAGTTGTATGCAGACTGTTCTGGCTTTGGATTTTTTAATTTCCCCTGCCACGCGTTCAAGCTCAAGGTCGTATTCCATTGGGCAAGGACTTTATTGTGCTGTTTTAAAAGGTTTCTGCTTCAGAAGGGATACATGCGCTGGTATTCTGCAGAAATCGCCTGGCTGAGGTTCTCGTAAATCCTGAACGAATCAAAATCTTTCGCGTCTCTTGCTATAATCGGCTGCATGAATGCCTTCGCCTTGTGGAATCCTGCTGCAAAATCCTTTGGTGTTGCAGTGCCGTGCTCCTTTACTATTGTGTCAGCAAGCCCAAGGCAGTATGCGGCACTGTATTGTGACGTATTGATGTTGTTGGAAAGCCCGAGCCTCATTGTACTAACAAGCCTTCCAAAAAATGATTTCTTGCTGTGCGCCTTGATTATTCTTACTGTTTTCTCGATCAGTTTTAATCCGAGGTTTCCGCTGTAGCCGTCAAACAACATCACGTCAACGTGCCTGGAATCAACATCTTCTGGTTCAGCAAATCCAACGTAATTAAGTCCGTTCTGCTTTTTTTCCTGTTCAAGAAATGCGTGGCAGATTTGCACAAAGCGAGTGCCTTTGTCAGGTTCTGTGCCAATGTTTGCCAGCCCAACAGATGGGTTTTGAACACCTCTAAAAAGCTTCATATAAAGAGAACCAAGCCGTGCAAACTTTACAACATCCATTGCATTCTTGGCATATTGTTTGCAGGGCATAAATACTTCTTTCAGCTTGTTGTTGTAGTCCTTTTGTTTTAGAAGGTACTCGCATACCTTGTCAGGGTGTCCTGTAATGTATTCCCTAAGCGAATTAATGTTGATGTCTGAAATGCCGGAAAGCGATGGCGGTTCTTCAATGTCCCTTATGTCATAAAGGTCTGCATTGCCGCCCAAGTCAAGGGCGAGATATGTTGGGCCGCTGTTTTCTCTTGGAAACTCAACTGCAAGTGCTACGCGCCTTATTCCTGGTATGCGGCTGCGCAGGCTGTTGGGGAGGCCAATGCGTGTATTGAATGCAGTAACGAGCGGGATTTTTTTGTTTGTGAAATAATCAACGAGTTGGCTTATTAGGTTTTGCTGTTTCAGCTTGCGGAATTCTTCTGGAGCAAGCGTTTTTTCCTGGCTTTGGACATCATCGCAAGGTGAGAACTCAATCACTTTAAGGTTTGGCAGCCTGTACGGCACTCGCGTTCCTGCTTCCACGGCAAGGACATATGTCACGTCCTCAAGTTTTGCCTGGCTGATTCCGTAAAGTGCGCGCACGTGCGGAGGTCCTTCGCTTGTTGTGTCTCCCCCTATCCCGTCGATGCCGATTGTGACTTCACTCATTGTTTTTGTGTTGCAAGAAGGTATTTTTTAAAGGTTTGGAAAAAATAAGTGGACCCGCTGAGATTTGAACTCAGGACCGCTCGATTATCAGTCGAGTGCTCCACCAGGCTAAGCTACGGGTCCATTACGTCGGAAGAACTCCAGAAGGTTTTTTAAACTTACGCTTCCCATGGATGCCTGATGGGGAAAATTGTCAAGCTTGAATCTCTTGCTGCAGAGCCTGCCGTCAATCTTGCGCTTGATACTCTTGAAAAGAACAAGCAGGCTTTTGTTTTCGTGAATACGAAGCGTTCTGCTGAAAAGACAGCAGAGGACATTGCAAGAAAATCAAGATTTGAGACCGAACATACTGTTGAGCTTTCTGAAAAGATTCTTCATATTCTACCCAAGCCGACACAGCAGTGTGAGCGTCTCACAAAATGCGTCAAAAAGGGGATTGCATTCCATCATGCAGGGCTTCATTCCAGGCAGAAAGAACTTATTGAAGAGCATTTTCGCAATGGAACAATAAAGATTATTTGTTGCACTCCAACGCTTGCTGCTGGTGTTGATCTTCCTGCTTTCAGGGCGATAATAAGGGATGTCAAGAGGTTTTCTGGGCACGGGATGGCGTATATTCCTGTTCTTGAGTTTCATCAGATGGCAGGGAGGGCTGGCAGGCCGAGCTTTGACTCTTATGGCGAGGCAATAGTTGTTGCTGGTTCAGAGGCAGAAAAAGAGGCATTATTTGAGCAGTATGTCAAGGGATTTCCTGAGGAGATTTATTCAAAGCTTGCTGTTGAGCCTGTCCTCAGGACTTATGTTCTTTCACTGATTGCAGCAAGGTTTGTGCAGTCAAAAGACCAGATTCTTGAGTTTTTCAGCAGGACTTTCTGGGCTTGGCAGTTCAAGGACATGAAAAAATTATTGCGCATTGTGGAAAAAACGCTTTCCTTGCTTGAGGAGTGGGAATTCCTGCAACAGGTCAATTCTTCCTATCGTGCGACAGTGCTTGGAAAAAGAATTGCGGAATTGTACATAGACCCGTTCACGGCGCACCGGTTTGTTGTCGGCGTTGACAATGCTTCCAGGATTAAAACAAAGCCGTTGTCGTGGCTGCACATCATTGGCGGCGCTCTTGAAATGAGGCCTTATCTCAGAGTAAGGGCTAAGGAATATGACGAAATTCAGGAGCAGCTTGCGCTTTACAGCAAGTACTTCCTTCTTCCTGAGCCGTCGATGTTTGAGCCTGAATATGAGGACTGGCTTCACGGCTTCAAGACAGGCCTTATGCTTCAGGATTGGATTGAGGAAAAGGACGAGGAATACCTGCTTGAGCGTTATGATATTCGTCCGGGGGAAACAAGGGCAAAACTCACTACTGGCGACTGGCTTTTGTACGCGCTGGGCGAAATTGCAAGGATAAGGCAACAGATGGGCTTGATTAAGGAAATCCAGAAAATGCGCTTCCGCCTGAGGTATGGCGTGAAAGAGGAATTATTGCCGTTGTTGCGGCTTGAGGGAATTGGCAGAGTGAGGGCAAGAATGCTTTTCAGGGCAGGCATAAAAGACCTTGGCGACGTAAGAAAAGCAGAGCTTGGCAGGCTTGAGAACATTCTTGGGAAAAAGATTGCCCTGAGCATAAAGAAGCAGGTTGGAGAAAGCGTTCCTGAGGTTGAGGACCTGCCTGCTCCTGCGCCTAATAATCTTGCGCAGTGGGAGAGGGAATAAGAAGAAAATAATAAACGCCCCTGCGGAGATTTGAACTCCGGTCGACGGGACCGCAACCCGCCAGTCTATCCAAGCTAGCCTACAGGGGCATGATTGAATTGACAAATAATGGGTTTAAATAGCTTCTTATTTCCCCCTTCCCCTCTGCTCCTCATATAGCTTTTTGACGTCTTCCACTGTGCTTATTTCTTCAGGGCTTCGTTCTTCGCGGAGTTTTACAAACCTCGGGAAGCGCAGGGCATATCCAGAACTGTAGCTTGGGGATGCCTGTATTTCCTCGTAATTTACTTCTATGACAATGAACGGCTTGACTTTGACTTCCTTACCCAAGTCCTGAGTGATGAGGGGCAACAAAAGGTCGCTGAGCTGCTTGAAACTTACTCCTTCCTCTTCTTTTTCTTTCAATCCTGTTCCAACCCTTCCTATCTCTACGTATTCTCCTGTGTCGTTGTCGCGAACTGCTATGATGAAGCTTGCAAACCATTCTGCCCTTTTTCCCTCTCCTTTTTCTGCACCGACTATTACGACGTCAAGGGGTTCCATTACTGGCTTTATTTTCATCCCGTAGCCGACGCGAAGCCCTGGCTTGTAAATGCCTTGGAGGTTTTTCATCATTATTCCTTCGTTTCCTGCTGCAAGGGATTTTTTGTAGAACTTGTCTGCCTCTTCGACAGTGCTGACTAATTCCTGTGTTGCGGGCTTTATTTTTTGCTGGACAACATTGACTATTTTTTCTACAAGCTTTCTTCTTCCTGCAAACGGCTCTTTCAAAAGATTTTTGCCGTCATAATACAATACATCAAAAACGTTCACTTCAACAGGGAGCTGTTTTGCGAGCTCTTCTATCCCGTATTTGCGCTTTATCCTTTGAGAAATGTCCTGGAATGGCTGGTATTTTCCTGTCTTGAGGTCAATTCCGACTGCCTCTGCCTCCACGATGAAGTCATTGCCGGTTATGTTCTTTTCAACAAGCGTAACAACATCAGGGAATTGCGCTGTTACATTCTCAAGCCTGCGCGTGAAAAGGGTTATTTTGCCGTTGTGCTTGTGTATCTGTATCAGGAATCCGTCATACTTGTATTCCGCTGCTGCAGGAGTTCCGACTGTCGCAAAGGCTTCAGGGATGTCTTTTGCCTTCTGGTACATCATAACCTTTACAGGACGGCCTGGTTCTAGCGTTATCGTGCGCAGTGCTTCCAGCCCCCCCTTTCTGAGCGTTGAGGCAACAAGCGCAAAGTCATTTGCTATGTCAATCGCCTCCTGCACTGCCTCAAGGGTTTTTTCATATGGCTGCCTGTTGTCGTCGGGCAGTACAAGCTCGTTTTTTTCTGCGTCATACTTTATTCCCAGCTCATTCCCGAAAGCCGCCCAGGTTATTGCATCCCTTATTGTTCCTTCTCCCAGCCCGACTCTTAACTCTGAAAGGACTGTCCTAACAAGGTATTTTGCTTCTTCGGGTGTTGCGCTTGTCAGCAGTTCAGCAAATAATGCAAGTTTTTTGTCAACAGCGCCTTCCCCCTCAATTGTGGCTATCCTATAAAGGTTGTCAAACACTTTTTTTGTTGTTAATTCTTGCGAGAATAGGGTTGACTGTGTTTTTTTCTTGATGAATGCCGCTGCCGTCTCTCCAAGGTCGCCTGTTTTTGCCCAGCTTTCGCTTATCTTTTCAGCAGGGATTCCTGTTGCGAGCGCGATTGCCTTGAGCAGCAACTGTGTTGACATTCCTATCTCCCGGGAGTCCCATTGTGGGAATATTCTTCCTTGGAGAAGGAGCATTACGTGGTCAAGGGAATTATCTGGTATTCTTACAATGAATTCTGAAAGGATGCTTGTTTTTTCAAGCCTCTTTGTTGTCTTTTCCAGAAGGGCGTACGCCCCTGCGAGCGCCTTATACTGCATAGAAAATATTATATATTGCATTCCTTTTAAAAACTTCTTATAATGGAAACGCTTGAATGTATTGAGTCCCGTCGGAGCTGCAGGCTTTATCTTGACATTCCTGTTGAATTTGAGAAGATTGGAAACATTTTGAATGCCGGCAGGGTTGCTCCGAGCGCAGGAAACTTGCAGGACTGGCGTTTTGTACTTGTGACGGAGGAGGCATTGAGGAAGCAGCTGGCAGAGGCTGCGATGAAGCAGTACTGGATGGAAAAGGCGCCTGTTCACATAGTTATTTGTAGCGTTCCTGAGAGCGACGAGCGTATGTACGGCAAGCGGGGAAAGGAGCTTTACACGATACAGAACTGCGCAAATGCTGCTTTGAGTATGCTGATTGCGGCGCACGATCAGGGGTTGGGCGCGTGCTGGGTTGGTGCCTTTGAGGAGGGGATGGTCAGAAGGGCATTGCAGATGCCTGACAGCGTGCGCCCGATGGCAATCATCACCATCGGTTATCCTGATGAGGAGCCTGCCCGCACAAAGAAGAACTCCCTTGAGGCAGTGGTGTTCATTGAGCGCTGGGGCAACAAAATAAAGGACTTTGCGGCATTTGTAGGTTATTATTCAACTCATGTTGCAAAGACTGCAAAATACGCAAAGGAAGCCATTGCAAGATTTCTTGAGAAGTGGAGCAGGTAAAGTTTATTCTATGCATCGTTAAAAGGCACTGAGCGGATAATGCTGCTTGTTCGCAGATAATCTTGATAATCCCCTGACGAGGTTGTGAGTTGGGATAATCGTTGATAATGCGACTGTAAGGATCTCTGGTATTCCCACAATTATTTTTTATCAAAAAAAACAACTGTGTATAAGAACACACACTATTTATATACTCAGATATTTATTTTGCATCACAGATTTATTTATATACTTGATTTATCAAACAAGAGAAAAAAATATTGATTTAACACGAGTTTTGGCGAACTCGCGTTGAATCGTGTGTGTTTGAGTATCACGTTGAACTTGGCGTTCTTACGTTGAAGTCTTTTTGGCGATTGTGATAAGAGTCTTGGCGGAATCTTATCAACCGACTTCTGAGAGGAGAATAAACAGCACTTCCATATAAGCATTTCGAATGTGGGATAAATGCAATGGAATGTGTATGTTAGAGAGCATAATAAAAAGACCAACCTAAAAGGGGGGATGACAAATGGAACTAATTGTGCAGAAGGCGACTCAAAACAGCCAAGGGCAGGTGGATGACCTGAAAGTGGGGCAGGCAAACATTAAGGTTATTGGCGCAGGAGGAGCAGGAAACAACATGGTTACCTGGCTCTACAAGCGCGGAATAAAAGGCGCTGAAATCATTGCAGTGAACACTGACAAACAGCACCTGCAGGTTTCGGAAGCCGACAAGAAATTCATCATCGGCAGGGATGTGACTCGTGGTCTTGGCTGCGGCGGATTCCCGCAAAAGGGAGCAGAGGCAGCCCAGGAGAGCCTTGCAGAGCTCAAGGAAGCGCTGAAGGACGCTGATATGGTTTTTGTCTGCGCAGGAATGGGTGGAGGAACAGGAACTGGCGCTGCACCAGTAATTGCCCAGCTCGCAAAGGACTCAGGCGCAATCGTCATCGGCACAGTTACAATGCCTTTCAATATTGAGCGCGCGCGAATTGAAAAGGCAGAATTTGGGCTCGAACAATTGAGAAAGCATTCTGACACTGTAATAGTGATTGACAATAACCGGCTTGTGCAGATTGCGGGAAACCTGCCAATACAGCAGGCTTTTGCAGTCGCAAATGAGCTTATTGCAACAATGATTAAGGGAATTGTTGAGACAATAGCAATCCCCTCGCTCGTGAACCTTGACTTTGCAGATGTCAGGGCAATCATGACAAATGGCGGTGTTGCAGCAATCGGAGTCGGAAGCTCTGACACGACAAACAGGGTAGAAGAAGCAGTGAAGGGAGCGCTTGAGAACCCGTTGCTTGACATCAATTATGCGGGCGCAACAGGCGCGCTCATCCACGTGATTGGCGGTCCTGACATGACCCTAGAAGAAATCAACAAGGTCGGCGAGCTTGTGACAGCAGAGCTTGATGAGGATGCAAATGTCATCTGGGGCGCAAGAGTCTGTGATGACATGAAAGGAAAGCTGATGGTGATGACAATAATCACAGGCGTCACCTCGCCGTGGATTGTTGGAAGGCAGCAAGTCAGGGAAACAAGGAAGGCTCAGATTGAGGACGAGCTCGGCATAGAGCTCCTGAACTAATGGTCACCCCCTTTGGTCTTTGGTGGTGTACATTCTTTGCCTTCATTCATACCACCCCCATCGTATATGAAGGCAAAAAAACCCGGCCCCTCCGCGAAAGGAGGGGTTCTTTTTTTATTCAAGAATAATTTCAAGGTGAACTATGGCTATTCCGCTCGATATAGGGTTGATGCGGCTGGTAATTGCGCTTGTGCTTGGCGGGCTTATTGGCTTTGAGCGCGAACTTCACAAGTCGCCAGCAGGTTTGAGGACAATCTCGCTCGTCTGTGTTGGCGCAACGCTTTACACGCTTGCCTCGCTTGAATTCACAAGCCCTAATGCTGATGTTTCGCGTATTGCAGCACAGATTGTTGTTGGTCTTGGTTTTATAGGCGGCGGGGTCATTTTCCTGCTGAAGGACACGATTCATGGCCTCACCACGGCAGCAAGCATTTGGATTGCTGGTGCAATCGGCCTGATGGTTGGCATTGGAGATTACATATTCGCGTCAGCTACCACCCTAATAGTTGTGCTCGTGCTTTGGCTTGGTGTTTGGGAGAAGAAAGCATTGCCCGGCACATTAGGAAGGAAATAAGGGTAGGTTTTTAAAAGCCATTCTTAATAATATTCTCATGGCATTGTTCCTTATCGGACTGGGTCTTGGTGATGCAGACGACATCACCTTGAAGGGGCTTGAATTGCTCAAGCAGGCAGACAAGGTTTACTTGGAAAGCTATACGTCTGTGTTAAACTGCCCTGTTGCGGAAATAGAGGAGGTCATTGGCAAAAAAATGGAACTTGCGAACCGCGAAATTGTTGAGAAAAAAGCTGAAGCAACAATTTTGCAGGCAGCAAGAGACGGCAATTGCGCACTCCTTGTAATCGGCGACCCGTTGGTTGCAACAACACACATCGACCTGATAGAAAGAGCTAGAAAAGAGAACATTCCTGTAAAAGTTGTCCATAATGCAAGCATTGTTTCAGCCATTGGTGCAACCGGCTTGCAAGTTTACAAGTTTGGAAAGACAACAAGCATTCCTTTCCCAGCCAAAGACTACATGCCAGAAACTCCTTATCTTGTTATTGAGGAAAACCAGAAAATAGGCGCTCATACTCTTTTATTGCTTGACTTGAAACCAGAGGAAAACAAATTCATGACAATAAATGACGCGATTGATTATCTTTTGAAGCTTGAACTCAAGCTTAACAGGAAAGTCGTTACAAGAGATACCTTCTGTGTTGCATGTGCGAGAATCGGCGCAAAAGACCAGTTAATCAAGGCAGGAACTGCCAAAGACCTTCTTAAGATTGATTTTGGCAGGCCAGTGCACTGCCTTGTTGTGCCGGGCAAGCTTCATTTTATGGAAGAGGAATTCCTGCAACAATTCAAGTAAAGCTTTTTATACGCAGATTCTGTTCAACAGTAATATAGCCCCGTCGTCTAGTGGTCAAGGATAACAGGCTTTGGCCCTGTTGACGGCGGTTCGAATCCGCCCGGGGCTATAAAAATTAAGCGACAAAGTCAGTCAAAAATAATCATACCAGCGGATTTGAACCCAGCCACGATTGGCGCGGTTCGAATCCGCCCGGGGCTATAAAAATTAAGCGACAAAGTCAGTCAAAAATAATCATACCAGCGGATTTGAACCCAGCCACGATTGGCGCGGTTCGAATCCGCCCGGGGCTATAATGGTAAAAAGAAGGAAGTTGTGGATTCAAAGCGTGAAAACAGTGTCTACTTATCCTCCTAAAGGGCTATTCACAAAAGATGCAAGAACAATTGCTGACACGCTGGCAAGGCCTGACGTGAGTCCGAAAGGGATAGGCTCTGCTATAAGGATGGTTCAGTTTTTTATTAACAGGGCAGGAAAGGGCTTGTCTAAGGCAAGAAAAAGGGAGTTGGAAAAGGCAAAGAGATTGTTGCAGGAAAAAATGAAAAAGGTGATAAAATGACAGGCTATGTAGGACCAATTGAAAAGCAGACTGTAGAAAACGAGTTTTTCAGGAAGGTTTTGTTTACAGGCAAGCACGCGCAGTTGGTTGTTATGTGCTTGCAGCCTGGTGAGGAAATTGGCAATGAGGTGCACGATAATGTTGACCAGTTCTTCCGCATTGAGCAGGGAGAGGCATTGTTTGTTTTCAACAACACTGAAAAGCACATCGTAAAAGATGGTGATGCTGTGATTGTTCCTGCAGGCACGTATCATAATGTCATAAATGCTTCAAAGACAGCCAAGCTGAAGCTTTACACGATTTATTCGCCTCCAAACCATCCTGACGGCACAATACACAAGACAAAGGCAGAGGCTGACAAGGCAGAGGAGGAAGAGCGCAAATAAAAAAATTTATTTTTCCTTTGGAACTATAAGGCTCGTGCATCTCCAGTTAATCTCGGCGGTCCTTGACTCGATGTTCACGACGCATGCTGGATTGCAGCCTTCTTTTGGCTCTCTCGGCTCAAAATCAAACCATATTGTTCCTGTGAAGTCATTGCACATATTGCTTGTTTTTATTGCGCCTTCCTTGGCGCAGGCGCTGTTTTGCGCAATACGAAGCGCATCTGATGTTTTCATCGTGAGTTTTGTTCCTTTTTTCTGGCAAATGCTTTCCTCGCTGCATCCTGCTAAAATCAGGAGGGCCATAAACAATAGCACAATGTATGCTTTCATGAAGTTCACCTCTGCAAGTTTGTAGATGTGGTGTTATTAAATCTTTACTTCTTTTGCAAGCCCTTTTCCGCCAAATACTTCTGCTGAGAGGTATGCAACGTGCTTTCTCACAACATCCTTTATGCCTTGCATCACTTCAATGAATGCCTCGTCGTTTGTGTTTTGGTAAGGCCCGCTAAGTGCATCTGGGCTGGTGTCTCGTACTGGCATCAGCCAGTCTCGTGGGTCTGACAGCGCTTCCCCTTTTCTTTCTTTTTTGTCAACGCACATTATTGGTTCTTCCGAGTAAAGCCTTTGCTTGATTAATGAAACAAGCCCTGACTCGTCTGCCCTCTTGCTGTTCTCGCTTATCCATTTTCTCACGTAGCCTGTCATTAGTAGCCTCAGGTCTGTGTCTATGTTGATTTTTCTTATTCCGAGGCGTATTGCCTGCCTGAGTATTGCCTCTGGCATTCCGCTTGTGTCCTTGAGTTTTCCGCCGTATTGGTTTATCAATGCCACAGCTTCTTGAGGAATTGTTGATGAGCCGTGGCTGCAGAGGTAATGGTTCTCATTAAGCTGGTTAATTCTGAGGTTGTGGTATGAGTCTCCGACTATTTGGAGGTTTACCATGTCTGTTTTTCCCTTGAATGCGCCGTGTGACGTGCCGTACGCGATAGCAAGTATGTTTTTTCCTGCCAGGATGACGAAGCCAGGCACAAGCCTTGGGTCTGCGTATGTTGATTTTTCGTGTGCAATGTCCTCTTCAACTCCTGCAAGCTGTCCAAGTTCTGCCTCGAGGCTTATTCCTTTTTGATGCGCGAGTCTTGCAATTTCAAGAGTCTTTGCCATATTGGCTATTGGGTGCTGGTCAGAGCCGTCATACATAACGGATGTGAATCCTTTTTCAATGCATTCTCTTGCCACCTGTTCATTGCCGTGGTCAAGGTGCAAGGAAGCATAGCCATCAAAGCCGATGTCGTTCATTGTTTGTAGCAAGAGCCCTGCTACTTTGTCAGGCCCCTTGTTAAAGCTGCACGCGCCTTTGCTTGCCTGCACTATTCCAGGAGCTTCTGCGTCCATCAGGCCGAGAAGTATTCCTTCTGCCTGTGCTCTGAAATTCACGTTGTAAGCCCCAACTGCGGCAGGGCGGCCGTTTAGCGAGCGGATTTCTGCTGCGCTCAGCAATGGTGTTGAAGAATAAAGTTTTGCTTCCATGTCTCTCCCCCCTTCTGTGTTTAACCTGTTGATATTGCAGTTATTATTAAAGATTTGCAGTGAGGGATGCTTCACGTCGAAATCTTTATAACCTCTGTCCTGCTAACTCTGCCTTATGCGGGTTACTCGGGTGCAGGCGTATATCTTGTTTGCTCTGGGCACGTGTTATGAGGAGTGCTCAAAGCGGTTTGCTGGAAAGCCGATGGCTGTTTCAATGAGCAAAGTTGCTTTCATCGAACTCGCAAGAAAAGCAAACATTACTGCAAAGAAAGAGCGCGCTCTTTACAAGAATCTTGAAGCTCTTGAAGACCTTAAGCTTATCTCTTATGAAAACAAGAATCTTGCGTTGACAGAGAAAGGGCAAAGGGTTTTTGAGCGGATAAAGAAGGACCTTATGCCTTACATTAATGTCAAGGGCGTGCTTACGAGCGACCACGTGCTTAATTACACGACAAAGGCGCAGACAATACTTAAGGGTGAGTGAATTTGCCGTTGGATGAGGTGATGCGTGACACGACTGCCCTTGGCGGGCTTGCAATTTATGTTGTTGTTGCACTGATTTTTTTTCTGCTCGGCAACTATCGGGTTTTTGTGGAGCTGGTTGTTGCGCTGGCTTTGCTTTATGCAGTCATAGCAATGATTCGCACTTTGTTTTTTAGGAAGCGTCCTGACAGTCAGAAGTATTCTGGCTTTTTCACAAGGATTGATGCCGGTTCTTTTCCAAGCATGCACAGTGCGCGTGCAGTGGTGCTTGCAGTAATCCTTGCCATTGTGTTTCCTCAGAGCACGATAAGGGTCTTGCTCGCCATTGCTGTCCTTGCTGTCGCTTATACAAGAATAAGTCTGAGGCGGCATTATGTGTCTGACGTGATTGGTGGGCTTGTTCTTGGTGCAATTGTTTCCTGGGCTGCGATTAGGCTTGCTCCTTTCTTTGTTTGAGCGCAATATTTAAAAGGGCTCAGCTTACATTCTGACTTATACAGCCCCGTCGTCTAGCGGCCAAGGATAAGAGGCTCTGGCCCTCTTGACCACGGTTCGAATCCGTGCGGGGCTATAAAAATTAAAAGACGAAAGTCATTCCAAACAAAAAAAAACTCAACGGATTTGAACCCAGCCACGATTGGCGCGGTTCGAATCCGTGCGGGGCTATTACTTGTTTTTCTCCGAAGCTTTAAAAATACCTTTCTCGTATTGTTTTTATGATAATTCGGTGGTTAATTGCAGTGTTGTTTGCATTACTTGTTGTTCTCTGTGGTTGTTCCCAGCAGACCATTAAGGCGCAGCCGT
Organism: Candidatus Woesearchaeota archaeon; assembly: GCA_038850615.1. Taxonomy (GTDB): domain Archaea; phylum Nanobdellota; class Nanobdellia; order Woesearchaeales; family ARS49; genus JAWAAW01. The sequence goes on along the minus strand of JAWCLR010000009.1, from coordinate 28,338 downwards.
TAAATAATACAGTTGCCCAGGTTTCTGATGCTTGTGCAACTGTGCAGTGTGGTGATAATGCTTATTGTGAGGCAGGAGTCTGCATATGTTTTGGCGGGTTCAAGAAGTGCGGGAACAAGTGTGTTCCTGAGCGTTCGTGCTGCACAAATGCGGAGTGTCCGTTTGGAAAGGTTTGCGAGAATGGCGTTTGTGCCGAACGTCCCATGTGTGGTTTTAATGAGGAATGGGACAACGCAAGGAAAGAATGCATTTGCGCAGAGGGAACTAAGTTTTGCAGCAAGCAGGGCAAGTGCATTCCAAAGGATAATTGTTGCGAGAACATTGACTGCAAGGGCGATCAGAGGTGCGCTGCCACAACTTATTCGGCTTCTGTGTGCATCAAGACGACCACTTTGAAGTGCAGCATGATTCCTGAAGGAACTGTTGGCAGGTTTATGACTCCTATTGGTGACTTTTCGATCAAGCTTGAGAATATTCTTGAGGGCCCGTTGTTTGACCTGAAAGTGAATAATGACAAAACAAGGCGTTTGAGGCCTGATGAGCAAAGTCGTGTTGCAAATGGTTCTGCATATGTTTATGTGGAGTCAATGAAAACATTTGGCGGTTATTGCAGGGAAGAGCCTGATTGAATGCAAAAACTTTATAAACACCCCTTCTAGTTTTACTAACATTCGAGAGATGCAGCGGTCAAGGCTTCTGCATGCTGGAGAAAGACAGTTTCTCAGTTCTCGAATGGAGAATGAATTATGGCAAAGATGCATTCAAGGAAGAAGGGAAAGTCAGGATCTCATAAGCCTTTGAAGCCGGCAAAGCCGACTTGGCTGAGGTATAAGCCGAAGGAGATAGAGATGCTTGTTGTCAAGCTCGCCAAGGAGGGGAAGACTGGCTCACAGATAGGGCTTGTCCTGAGGGACACGTATGGGGTTCCTGACGTGAAATCAATAACAGAAAAGTCTATTTCTGAAATATTGGCAGAGAAAAAGCTTGCTCCAGAGCTTCCTGATGATCTTGTCGCATTAATGAAAAAATCAATCGCGATAAGGAAGCACCTTGAGGAGAACAGGAAGGACGAGGCAGCTCATCGCGGACTGCTGTTGACAGAGTCAAAAATCAGGCGATTGATCAAGTATTACAAGCGTATCGGTCGCTTGGTTGTTGACTGGAAATACCAGCCGGAAAAACTCAAGATGTATACCGAATGATTCTTGATTTTTTTTGTTTTTTTATTCTATGTCATCAACGTAAGTAATGCGCTGGGAGCACACAATTTTGTCAAATTTCCTTGTTGTGGATTGGGTTGCCTTGTATAACTGTTCTCCGTGAAGGTTTGGTTCTGGATAATCCCATTCAGGAAACAGGACCCCGTAATACCCTACAAGAATTTGCAGTTCTTGGTTTGTTGCAAGCTTGAAAATTGTTTTCAGATGGTTTGTGAGGTATTCGAGTTTGTGTTTGGCAGTTTCCTAAACTGAGGATGGCAGGTCTGCAACGAGGAAGAATAATGTCTCCAGTCAGCAAAGATGTTCCAGAAATTTTTGTATTGTTCTTGATGCATGCGAATGTGTTTTAATGCTGGTTAAATAAAAAGATTCACTTTTTGCAAAATTATCTTTTTTTCTGGAACCAGAGAAGGTAAACTATTGGTAGTATTCCGATTGTGTTGAAGAGGAGAATGCACACGTACCACGCGAGCTGGTTGTTCCTTCCGCACTTCCACATTGCGATTGCTTTCCATATTGCTTCTCATATGCCAAGAGGGAATATTGTTGAAAAAAAAGCCAGTTAGGATAGGCAATCTGCAGAATCATTACAACAGTCCCCTTACGTCGTCAATGCGTGAGGCAACTTCTTGCCCTTTCTTTGTAAGGGTTAGAAGCTTGAGCCTTCCCTGTTTGTCAAAATTAACAAGGCCTTCGCGCTCCATTTGCTGGAGTATCTTGACAACGTGGGAATAAGTGCAGTCAATTTGTTTTGCAAGTGATGATGCGTAAACCTCGGATTTGGCATTCTTCAGCTCCACGAGCATCATTGCTGGCTTTTCGCGGAAGAAAACGCTGAAGATTTCCTTGTTTTTCACGCAACCACCCCACATATCGTCTTATTCATATATGTTACGACCATTATTATGGAAGCAATATATAAAGGTTTCGCCCAAAAGAATTTTTCAGGCGCCACCCGCACAAGCAAAATTTTTTGTTTTGCTCTGATTTTTATCAAATCTGGTTTGTATTTAAATCTTTCGAATGGCAGTGATGGAATATGTATATCGGCATTTTTTTACGACGACAAAAATTTTTGCAAAAGAATTTAAAGATGGCGTGATTTCAACAAAAAATGAGCGTTCTTTTTCCCCACGCGCAAGTGAGAAGCGTGCAAAGCCAGATGATGTATGACGCAGGCGAAGCGCTTAAAAAAAGAAAGCATTTTGTTGCGCACGCACCCACGGGGCTTGGAAAGACTGCTGCAACCTTGAGCCCTGCGCTTGACCTTGCCCTCAAGCGCGATCTTGTCGTGTTCTTCCTGACCTCAAGGCACACCCAGCACAAGATAGTTCTTGACACACTGCAGGCAATCAGGAAAAGGCACAATGTTGACTTCATCACCGCATCAATAATCGGCAAGAAATGGATGTGCGCCCAGCAGAATGTCACAACAATGCGCTCAAATGACTTCTTTCCGTACTGCAAGGCATTGAGGGAAAGTAAAAGCTGCGAACCCTACGAGAACGTGAAGCAGAAAGTGCAGTGCGATGTCGTGCTCAGTGATGCTGAAAAAGACTCCCCATTGCCCACTGAAGAAATAATAAGGCGGTGTTCTGAGAAAAATCTCTGCCCTTACGAGCTCTCCATCCGCCTTGCTGAAAAATCAAAAGTCATCGTGACAGACTATTATTACCTACTCCACCCACACATCCGCAATGCATTTCTGAAAAAGGCAAAAAAGAGCCTTGAACAGGCGATAATAATATTTGACGAGGGGCACAATCTTCCTGCAAGGGCGCGTGAGCTTATGACCCAGCGCATTTCCTCGCGGCTGATAGCCGGCGCTGCAAAGGAAGCAAAAAAATACAGGTTCAATGACCTTGCCGTGACAATGGAAGAACTTAACGCGGTGCTGGAAAGCCTTGCAAGGGGGCTGCAGATTGGTGGGGAAAAACTTGTCAGGCGCGAGCATTTCCTTGACGCGGTCTCAAGGTTTGCCGATCTGGAAGAGCTTGTCGCAAAGCTTGATGCTGCTGCAAACACCGTGCGCCAAGACAGGCAGAGGAGTATGCTTGGCACGATAGCAGAGTTCCTTGAATCCTGGGCCGGCAGCGACGAGGGGTTCTCAAGGATTTTGGTAAAGCAGCCAAGCAACATCCAGTTGACAAGGCGCTGCCTGGACCCCTCGCTTGTCACAAAGGATCTTATTGAAGGTTCTTACTGCACCATCACAATGTCAGGAACGCTCTCTCCTGCAAGCGTTTTCGCGGATTTGCTCGGCATTCCTGAAGAAAACCGCATTGCCAAAGAATACCCTTCGCCTTTCCCAGCGCAGAACCGGCTTGCCTTCGTGGTCCCGCGGACAACGACAAAATTCTCTCAGCGCTCTGACGCCCAGTACAAGGCCATCGCGGAGCATTGCGCAAAAATAATAAACCAAATTCCCGGCTGCACAGCAATTTTTTTCCCAAGCTACCAGATAAGGGACGCTGTGAACAGAATTTTTGTTCAAATGACAGGCAAGACGATATTCTTGGAGCAGCCCGGAATGACAAAGGAGCAGAAGCAGGAATTCCTAGAGCGCTTCAGGAAATACACCTCCTCCGGCGCAGCTCTTCTTGGAGTCGCTTCCGGGAGCTTTGGGGAGGGAATTGACCTGCCAGGCATCCTGAGAGGGGTCGTAATCGTGGGCGTCCCGCTTGACCGCCCAAACCTTGAAACACAGCAACTGATTGAGTATTACGACAGGAAGTTCGGCAAGGGATGGGATTACGGCTACATAATGCCTGCCCTGACAAAGACGATGCAGAATGCAGGAAGGTGCATCCGCTCAGAAACAGACAAGGGAGTGATTGTCTTCCTTGACGAGCGCTACGCCTGGCCGAAATACTTTTCCTGCTTCCCCTCCGACTGGAACCTAAGGATTTCTCCTGATCCTGCAAGCCAGATAGCTGCATTTTTCGCGAAAAGTTAATAAATAGTCATTCATGCAGCATGCTTATGCCGAAAAAGAAGGCGGTCACTATTTTTGACAAGCCCAAGGAAGAGGATGCAGAAGAGATTTCAGAAGAGCCGGAAGGTTTCAGGGAGCTTGAGGAGCATCCTGAAAATCCTGAGGAGTTCAGGCAGAAAATGGATGTTGGCGGCGCAGAGATTGACGTGTACACTGAAGAAGGCAGGGAAGAGCTTATGGAAGATGATGAGGTTGCGGAATGGGAGGAGGGATTTGCAGAGGGTGAAAGAGAGCCTGAAAAAGCCCATTGTGCCGGATGCGGCAAGGTTCTCAGTCAGGACGAGTCAAAAATTGTGGAGCGCGAAATCGACCACATAATATACAATTTTTGCAGTGACAAGTGCGCAAAGGCAGGACTGCAGCACGCGAAGAAAAAATGAACGATTTTTAGGGCTTCTTAAAGAGCTGAAACTTGTGCAAGAAATACGGCAATAAGCAAAAAGAAGTGACACACGTAAGCAAGAGTGACGTTTTCAACAGCGAGGCTATGGTTTGATAATGGCAATCCGTTAATTGACACCGCAGACACTATTGATTGCGTCAGGTATGTCAGGCTGGATTATTTGGTGAAGTGGAAAAAGATGACGAATCGGGAAAAAGACAAAAAGGGCCTGCTGTTGATTAATGATTTCCTGAAAAACTACTTCGCGATGACCTTTGTTTCCCCTATCGGTTCGCCCTTCACTTCCTTGACGCCCTTTTCCCACTCAATCAGCTCGCCCTTGAGAACAAGGGTTTCCTGCGCAGGATAATTGATTCTGGTGATTGTGAGCGTCTTGTCTGTGGCGTCTGTCACCTGGAATGTCTGGGGGATCACAATCGCGGCACCATGCCCGATTTGCACAGTATGTCTGACGATGTCGCCAACTTTTGCCTGATAGGTTATGTTCAGCCTGCCAACGTCAAGATTCACCACCGCAGGGCCGAATTCTGTTTTTATGATTTGCCCTTCTGTCGGGTTGTGCCTGAAGGCAAGCGAGTTGTGCGCCACGACAAGCAATAATGACTTCCACTCAAGCCCTGGGAGCTGGTATGACTTGCCTTCTGTCACGACAGGGTCGCAGACAGCATTGTTCTCTGTTATGTTCACGACCTTGTAAGGCCATGGAAACTCAGGGTTTGAAACAACATCTCCAATCACGGGTTTTTTCCTGAAGTATTTCTCAAACGCGCTTAAGGTAAATGGTTGGTAGCGGGGTATTGGCTGGTTGCGGGATATTGTACGGGTACGGTTCATTACGTACTGCATTACAGGCTCGCTTGGGGGAATTATCCTTGTGAAATTGCCCGGCTCCAGTCCGACCATTGCCTCATCAAAGCCCTTGAGCTTGCCGCTCTGGCCGACAATGAACCTGAACGTGTCCTTCGAATATGCAGAAATATTGTATTCCCTTGCAAGGGCGGGGTCTGTGGTATCAACGACCGTGCCGTTTGTCATTGAGAGCACAAACCGTATCCTCACAAGGTCGCCCATCTGCACCCCTGCATTCTTGGGAGCGGCTTCTTTTGCCTCTGGCGCTGCCTCTTTTGGAATTTTGTAATAATACCACAGCCCACCGATTACTATGATTGCGAAAACAATCCACAAGAGTGCCTTGTTTTTTTTGCGCTTTGCCATTTGTTCACCCTATTGTGCGCCTCACGTCTGTGATGCGCGCTGACGCAACCCCGGCAAGCCTTGAAATCTCGTCAACAAGCTCGTCAGGGATTCCTTTTTTCTCATCCATTATGAATATTATCTTTATTGCCTTCAGCCCGAATGCAAGGGGCTCAAACTCTGTCTTGCCGTAATCAGCGCCGTGCTTCTTAATCATTTCCTTTGCATCTTCCTCAATTCTATTGAGGTCGACTTCGGGGCTGTCAGGATTGATTGTGAGCGTGACAATAACGCGCGCCATCAGTTCGGACCCTCAAAACCGCATTCTGGGCAGGTGTATCGCGCGGCAAACCTCCTGCAACGCTCGCACCGTATTATTTCCTGTTTTGAGCAACTGGGGCATTTGAATCGCACAGTGCCCTGTATGTTTGTTATGTCTGTCTTGCACGAACTGCATCGCTCCGTAATAGCAGCCATAGCTATCTGCGGTATAGGAATTACTTAAAAAGCTTGTGGTTCTGTCATCCACCCGCGACTTGCGTTTTCATTGTTTAGGAACAACAAAAATACTTAAAGTGCGCAAATACCGCATCGTCGATGGTCGTTCGAGTGGAACCGCCGCGGGGGAGTGGTAGTGCAAGCATATTCGGTCTTTTCAGCAAAGCTTCCCCTGAGGAACAGAAGGCAAGGCTTGAGGATGTTTCTCTTGCCCTAAAGCAGAAGCAGCGGGAGCTCGCAGAAGTTGAGCGCCACCTTGATGAATTAAGGAGGAAGGCGCTGATTGCAGAGAAACTCGATGAAAAAATAAGGGAGCAGAAGGCGATTTTCGATGATTTGCATCGAAAGGCAGAACGCAAGCTTGCCGAACTTAAAAAGGCAGAGCAAAACTTGCCTAGTCGCGAGGAAAGGGTGCGCAGGGCAGAGAAAGAGCTTGAAGAGCAGCAGGCATTGTTTGAGGAAAAGCGCAGGCTCCTAAACGAAAAGGAGGCGGCATTGCTTCAGCGCGAGGATGTCATTGAGGAGCGCAGGCGCCGTGCGGAGTATATCGAGCGCGCAATAAGGCGTGCAGAAGTGCCGCTTGAGCGGAGGCGGAAGCGGCTTGCAAAGCAGATAGAGCTTGAGGAGCAAAAGCTTAGCGAACTCAGGTCAGCAAGGCTTGCTGCGCTTGAGCGCAGGGAGCATCACATTTCTTCAATTATTGCAGAAGAAGAGAAAAAGCTTGAGGAGCTGGGCAAAAAGGTAAAGGAGTCCCAGCGCGAATATGAAAGGCTGAAGCGTGAAATGAGGAATTTTGAGCAGAAAAAAGAGATGCTTGAGAAAGTCAGCAGAGAGCTTGATGCTGCAAGGGAGGCGCTCGCTAAGAAAGCAAGGCAGCTGGCAGAAAGCGAGCGCTTAATCAATGAGCGCGGAAAAGAGCTTGAAGAGCGGGCTGAAATGCTTACAAAGAGGATAGTGGCGCTTGAGGAAGCAAAGCGCATCATTGCGCAGTCAGAGGTTGTCAAGGAGGAGGCCCAGCGCGCTGTTGAGGAGAACAGGCGCGCGGTAGAGGAGGCGCGCATGATTTCTGCAGAGAACGCTAAGAGGCTTGACGAAATTCGCCGTGCAGAAAGCGAAATTTCTGAAGCCAGGCAGGCGATCGAGGCGCGCAAGCGTGAGGTTGAGGAGAAGCTCAGGCTGATAAGCGAAAAGGAGCGGAATGCAGTCAGGAGCGAAACCCAGTGGCTTGAACACAAGAATGCGATAAAAGAGCTCATTAATGAATTGGTAAAAGCAAAGCATGACGTTGAGGAAACAGCAGCAACTCATCGAGAGCGGCTTGCAAGCCTCAAACAGGAATGGGACAGTGCAATAAGCGCGCTTCATGACATAAAGCCGTTCATAAGCACCCAGAAGGCAGAGCTCAACCGCCTCGTAAAAGGCGACATTGCAGCCCTTAAGGAAAAGGAGCAGGAAATCATCCAGGCAATCAAGGCTTTTGACAAGGACAGGCGCGAGATAGAGCTCAAGGAAAGGCTTGTCAATGCGCGCGTCCGCGAGATTGACAAGGCAAGAAGACAGCTTGAGCAGGCAAACAAGGTGATTTCTGAGCGTGAAAAGCTTGCAAGGAAACTCATTGCAGAGGCGGAAAAGGCAAAGAAACTCAAGATGGATATCCCGCAGCTGAAGAAAGAAGCATCGCAACTTAGGAGGGAGATTGCAACGCTCAGGAGGACCGGCGCAAAATATGGAGCGCTTCGCGCGGTGCATGTTGCAAAGGCGCCTGTCAAGGCAAAGCCTGCATTGAAAGCTGAGGCAGCACGCTTCAAGCCTGCTGTCCCTGCAGTAAGGCATGCACGCCGTATTGAGGCCCCGGCCAAGGCTGAAATAACAAGGGATGAACTTCAGGAAATGATTGAGGGTGCAAGGGCAAGCATTGAGTCAAATGACATTAACGCCGCATTGAGCATACTTGACGACCTTGAAACAGCTGCAAGGCGCCTGAGCGAGGAGGAACGCAGGCAGCTCTCTTACGAAATAAGGGACTTGAAGACAAGCATCAAGCTTGCGATGATCGGATAATATTGTTCTCGACAGAAAACTTAACTGGCAGGAACTTCTCAACAACATAAATGTTTGTTATGGTGTGCTTTGTGATTGCTTGCGCCTTGATTTGGCTTGGCGCGAACAAAGCCAGCAAGGTGAATGTCAACCGGCGCCCTTGACTCTATCGCATTGAGAAGCCTTTCTGCTGCGGTCTTTCCAACCTGCTCAGCGGGCAAACCCCTTTCCCCAAGGCAGTCTGCGCCAAGAATTACGGGATTGGATACATCAATATCATCCTTCCTTTTTGAAAATACAGCCCACAACGTTATTCCTGAGCCAAGTGACAACGTGTCGGCATATTCGCTCCTGATGGAAACAGGGCAGTTAAGTTTTGACAATGCCTGTTGTGCCGAGTGCGCCTGCCTTTCAGCAACCCTCGCCTGCTCCAGTGATTTTGCAGCATGGGATATTCCTTTTATGTGAACAAGGTTGTGCTGTTCAAGGAGTTCTATTGGCTTTTTTTCCTCTTTTGGCTTTACTCGTATCACGACTTTGCCGTTTCCTGCCGGATAATATCCGCGCTTTTCCACTTTCACGTCAATCTCAGCCCATCTTCTCAATTGCGGCACAAGCACTTCCTTGAAATAATCAATCGGCATTGACCACGCAACATCTGTCCCGCCCATAACCTCAATCTTCATTTGTTTTCCTGATAATGCGCATGGCAAAAGCACTGCCTGCAAAAAAAGCGTTATTGAGCCTGCTGTCTCAATGTCAACAGCCAATGACCTGCCTTTTAACGGTGCGGGAATGAATTTGAGTTCTGTTGATCCAAGCAGCGCCCTTTCTGCTTGGGATTCAGAAAGCTTTTGCAGTGCTTTTATGCAGTTCAGGTGCTGCATCTTGAGCCCTGGCGTGTCCCTTCCCTGCCTGATATTGACAACGTGAAAAGGCTTTTGTGTAATGATTGAAAGCGCAAGGGCTGTCCTTACAATCTGTCCGCCGCCTTCGCCAAGACTGCCGTCTAATTCAATCATTGAAAAATAAAAAAAAGAAAAAGGGTATAAAAATGTTCTTACTGCACTTCAAGGCTTTCCACTTCTGAAAGCTCCTGGTCCAAGGTGTCAAGGTCTGACGTGTCAAGGTCTGCGCTTATTGACCCTACCTCTGTCACGTCTGTTTCTATCGCATTGACATCCTTGTCAGTTCCGGTTGTGCTTGGAAATGGTGTTCCTTTTGGCACGCATCCGGCAACCACCAGGAGTGCCGCGACCAGTGCAACGATAGCGAGTGTACCTTTCATTAAACCACCTTTTGCTGGTTTAGTTTGCTGTTGCTATATAAACCTTTTGAAGGCTTACGCAATAGCAGGCACGGGTTGTTCGTTGCTCTCTGCAGGCGTTTCTTCAAGTTCCTTTTCTCCGCCTATGCCGCAGATTTCCTGCACAATGCCCCTAAGCAGCTCATTGGCAGCTTTCAGTTCTGCGTGTGCAGCCTGGATTTTCTGCGCAGCGGCATCGTGGTCGCCTGACTCAAACAGCGCCTTTGCCTCATTCTGCAGTGCCTTTGCAGAGTCAAGTTTTGCTTGGAATTCTGCCTTCTTGGCTTCTGCAGATGATGTGTCCTTGCCCTTTGCCTGGAGTTTTTCAATCACGCGGTCAAACTTGGTGGAAAGCTTTTCCATCTTTACGAGTATTCCGCCGATGCGCGAGCTGACTGCAAGGCCTACGCAATTCTTGATTTCCTTCCTTGCTCTTGCCCAGACATCGCGTATCATTTGCGCGCCTTCCTTTAGGTCTTCCTTTGTTGCGTTCTCGCCAAGGCTTGCTGTTGCCTGTTGTGCAGCATCCACATCTACCAGCACTGCATCAAGAGCTGCAATCCGGTTTGCCTTTTCCTCATCGCTTAACGCTGACGCCTCAACGCGCTCCTTTGCCTTTTCAATCAAGGCAATTATGTGCTCTGCTGATTTTGTCAGGAACTTTCCTGCAGCAACCTTTGCCTTGATGCGCGCTTGCACGCATGCCTCGTCAGACTTGCCTACGCAGTTGCGAACCTGCTCTCGTGTCTGCCCGATTTCAGTGCGTGCAGCCTCGCGGTCTGCCTTGATTTGCTGGCGCTGTTCCTTGAACTGCTTGTGGAGTTCCCTTCTCTCTTCACGCCTCAGCTTTGCCTCCTCATACACAGTCCTAAGGGACTCCTTGCGCTCCCTTAGTGCGGTGCGCACTTCCTCGCGCTTTTGCTGGAGTTCTTCCCTCATTTTTTGTGCGCGGGCTCTCATTTCCTCGCGTGACTTCTCAAATGCGCTTGACCCTGCGCCTCGCTGTTCTGCTGCAACAACCGCACCTTCATTGCCGCCTTGACCTTGTCTTTGGTCTTTTGCAACAACAAATGGCGGAATGCTTGCAACAAACAGGGCAAGCACGACAAGCGCCACAAATTTATTCATGTTCATTTTACCATCCTCCGTTGGTTTTTTTCAACATCAAGTTCGCGTGTCAACGCACGCAAACAAGGCATACTATGTGTTGTGTATCTTATAAATACACTTTTTGAGCCCTAAAAACAAAGGTTTTTTCTGCCTTCTAAAACTTTACGGAGGCCGAAACAAGCTCTTTTTACTTTACAAAGATTTATATACCAAGCAAGAGTCATTCCTGCAAATGAAGGCGTATTGGGGGTTATATCCGGTATTCTTGATTTTATTAGCAGGCACTTCTCTTGGCGCATTGGTTCATGGTTCAGTGTATGACCTTGACCTTAACACCGTGCAGGCAGTGGTTGAAATTAACACAACACCAAAGCAGACAATGGTTTCAAGAAACGGCACTTATGAATTCCTTGTACCTCCAGGAAAATATGTTATTGAAGCAAGACTTCCAAAGCAAAACACCGCTGCCTCTGAGGAAATTGAAGTAGTGCAGGAAGGCAGTTATGTCATTGACCTCATCCTTTTTCCTGACTTGAGCGAGGAAGAGGAGCTCTTGAGTGAAACCCTTGATGTTACTGAGTATGAAGAGCCAGAACAAACCCAGTTCTGGGCTTATCTGCTTCTTGTGCTCGCTGTCATTGCAGGAATTACTGCACTGCTTCTCAAAAAATGGAAAAAAGTGCCTGAAGAAAAAAAGGAAGAAACAAAAGAGGAGAAAAAAGCAGAAAAGGCAGACCTTTCTGAAATACTTGCTTTCATAAGAAAAGAGGGTGGAAGGACCACGCAAAAGGACTTGAGAAAGGCAATCCCTTATTCAGAAGGCAAGATTTCATTGATGCTTTCAGAGCTTGAGCATCAGGGAAAGATTAAAAAGATCAAGAAAGGAAGGGGGAACATCATAATACTGCCATGAAAAGACTGCTTATTGCAGGCATTGACCCCGGCTCAACAGTGGGCTATGCGGTGCTTGACACGAACGGAAAGCTCGTTGCAGCAAAGCAAGCAAAGGAGCTTGACAGAGATGCTGTTGTTTCAGAGCTTAGCGCACTCGGCAAAGTAATAATAGTTGCGACAGACAAGTCAAAGGTGCCTTCATTTGTTTCAGAAGTTGCCACAAAGCTTGGCGCAAAGGTGAGCTTCCCTGTGCAGGACTTGCTGGTGTCTGACAAGCGCGAAATAACAAAGTCAGGGAATTATAACGGACACCACGAGATGGATGCGCTTGCAGCCGCGATCGTTGCCTTGAAGAGGCACGAGCGCTTGTTCACGAAAGTGAGACAGTTCCTTCACGACAGAAGACGTCCTGAACTCTTCGAGACCATCTCAGAAATCGTGGTAAAGCAGGGAATCAGCATCAGGAGTGCATTTGACTTTCTGACCGCTCCCAGAAAGGAAGCGCAGATACTGAAAAAGGTTGTTGAGAAAAAACAACCCAAAGAAGAGGATTACTGGAAGCTTTATGATGAACTCGTGACTGCCCGCTACGAGCTCAATTTGCTGAAACAGCAGAACAACAAGCTTAAGAGGACTATTGAAAAGCTTGGCAGAAAGACAAGCGAACTGGGCAATGCAGTAAAGCCTGAAATAAGGATAATCAAGCCGACTGCAGAGCTTGAGCAGGCAAAAAGAGTGATTGCGGACCTGAAGCACAAGCTTGAGCAGACCCTTTCCCGCCAGCAGAGGTGGCAGCATGTCCTTCTCAACCAGGAAAGATACGTCATTGCCAAAAAGATGAAAAATCTCGGCCAGGATGAGTTCAGGCGCATTAGCAGGGTGCTTGGGTTCAAGAAGGATGACATTCTTTTCGTGGACGACTGCAACATGCTCAGCGGAAATGTTGTTGAGGCATTAATGCCTTTTTCGCCGCTAATCATTGCGGTCAAGAGTATGCACCCAAAGATAGCAGAGCGCATTCCATTCACAATAATAAATGCCTCAAATGTCTCCCACACCCAGGACGACTACTTTGCCTTTCTTGACAAGCAATCGCTGGAAAAAGCCAGAAAAGACAAGGCTCTTCTCAGGAAGCTCATTGCAGATTATCAGGCGGGGAGAAAAATTACTTGACCAGCTTTCCAGCAGGCACCCTTGTCTTTTTTCCTGACAAAATATTCTGCAGCTGCACCTGGTTTCCGACAGCAAGCACTTTCCACTTTTCCCCCCGGTAAGAGATTGTTTCTCCTTTCCTGAACGGCAGCTGCCTGAAGAGCACAGTCATCCTGTACACATCCCTGCTTGTGATTCTGCTTCTTGTGTGTATCCTCCTAGTAATCTTAAGTATCCCACCAAAGCGCTGCTGCAACTGCCTCCCAAGCGATTGCATATAGTGCTGTGATGATAGATAAACATCAATCCCGCCTTTTACTTCCTTCACTTTTGCGATTTTTGCCCTTCCTGCCCTTATTATCTCGTCATGCGCCCAGTCCAGCACTTCATCAGAACACCCTCTCAGCTGCAACACTCCCTCAAAATACGATGGTGGTTTCTCTGCCATAAATCAAGAACGTTGCAAATGCCTTTTTAAATGTGGCGAAAAACAAAAGCTTTTAAACCCCTTTCCTGTGTTTTTCATTATGGATTCAGAAAAGCAAATGGGCTTTTGGAGAAAGCTCTGGTGGTTCATTTGGGAGGACAATAGCGTCTGGAGCTGGATTGCAAACGTCGTCATCGCGTTTGTGCTCATCAAGTTCGTCATTTATCCAGGCCTTGGTCTTTTGCTCGGCACTGGCTATCCGATTGTTGCAGTTGTCTCAAGCAGCATGGAGCACGACGGCTCATTTGATGAGTGGTGGTCAAGACAGTATTGCTGTTTGGACGCAGGATGCTCAAGAAGGATTTCACCTGCTGACATTTATTCGAGTTACGGCATAAGCAGGGATAACTTCAAGGGATTCCCATTCAAAAACGGCTTCAACAAGGGCGACATAATGATACTCAGAGGTCCAAAGGAGCTTGCAGTGGGAGACATCCTCGTGTACTGGACTGACACGCGCAATGAGCCCATAATCCATCGCGTTGTACAGGTGATGGGGGTCGCGGGCGACAGGACTTACAAGACAAAGGGCGATCGGAACTGCGGATCTGCTGATTTTGAGCAGGGCATTGGCAGTGACAGGATGATTGGCAAGGCAGTAATCAGGGTGCCGTTCCTTGGATGGATAAAAATCGGTTTTGTGGAACTACTCAAACTGTCAGGGTTGGTGAGCTAAGATGCTTTTCTGTCCAAAGTGCAAGTCAATAATGATGCCGAAAAAAGAAGGCGTAAAAGTCGTTATGGTGTGTTCGTGCGGTTACAAACAAAATGCAGAGGCATTCAAGCTGTCAGAAACAAAAAAGAAGGAGGAGCATCGCGAAATTGCCGCTGTTGAAAAGGAAATCGAGGTAATGGCAAAGACAGATGCTAATTGTTCAAAGTGCGGCAACAAGGAGGCGTACACGTGGGAGGTCCAGACAAGGGCAGGCGATGAGCCTCCAACAAAATTCTTCAAGTGCACGAAGTGCAGGCACACATGGCGCGACTACAAGTGAAAGTCAAGCCGAACGCAAGGAAGACAGAACTACTCTCGCACGAGGGGAACTCAATGGTCGTTGCCGTTGCGGTCCCTCCTGAAAAGGGGAAGGCAAATCTCGAACTGGTCAAATTTCTTTCGAGAAAGCTGAAAAAACAGGTCAGGATAGTGTCTGGTTTCAGGAATTCTTCCAAGACAGTCGAAATTTTCGACAATTGAGCAGGAATGTTTGCGGTTTTTTCTGCGAAACGCACTTCAAGGAAGAAATCATGCAAGGAACTATGTCATTTATTTATTTGCTTATCATCAAGAACGATAAGGTCTACAACCCGTACCTGCACTACCGCGCTGCATTGAGGATTCTTGAGCAGGGAGCTGATGAACTCGCGCGAATAGTGCCCGGCAAATATAGGGATGCTGGCTACATAATCATTGACTACGACAAGAAGACAATAATCAGCTCGCAGGATGCATTCACTCCCAAAAAGAAAGGGTTTGAGGTGGTAGAGGTATAAGCAAAGCTAAAAAAAGTCTAGTCTTTTCTGCTTTTTGTCAAATTCCTCAAGGTATTTTGGCGGCTTTACTGAAACAAACGAGAAGCCCCAGTCCTTTAGCATTTTTTCTGCATTTGGCGTTATCTTCGGCGCCGCAAGTATTCCCCTGACCTTTGTTATTCCCTTGCTTGCCATCAATTTCTCAACATACCTTCTGAGCTGGGTGACTGCTGCAAGGTCTGCAACATACCTTTTGCATTCAACAACAGTCAGCACGCCATCCTTGTCTGTGCCAAGGACGTCAATGAATCCGTATTTTGTTTGTTCTTCCTGCGATACCGGCTTAAATCCCTCTTCAACGAGTTCGGGGTTTTTGTAAAGCATGTTTGACATATCCTCTTCTGTGCCTGCAATCACTATTGCTTGTCCGTCCTCGAGCTTGTGGGAGTTGAAGAAGTGAACTCTAAATATCGTTATTTCCATGCTTTCCTTCTCAAGGATGTTTGTTGCTTTCAGGACGAGCTTGTTGCCATCAGTCCTAACAGTGTATCCCGTGCCTGGCTTCATGTAGTTGATTGGCGCATTTCCCGTGGGCTGGTGCACGAGCAGGGCGTTGTCTGACTTTATCATGATTACCCTGTCGCCTTCGTTGAGAAAGCTTTCTGCCCTTCCTGAATACCTGATTGTGCAGTTGCAGCCAAACACTATCGTTTCATTCCTTTTCAGGGCGTCGGCAAGCAGCGTTATGTAATCGTTCAACTCAAACATGGCAACCCACCCTTACTGGTTTGGGTATTTCTCAACTTCTTCATACAGGACATCCAGTTTTACTCCTGCCTTTTTAAGAATTTCCCGCGAAAGCTTTGCGCCGTGGTATTTTTTCTCGCACACAACCCTTTTGATTCCTGCATTGATTATCATTTTTGCGCAAGTATAGCATGGCTCCATCTTGCAGTAAATTGTTGAACCGTCTATGGCTATGCCGTACCTTGCTGCTTGCACTATTGCGTTTTGTTCTGCGTGCGCTGTCCTTATGCAGTGCTGTGATGTTGTGCCATCCGGATTTGTCACCTTGTGCATTTGGTGTCCTACCTCGTCGCAGTGCTCAATTCCCACTGGTGAGCCGACATAGCCTGTTGAGAGCAGGCGCTTGTCTTTCACGATCACGGCGCCTGATTTTCCCCTGTCGCACGTGCCACGCCTGCCAACCTGCTTGACTATGCCCATGAAATATTCATCCCAGTTTGGCCTTTTGTCAAGCCTTGGCTTCCACATTTTGAGGAACTTGTCAATTTTTGCATAAAGCTGCTCGATGGTGCCGTCGTTCTTTATTGTGAGGTTTGCCATGCTGAAGACCTTGTGCAATTGTTGTGCAGAGGGGTCCTCGCTCATCTCCCTTTTTTCGCTTGCAAGAAAATCAGAGAATGTCGGCAATTCCTCTCCGGGCTTCTGCCTTCCTACCATCCTCCTGAACCTTTCCTTTGCAGGAGCGTCAACGTAAACCAGGATAAAGTTTCTCCTCTTGCGCAGTGCCTCCACTTCTGCTGGATGCCTTATCGAGCTGACAACATACTTCTTGTCAATTTCCATTGATTCAAGCGCCATGTTTGCAAGCGCTGCGTGGCCGAACTTTTCACGAAGCTCTTTTCCCACTGCAATCAGGTTTTCGCGTGTTATCTCCTTCTTGCGCAGCCTAAGCTCTGCGCGGAGAAAATCAGAGAGCGAGATGTGTGTGAATCCATTATCAGCCAGGTATTGTGCTACGGTGTCCTTTCCAGAGCAATACCCTCCTGTTACCCCCACAATCATAGGCTTTATTGCTTCGCGGTTGTATTTATAGCTTCTCGTTGAAAATTCGTCTGGGTTCGGTGATGAAAGAATATTTTGCAAAATGCGCAAAATGGCAATTATGTAAAGAAAGAGTAGAGCGCGCATCTTGTGCGTCCTCCGGACAACCTAAAGAAGCAGATTGAGAGGTTAATCTTCGGAAAACAGAAAAAGTCTTGACAAAATTAAAAAAAAGTCACGCGGGAATTTCAACGTAATCGTCAGTTTCTTCGTCAACAATGAAAAAGTCGCCGAGTTGCCTGTTCCTTCTGCCCTCGTGGTAGCTTACCGTCATCACTCATCACCTCTTTTTCTCTCTGGAAAAAGAGACTAGCGGACATTGTCCGTGCTGCCTCTTTTTGTAACCCTGCCAACGCCTTTTGAGCGTGATGCGCGAGGCAAAGGGTCTTTGCGACCCAGTGCCCGTCTATCACCATCATTTTCCCGCGCAACCTTTTTGGTTGTGCGGACCAGCCGATTTTGTCGGCGCTGCCCGCGCAACTCAAAAATCTGGAAAACAGAAAGGGTATTTAAACACTGCTGAAATCAAAATATCATTTCATAAAATATATGCTTGAGTTATGATGTTATCACTCAAAAGAGAAATTTTAGCCAAATGCTGCAAGAACTTGGCATGTTGCGTGGAAAATTTTGCCGTTTTTCGTCGATAACTTGATGTTTATTGTCTTGAATGTGTGCGTGAAGTAAGTTATGTTGAATACGGGCCCGTGTTCTTCAAGGTACTGTATTATAAAGAAAGTTTTTGCGGGAAGTTCCTTCTTGAATTTCTCATTCCTTGTTTTTTCTGCTTTTTCCATCGCTTCCTTTACAGAAAGCTTGACTTCCTCTGGTTTTAATTCAAGTATTTTCTGGTGCGCCTTGAAAACCTCCTGGTCTGGAATAATCTTAATTTCTTCGGGAGTAACAACAAAAGTGCTCATCAGGCTTTTTTCAGCGTCATAATAACCAATTTGCCATATGCCTTTGTTTGCTTCGTCCATCATGACGAATGCGTGTGCAAGGTATGCTTTCTTATGCGTCTTTCTCCATTCAGAAAACTCGTTGCTCTGCTCAATCATAGCAAGAACTTCTTTAAGCTCCATCAGGAACATTTATGCTGTCCTGTTTATTAAACTATGCTATTTACAATTTTTGCCTGAGCCTGAAAGAATTTATTGGATATGGCGCCTTAACGTGACTGAATTCGTCTTTTATCCTTTTCACCACGACTTTTATTGCATGCTCCATTCCGTGCAAGGGGTGTATTGTGACAACATGCGCAAACACTTCACTGACGGGGTGTTCTGGTCCTATTCTTGTTTCATGAATTCTTGCGAGTGCAAAAGCAGGCATGGCTCTTAGAATTGTTGCTATTGCAAAGACAAGGGGGATTCCTGATAGCATGATTGTGAGATTGTCTGCAATAAGCCCGCCTATTACTGGCGCGATTATCATTGGTATGCTTGTGAGGAAGTTGAATTCTGCAACCTGTATTGCCCTTTTTTCTTTCTGCGTGAGGTCAAGGAGCAGGTTCCATATCGACAGGTCCATTCCTGCCCACGCAATTCCCGATAGCATTTGCGCGGGTATTATTAGCCAAAGTGTTTCTTTCGTGACCAAAATAAATGACAACGGCACAAGCGCTGTGCCAATCATACATATCAGGCCTACGGGCTTGTCGCCGTATCTGTCAGACACGTAGCCAAAGTGGGGTTGTGATAGAATCCTGCAGACTGTTGCTATTGCTCCTGCGAGCACAAAGTAGGTGTAGCTCAATCCAAGGTCATGAATCATGTATGCAGTGAAAAGCGGTGACGCAAGGTTTACCCCGAAATAAAATGCCATTATTGTCCAGCAGTATTTTCTGAACTGGCCGTCAATAGTAAAGAACTCCTTTATTCCGTGGTGGTTATGGTCCCTGTATTCTGGCTCCTTTATTTTTGCCATCATTCTTGTTGACCACAAGCCGATTATGATTGCGATTCCGAACATTGTTGCAAATCCCACGTAGCTTTCTTTTGGGAACAGGTCAAGGTATAGTCCGCCTATCAGCGTGGCTATCATTCCTGCAAGCGAGACAAGCATGTTCCTTCTTCCCCAGAATGCGCCTCTTACCTTGTCAGGAACAATGTCGGCAACCCATGATGACCAAGCAGGGTCTGCGGTGTACTCAACACACCTCATCAGGAAAAAGAATCCGCCAACGAACCAAAAAGTGTGTTCCTTGAACAAGTAAGGGGTGAGCAGGATCAATAGCCATGTGCATCTTGACAATGATGTTGCAACCACGAATATTGCCTTGCGCTTGAAGTATTCCACAAGTTTTGCACCTGGGAATTCCATTAGGATTACTGCCAGATATGGAAGCGCGCCCAGGATGCCCACGACTGTGTTTGAGGCGCCAAGCGATATTGCGAATACGATGAGAAAGCCTGCTGTGAGCGCCTCGTAAAATGACCATACTGCGCCGCTGAGCATCAGCCTTTTCTGGTCAGTGTTCCATCTCATATTTTTGAGCACTCGCTGTAGGCGGAATCAAAAAAAAGCAAAATTGCAAAAATTTCAGGAGACGAAATACTTATCCTGCATCCTCTGGTCGTTAAACCCACCAGAGCCCGCGTATGCCCTTGGCACTGGAAGGCTTGTCCTGCATTCTGCGTCATTGCTTATTATGGGCATCAGGGCATACTTGACTCCTGCTGCTTTTGTCTCTGCATGAGTTTGTGCGCATGCTGCCACGCAGTCAGCGACGCGCGCATTCCTGAAGAGCACTTCTGTTGTCTGAGGCAATACTGCACCTCGCAGGGTTGTTTGCGCCCTTGTACACGTGCAGCATTCCCCTGTCCATCCGTATTGTCCTGGGCTTTCCTGGCCTGCAAGCTTGTAAGGCCCGCCTTCCTTCAGCAGGAACACTATTCCGACAACCGCCAGAATAATAACTATGCCTATTATCAGTTTTGTTGAATTGTCAGCCATACACTTTTCACCTCTTTTTGGATGTCTTGATTATAGACGAGAAGGGATTATTGGGTATATAAACTTATCGCGAAGCAAGGGCATAATAATCCTGCAGTACAATCCTGTCAAGGTTTTCAATATCTTGCACTATGCTGAATTTTCCTTCGCCCAGCCGCGCCATTTGTTCTGCCAGAACAATCCCTTTCCTGTCCAGTTGTATTCCTATTAGCGAGATTGTTATTCCTAAAGCCCGCGCTGCACTGACCGCCTCAAGCGTTTCCTTTTCAGGCTCTTTCCCTACTGTTGGCAGGGCGTCCGTGAGTATTATCAGATGGTTTGTTCCTTTTCCGCCCATAAACATTTCCGAAGCCTTGCGTATCATTCTTGCAAAGTCTGTCTGCCTTGATGCTGTTATGCGCGTTATCCTGTGCAATAAGAACCCGAAATCATCGGTGGGCGCTACAGCGTCCTTGACTTCTGTGCCGAAAACAACCAGCCCGACCCTGTCCTTTTCAGAAATTGCCTTGTATGCAAGCGCGACTCCTGCCTTTTTGCACGTTTCCAGCTTTTTTCCCTTCATGCTTGCGCTTGCATCAATGGCATAAATAACGTTAATCGTGCCTTTTGATTCGCGGCGATGGGTTGACAGGTCTTCAACGGCCAGCTCTTTGTGTCTTCTTTTTACTGCTGTCTTTATGCTTTGTCTTATTGCAATATCCTTGTACCGCTCGCCTTTTCTGTATTTGTGCGCCTCTCCCGGCTCTCCGTAAATTGATTTTTGCTTTGCGCCCCACTGTCCAAGCGTTTCTTTTGGGATTATGCGGTCAAGCTCTTCGGCATACATCACGAGTCCGGCAAGCTCAACGCCCTTCTGACAGACTTGGCCGTAATCGTCCACGAGTCCTTGCCTCCTAAGTTCCTCAATTTTTTCTGTTATCGCATTTTGCAGTTCTTTCCTGAATTCTGGTATTCCGAGGTTTTTTTGGACATAGTTTGGGTCATAGCCGGTTAGTATGCGGAGCATCGTTTCTCCGTAAAGCTGTTTGGCGATTGAAAAATTCTTGACAATGTTGGCGAAAATCATGTCAGGAATAAAGCTTCCGATTGATTGGTTGAATGACTCGCTGATTAGTTTTCCATTGTCAATTGTCGTCTTGTCAGATGAAATTACGGCATGCATCAGCTTGTCTTCAACAAACTGGGTTGCGAGTTTTCCTTTTGCTTCTTCTGCATTTTCTATTCCTTTTACTTGGCCTTCCACGCTAAAGGCCATCACCGCGCTCAAGCTCCTTGTGCTTTTGTGCAAAGCTGGAGAATTCTCTTGAAATGAATTCCTCTGTTGTTTGGAGGTATTTTATTGATGGCTTGAGCTCTATCCTGTGGGAGAGGACGCTGATCACTGCGTTTGATATGTCTTCTGCACTGACTGCCTTTGCTTTTCTGAGCATTGCGTTTGCCTGCGCCCGTTCATACAATCCGATGGATGCCCTGACTGAGGGTTTTTTTTGCAGGTCTTTGCTCTCGCGCAATTCCCTGACAAATTGTATTGCAAGAACAAGCAATTCATCAGGAAACGTAACATTCTTTTTTTTGCCTTTTGCAAGCACGATTTCCTTTTCGATTTCAGGAGTGTCAGGATAGGTCATATGGACTATGTCAAACCTGTCCATTAGGACGTCGCTGAGTTTTTCTGTTGCCGCGGTTTCTTCGGGATTCATTGTGCCTATGAACACGAATTTGGCAGGGAAATCAACAAGGTAATTGCCTATCGTTGCCTTGCCTTCCTCAAGCACTTGCAGTAATGCGTTTTGTACTTTTTCAGGGCACCTGTTGAGTTCGTCAAAGAACAGCACTCCGCCGTCTGCGCGGAAAATCTTGCCCGGAGTGAATGCTTCCCTGCTTGTGGGGCCGAACTTGAGCGCCTTTATGGGGTCAATGTCTCCAAGCAGGTCCTCAACTGTTAGGTCAGGACTGCCTTGCACTCGGACAAACTTGTCTTCCGCAGCGCCCATTATCTTGGCAACATTCTTTGCAAGGGTTGTTTTTCCTATTCCCGGCGGACCGATTATCAGGACGTTCCGGTTCATGAGCAGTGCTGACTTGAGCTGTTCTTTTGTTGCATTAAGGCCGAGTATGTCTGTAAACGGGTCCTTGCCCAATAATGCCTTTTGGAATGATTCGTCCATGAGAACATACTGCTTGTCCGTTGTTTATAAATGTGTGCGATTTATCCAGTAATTTCCCGTTCTGCAACCATTAATTGCTCAATTATGTTGTTGATGATATTTAGCTTTGCATCGGTTTGTTTTTTGAATTCCTCAAATTTTTTGTCGAGAATTTTTTTGTCTATTAGTTCGGGATATTTTTTAAGGTCCGCCCACAGCTCTTCAAGGTTTTGCGAGAATATGTTCTTGAGGCTGATTAATTTTTCCCTGAGAAGGACTGAGAGCGCTGTCTTTTCTGCGAGTGCTGATTTTTTTCCTTTCAACAATTGCCTGATTGCAATTAATATTTCAAGAGTTTTCTCTGCTTCCGCGTGTATTGCATTCCATTTTGCAGACCTGAAACTCATTACGGCGAGCCGTTCAGGATCTAACTCTTCTAGCATGCCTGCATATCGCGAATAAATTCTGAAGCCGTGTTTCTCAATCGCATCCCTGAGCGCATTGCTCTTTTTGGCTTTGGCGCTTGCTTCAAGGTCTTCAAGGAATCTTACTGCGCTGTCCTCAAAATTCAGGAGGGTGTCAAAAGCGGTTTCTATTTTATTAGTAAATTCTTTATCTTTAGCAAGCTCAAGTACTGTTTTTTCGTGCATTGATTTTTTGCGGAAAAAGTCCAGGATTCCCATCTAGCGCCTCCTTGTCTTGCGGTATTTCGCGAACTGCTTTTTCTTTTTTTCAAGCTCTTTTCTTATTAACGGTCTTGCTTTTTTCAGTTCGCGCTTGAGTTCTGCAATTATGAACTTTTTTATGCGTTCTTTTTCAGCAGCTGCTTCTTTTATGGCAAGCTTCATTGCCTTTTTTGCTTCTTTTTTGCTTACAAGCCCGCTTTTTTGCAAGTGATAAATTTCCTTTTTGACTTTTGCCTCTGCGAGTTCTGCAAGCTTTCCTGCAATTCTGACTAGCTTTTCAATCTCCTTGTTCATTATTTGCCCTCTTTGTGCGGGTCAAAAGGCGCTGTTCCTTCCCGCCACACGCTCACTACCAATGCCATTAGGAATATTGTTGCCAAGAACAATCCGATTATTGTGAATGCTGAATAATCACCTATTTTTGGTGGAACATCAATGAGCATTGCGGCGCTTATCAGCAATGCCGCAATTATCATTGAGTACGCGAGCCTGTTGCTGCTCCTGTTTAGGTCCATTCCCAAATGCTTGATGTCGGTTTCGCGTATGTTGAGGTCTATTGAGCCTTTTTTGAGCCTTTCAAGAGCCTCGGTTGTTTGTTGGGGCAGTCCTGCAATGAGTTCGCCGTATTTTTTTGAGAGTTTTGCAAAGCTTTTCAATAACGCCTTTGGTTTCCTGTGTTCTTTCAGCAGCCGCATTATTTTTGGTTGCGAGAACTTGACAAAGTTGAATTCAGGATCAAGCGAAAGGCAGGTGCCCTCTACTGTCACAAGCGCCTTTCCAAGGAGCACAAATCCTGATGGCATTTTTATTTTGTGCTGGACTGCGCTTTCAAACAATGCCTGCATCATTTGGGTTACTCTTGCCTGCCCAAGTTCTGTGCCATACCACGCATTGATTATGCGCTCAATGTCCATTTTGAGGTCTTCAAGGTTCGTGTCAGTGGATGGTATTCCTGCCTTGAGCAGGATTTCTGTTATTCCTGTTATGTCCTTGTCAACAAGAGCTGCATAGAGTTTTGCTGTTGCCCTTAACAGTTCGTCATTAAGGGTTCCTACTATGCCGAAGTCCAACAGCCCTATCTTGTTGTCCGGCAGCACGATTATGTTTCCGGGATGCATGTCCGCGTGGAAGAGTCCGAGCCCGAAGACCTGCTCAAATGAGGCATTGGCTATTGTTTTTGCAAGCGCCTTGCTTTGCGCTTTTGTTGCGGTTTTTGCGAATTCTGTAAGCGGAATGCCGTCAAGGAAGTCCATTGTAAGAACTTGTGACGTTGTTGAGTGCCAATGCACTTGCGGTATGACTACTTTTGTTCCCTTGAAGTGCTGGTAGAATGTGTCTATTGTTCTTGCTTCGTGCACAAAATTGAATTCCTGCGCGGTGTATCTTTCAAACTCCCTGACCAATGCGACAGGGTTTATTGCGGCATCAGGGAATCTTTTTTCTATCTTGCGTGCAAAATAATACATTATTTGAATGTCTGCAGAAAACTGGGCTTTTGCTTCTGGCCTTTGCACTTTTACAACAACGTTTTTTCCGTTCTTCAGTTTTGCCTTGTGCACTTGTGCAATGCTTGCAGAACCTATTGGGTGCGTGTCAAAGTGGGAAAAAAAGGTCTTCATTGGCGCCTTGAGGCTTGTTTCAATCACGTGCTGGACTTTTGTGAAAGGCATTGGAGGCACCTTGTCCAGCAGTTTCTTGAATTCGTTGCAGTATTCCTTTGGCAAAAGGTCAGGGCGCAGTGCCAAAAACTGGCCAAACTTGAGATAAGCACCTCCCAGCTCTTCCATTGTCTTGCGGAGTCTTGCTGGCAAGTCAGAAGGGGACTTTCCTTTTGGCGCGAGCTTTTTGAAGAACGACAGATGCCACTTCAGGCCGAGTTCGTGCACAAAATATCTCAAGCCGTTCCTGAAAAGCACGTTTACCACTTGTCCTGCCCTTGCGATTGTGTGATTCATTGCCATAAAACCTTTGATTTTGATATTAAATATCTTACTTCTTCATACCGCCTTTGTCAAGCAGCTTGAGATTTTTCTTTAGGCTTCTGAGCCTTGCATCAATGTCTCTCAGGTCATCAAGCAACTTGTCCGATGAGAGCCTTGCCTTCTTTGAAACAGGAGGTACAACAATCCCCGTTGCAGGTTTTGCAACCTTTGGCTCAGTCCTGATAGAAGGCTTCTCAATCCTTGGTTCTATCATTACAGGGGGCTCAATATCTGTAGGCTCTGCCGGTGGGGTTTCCTTCCTGTAAGGCGCTCTCGGCTCTGACTCATAGCCATGCTTTGTGCTGCGGGCTATTCCCAGGAAAACCAATACAAGGAGGGCAATTGCGATTGTTGCAAGTATTAGCGGGACAAGCCACGCTTTGAACAGACCAATAAGTGCATTGACTGACACTGTCACCTTGCCTTTCATCATTTCAGGTATTACTGGCTTGGCTGGCTTTTCAGGCTTTGGAACAATCTCGCAGCTGCGCTCAAGCGCAGGCATAAACGTGGTTGTTCCGCAGGCGTTTATGTCAGTGCAGGTGCGCTTCTGCTTGTTGCGGAAGCATTTGCCCCATTCCTCGCACACCCAGTACTCTGTGCAGGCAGGCTGGACGACTTCCTTTGTCCTGTTGAGCCTCCTGAGCACACCGCCCGCACCCCCGCCTCCGCTTCCTCCTCCTGATGGTGGCGTTGGTGGCACAACAATTTGGACTGTTGCTGAACTGCTTGCGTTTCTGCTGAGCAATGCGCCTGTCTCGTTCTGGTATGTGGCATTGACTGTGTTGTTCAGCACTGTTCCGTCTGGCGCTGTTGCAGAGACATTGACGGTAATGTTCATCACGATTGTTGTTCCTGCTGTCAGGTTGCCTAATATCCAGCTGTTGTTTGTTCCTGCCAATGGCTCTGGCTGTGATGAGTCATAAATGACTGGCTCTGGATACGTATCATTGACCGTTACATTGTGCGCTATTCCGGTTCCTGTGCTCCTAACCGTTATCGTGTAGGTGAGTTGTGCTCCTGGCTCCACAGGGCTTGGAGTGTTTGCCTTTGTTATTGTGATGTTGCTGTAATTGATGACGGGCGGGTTGAGCACGATTGTCTCTGCAAATGCATAATAATTGAACAATGCGCTTGTCTCGTTCTGGAACGACACATTGGCAGTATTATTAATTACGGAGCCGTTTGTAATATTCATCACAAGAACAGTGATATTTATGCTGAAGTTTGTTCCCTGAGTCAAATTGCCAAGTATCCACGTGTTGTTTGTTCCTGAAACAGGCGTCGGCCTTGATGTCAAATAGATGACTTCAGCAGGATAAGTGTCATTCACAGTCACGTTATACGCAGTGCCATTACCTGTCACTGTCACATTGATTTGATAAGTGAGGTTTGTGCTTATATTCACAGGGTCAGGACTGTCTGTCTTGATTATGGACAGGTTGCTAAGTCCAGGCGCAGGGCTTTCATCTGCAATATATCCAGTGAAGTGTGTTGTGTTAAAGATAAACGTCCCGCCAGAATAGCTTAGTTTTGTGCACTGGCTTGGCGGGCAGGGTTCGTATGTGCCGTCGTCTTCGTAATCAACCATTGGTCTTGGGTCAGCAAATGCAATCCCATTAAGTGTTATTATTGCACTCGTGTTCAGGCTTGTCAGGTTGCTGGAATTGAGGAATGCCTTGTTGTAAGAAATATTGAGTCTTGCTTTTGAGACATTCAGCTCGGTATTAGAAAGGATTGTGTTTGGTATTCTTATGCTGCCGTCTGGCTCAACAAAGTGCGTGTTTGTGAATGTGGTGTTTTCGTTTCCTTGAGCTGTGAAAATCCATTCTGATGCTTGGAGTGTTGTGTTTTCAAAGCTGTTGCTTGTGGAAGGTGGTGCTGGGAGAAGGACAATATCGTCTATGAACAAGTCGCCGTCTGCTCCTGTCTGGTATTTTGAGTAAACCCATGCAAGCGTGTAATTGCCTTTTTTGTCAATAGTGGTATTATAGACAACCCAGCCGACAGCAGGGTATATGTATCTTTTTGTATACCCGTTAGCTTCTAAGTACATATAGCTATTGCCCAATCCTGTGTAATTTACTGCATAACTTATTATGTACCTATCTCCTGGCACGGTAATGTTGACCGCAAGATAGTTTGTTCCTGTGCTTATTGTTGTGTTTGCTCTTGCGCTGTAAATTCCTGTTCTTGCAGAAACTGTTGAGATTGTCCAGTTCGCGGTTCCGTAAGTGACAAATGGTTCAAGCGTGCCGTCCTCAAAGCTGTCATTGAATCTCTCGCCACCCATGTCTCCAGCAATCACTATTGCATAACTGCCATTACCCAAAGCAGTTATGTTGTTGTTTTTCACACTATTGTGAGAAACACTATCAATGAATAATATTCCTTTGCCTGAAGTGCTGTTGACCTTTATTGTGTTGTTTTGTATTGAGAGGTTAACAACATTATAAATGGCGTAAATTCCTGTATTGTCTTGTCCTTCCCCCTCAACAATTATTGTGTTGTTTAAAATCCAACTATCGTTTGAATCTTCAACATACAACGCAGAGTTGCCTGTTTCATTAACTGTTAGCATAATGTTGTTTTCTGTTATTGTTATGTTTGTCTCCCAATCCATATAAAGCCCATAATTATTTCTGCTTCCAAATAGAGTGATATTGTTTTTTATCACGTCACATACAACTTCAATCCCCACGTTTTCATATCCGGTGGTATTCATCCAAACATTATTGTACTCAAGTATTGATTCAAAGTCTGAAAGAATTCCGTAATTGTAGTCAGTGCCTGATGTCATGGTGATGTTGTTGTTTCTTATTATTGAATACTCATTCGTAAGTATTGCGTAATTGTCGCTTGTTCCTGAAAAGATTATTGTGTTATTCTCAACTCTTGCAAAATCTTCAACAGATATTACACTATTGTACTCTGTTACATTCATTATTAGGGTATTATTCGTGATATTGCAATTTTCGCCAGCGGTGATACCATAATTGTCTTCTGTCGCAGACATAATTATTGTGTTGTTTGCTATGTCGCAATCTCCTATTCCGTCGTAATACGAAATAATGCCGTAATTTTCGTCAGTGCCTCCTTTCAGTAGGATTGTATTGTTGTAGTAACTGCCGCTCCTACCCCAGATTCCATAGTTTGTGGTTCCTGATGCGTTAATATCAATGATATTATTAATCAGTGTAGTGTTATATCTGACAAGTATTGCGTAATTGTATTCTTCCGCACTGATATTAATCAAGTTGTTTGTAATATTGCTTGCTGCATTATCATAGCCACTCGCCAAGCTCATAATGCCATAACTATTTCCTCTGTACATTAGTATGGTGTTATTAGCTATAGTATTGTAAGATACAAATGTGATTCCGTACTGGCCGGGTCCTCCACTAATATTGCCAGTAAATACTATTGTGTTATTAATCACATGATTATTAAAGCCTAAAAACATTCCCCAACACTCAACACCAGAACATGGACCGCCTATCTCATTATTCCTGATGAAATAATTTTTGGAATGAACCAGATGCCAGTCTACACGCTGTGCAAGATAAATTCCATAAGTGGCGCTTGTGCTATTTGTCCATAATTTATTGCTTGTTATGTTGTTAAAGTGAGATTCTGGACAGTATATTGCGTATGCCATAGCTAAGTATATGCCACCTCTGCCTTTTGCACTGGTGTTGATCATATTTTTCTCGATTATGGTGTGGTTAGTGTATTCCAAATTGATGCCTGTGGTGGTCACGTTACCATACGCAACGATTATGTTGGATGAAATATGAATGCTGTTTGATAGGCTGCTACGAATTCCTGAGTTGTCTGTTCCTTCACCGATTATCAAGATATTGTTCTCTTGTAGTAAGTCATTTTTGTTGTTCCAGAGAGTGATTCCTGAACAATCACCCGTCAAACTACTAATTGTTATGTTGTTGTTTG
>JAWCLR010000008.1:40006-45270 GCA_038850615.1 Candidatus Woesearchaeota archaeon | reverse complement strand
GTTGGCAGTGGTTTTTGGCGGGAGCCCGTGGGTGTGGTGTGCTGTGTTTTTTGCTATTGGTGGTTTTATCATTTATAGGGGGCTTATGGCTGTGGGGTTTTCAGAGCTTGTTTTGTCGGGTATAAAATTCTCTGCGCTTTTCATTATTCTTGTGCTTATGGTGTCTTCGCGGTTTTTTGACCCTTCTCATTTGATGCATTTTGACATTACCAAGTTCTTTGTGCCTTATGGTGTTATTCTTTTTGCATTTCTTGGCGCGATTGCAATTCCTGAGATGAGGGAAGAGCTTTCAGGACGTTTGAAGGACATAAAAAAGGCAATAATTATTGGCAGCATCGTGCCTTTGGTTGCCTATGCTCTTTTTGGTTTTGCAGTTGTTGGCGTGACGGGTTATTACACGACAGAGGTTGCAAATGTGGGCATTGGGCGTCTCATGGGTTTTGTTCCTCTTTTGATAGTGAATTTGTTTGCCATTATGTCAATGGCGACCAGCTTTATTGCAATAGGGCTTGGGCTGAAGGAAATGTACGAGTATGATTATGGTTTGAATCCATTGCTTTCTTTTGTTGTTACTTTGTCAGTACCTGTGATTTTGATTCTTGCAGGAATTCATTCTTTCATCAAGATTCTTGGTCTGACAGGCGCCTTGGCAGGGGGTCTTGAGGGGATCTTGCTTCTTCTTACTTATTGGAAGGCAAGAAGGTATGGTCAGAGAAAGCCAGAATATGCGGTTAGGGTGGGGTTTGTGCCGATTGCGCTGATGATTCTGGTATTTGTCATTGGTGCCATAATTACTGTAAAAGAAATTGTTTAGGAATCAGGTTTCTGGTGTTATCCACCAGCACCATTTTGCTCTTTCTTGATAGCATTCCTGTTCTGCTTTTTTCTCTTTGATTGCTTGTTCCAGCAGTTTTTTGTTTTCTTCAAGGATGCTTAGTTGGACTGGGTTGTGTCCGTCGTTTAGTATTGCGTTTCGTGCCTCGTCGTGTTTTTGAAGATATGCAATAAGGTCTTTTGTGGGTGTGAGTGAATAGTATTGTGGAAATTCGTAAGTTACTCCATCGATATACAGCTTTATGTCGTTTATTGTGCGGAGAATTCTGTTTTTTGCCAATTCAGCATCTGTTAGAGTTCCGAGGTCATTGTTCATATTGTTTTCTCGCGTGATGGCTAGTCCCACACTGTTCCTTCTCTCACACAGTATGATAAATAGTATACTGGTATTTAAGCTTTACTGATTTTTCGTCACGAAAACTATATATACCCAGACAACAGCATTGAGGCTATGAAAATCTCAATAGACACTGTTGCTGATTCTAAGGAGGACATAAGAAAGGCAATAAGGCTTTTGCAGTCATTAGTCGAGCACGAGGAAGCAAGAAACATTTTTGACTCTTCAAGCCCATCGTTGTTTAATGACTCATCAGCACAGCCAGAGGCAAATCCTGTTGCTGCATTTGGTAATTTGTTTGGTGACAAGGCACCAGCACAGCAAAGTACAACCATGGCGGTTTCAGAAGAAAAAAAGGATAAAGCGCCAAGGATAGAGCTTTATTGAATAAACTAGAGGGGTGGAAGTTGAAAACTCACACTGAATACTTGTGGTTCAACACAAAGGAAAGAAGGGAAATAATTCACATCACAAAGCAGGTTGAGGACATCATCAAAAAATCAGGAATAAAGGACGGTTTCTGCTTGGTAAGCAGTATGCATACCACTGCAAGTGTTTTCGTGAATGACAATGAGTCTGGCTTGCACAGGGACTTGCTTGAGGTTCTTGACAGGATTGCCCCGCCTGAGAAGGACTGGCGCCATAACGCAACAGGGGAGGACAATGGCAACGCGCACATTAAGTCAATGCTTATGAACCATCAGGTTTTTATACCCATAAGTAATGGAAGGTTTGACGCAGGACCGTGGCAGAGGATATTTTATGGGGAGTGGGACGGCCAGCGCAAGAAGGGTGTGCTTGTAAAGGTGGTGGGAATATGATAGTGCTTGCGGGAGATGTAGGCGGAACATCAACAAGGCTTGGGCTGTTCAGTGTTGAGAATAAGAATGTTAAGAAACTAGTTTTTGAAAGATATCCTAATAAGAAGTTTGGCAGGCTGGCAGAAATAGTGAAGCTTTTCCTTACCACAAATGATGCTCATCCACGGGCTGCTGCTTTTGGCATTGCAGGACCTGTCATTGAAGGCGTTTGTAGGGCAACAAACATTCCATGGAAGATTAATGTCGGTCCTTTGAGCCGGGAAATCGGCATTCGTCGCACAACAATAGTTAATGATTTTGTTGCGCACGCGCATGGACTTGATGCATTGCATTCAAAGGACATTGCGGTGATTCAGCGTGGCAAGTACGAGAATTTATCAAACAAGGTACTTTTTGGGCCAGGCACTGGCTTGGGCGAGGCGATTGTTGCCCAGCACGGCGGTGATGCTGTTGTTCTGCCGTCGGAGGGCGGGCACCAGGATTTTGCGCCACAGGATGAAGTGCAGATTGCGCTATTTTGTTATTTGAAGGCAAAGTTTGGCCATGTGAGCAATGAGCGCATACTTTCAGGGGCAGGATTACTGAATGTTTATGAATTTATGAAGAAGATGGGATATGCAAAGGAATCTCCTGCAGTGAGGAAACTGCTTGATGCAAAGGGCGCCAACAAGCCTGCAATAATAATGAAGCAGGCGTCTAAGGATAAGCTTTGCAAGAAAACAACAGACCTGTTCTTCTCTGTTCTTGGGGCAGAAGCAGGAAACCTTGCATTGCAGGCAATGGCTTTTGGCGGGGTTTACATTATTGGCGGGTTGGTGAGGAACAATATTGCATTATTAAAGAAGAGTCCGTTCCTCAAGAGCTTCAGGGAAAAGGGAAGGATGTCTCACTTAATGTCTCGCTTCCCTGTTTATGTCGTCAAGAATGAGTTGCTTGGCATTATTGGTGCCGCATCGCTCGCGAGCGAACTGTTGTAAAAGATAAATAAGCTCAGGTAGCAACGTCTTCTATTGATTCTTCTACGATTGTTTCCATGAGGAAACCATCGTCCTGCCTGATTCCATTTCTTAGTTGGTTTAATATTTCCCTGTCTTCTTTTGTGAATACTTGGTCCATTGTTAATCACCTCTTTTTTTATGCAGAATGCCTGAGCCTTAGTTGGGATTGTGTTGTTTTTCTTGTCAATGCTTTTGTGCATTCAAAGAATAATGATGCAATCACTTTTTGGTCCATCGTAATCACCTCTTTGCTTTTTATTGCGATTTTCCTGCTTTAAATACGCCACGCGACAGTGGCCAGTGACCAGTGGGTGTGTCGGGAAAATAACCGAAAAGCTTATATCTTGTTCAGTATTAAGCAAAGTTGAGAGAGGCATGTCGTGAGTGATTACGAGTGACCTCAGTGAATGTTTGGCTTGGACAACAAGGAAATTAAGTCAGTGGATGATTTCTTCAACAGGATGGATTTTCCTGCAGTTATTGATTCACAGGTAAGTTCGGTTGTACTTGAGGAGGCAGAGAAAAACACGATAAATGCTGACGCAATTTCTGATTTGTGGAATTATTTTATTAGTCAGGTAAAGGCGTTTGTAAAGTATCATAAGGCTCTTGAAAAGCCAGGAATCACCATGGCTGTTGGTTTTGACCGCGAAAGTAAAACTATTGGCGTGCTTTATGCCAAATCGCTTTATGATGCTTACCAGAAGATTGAGGATTCTTTTAATGGCATTGTTTTTTTGCGCGAATTCAATTATTTTATGCCCGGTGTTGGTTATATTGACCGTGCAGGGGTTGTTTATACCGGGAAACCTCAAAGGAAGGACAGCGGGGAGCATACAAAAGTGCTTCCTGCAATCGCCTAGAACTCGTCAAGTTTTTTGTCCTTTGCTGCGAATTTCACAATTGTTGTTGTTCCTTCCTTTCCACCCGTTATTTTTTCTGTTTCCACAAGCCCTGCCTTGCTAAGTTTTTCAACCTTGCGTTGGAACGTCTTGTATGCGCTCGCCCCTCCTTTTTCAGCGTACGCCTTGAAGAGGTCTCCTATGCGGCCACTTGTCTGTGCCTTTATTGTTTCGAGTATTAACTGGAGGTCGTTGTCAAGTTCTTCCTTGTCTTTTTTTATGAACTCGCTGAGCTTGTCTATTGCCTTTTGCGCGTGCTCAACAGTTATTTTCCTGCTTGCTTTTTCTTCTGCAGCAAGCCCTGCCTCTCTTAGCAGGTATAGTCCTTTTCTTACATCCTTCATTTCGCCTGCCTTGTCAGCAATCATTGAGAACGCGTCTGCCTGCCAGGCTCCTGGCACGAATGCATAGCTTGTTCTTTGCTTCAGGATTTCTTTTGTCTGCTCAGAAGTATATGCCGCGAACTCAAGTATTTCAGGGACAAGCCTTGATTTTATCCTGTCTTCAACATCATTGAGCCAGTCCCTGTAGTTTGTGATGAGCACAATGCTTTTTTTGTAAATGTCGTTGAGCAATGCGTAAAGGAAGTCAAGGTCTTCTGCCTTGTCTATCTCGTCAAAAACAAAGACTGCTGGTTTTTTGAGCGTATAGTTCTTTATTACTCCAAGCAGTTCTTCACTATGCTTGTTCTGGGTGAACTTGTAGCCGAGCTGGTGGCAGATGTCCTCAAATATCTTGAATGTGGTGTTTTTTTGCCAGCAGTTTATGTATAGCGTGTGTACTGCGTCAGTGTCCTGCTCCAAGTCCTGCAGGACCCATTTTGTTGCTGCTGTCTTGCCTATGCCTGGCGGTCCGTAAACAAAGACGTTTCTTCCATTCCTTCCCTGCAACAATGGTTTTATGCATGCTGCGAGCGCGTGCTGCTGGTTTTCCCTGAATGGCAATACTTTTGGTATGTAGTCGTAATCAAGCGCCTCTTCCTGCTTGAATACGCTCTCCCCTTCCTTGAGCACATCAACGAATAACCCCATCAAAAAGCCCGAAAATTATCGTTTATATAAAAGTTTGCCTATTACGCATATTCGCCGAAATGAATCCTGTATGATGCTTCCCGGACGTCAACATCAACTGCTTTTTGCCGATTTTGATGTGCAAATAAGGCTTAGCCGCCAAGATCCTTGTCCGCTTGTTCCTTATGCCATTTTCAGAAAACCACTCGCTTCTCACAGGCAGGTAGTTTGCAGTGTTGCAGTGAAATACCTTTTTCCCTCTTCCAGAATTGGCGTTAAGATCTGTTAGGAGGCGCTTCCAGAAGTGCGTCAGGACATAAAACAGGTTTCCTGCGAATCTTTTTGTAAGTCTTGCATAAGCA
>JAWCLR010000008.1:29101-39996 GCA_038850615.1 Candidatus Woesearchaeota archaeon | reverse complement strand
TGCTTTTGTACCCTTTCAGCTGTTCAACGGCCCCCTACATTCCTTCAGGCATCTTTTAAGGATTTTCTTTATGACTTTGTTGAGCACTATCTCAGCCTTCGTCCGCAAGAGTTACAGAAAATATCTGTTGTGCGGACAGGATTTCCACAGGAGCACCTGAAATACGCGTATGTCATCCTGTGCGGCGCCATTTCGTGTATTAGCTCCTTTTCTCTCTGTGTTTCTTTCCCCCTTAGAACGTATCCCCCTATTAGCTTTGCAATTCCAAATACGACAAAAACCCATCCGACCCAAAAGAAAAGAGTCAAGTTAGCATACCAAGCTGCCAGAGCAACTGCAACGCCTGTCGCAAGCCACACCCATGCAGGAATCTTTGCCATTTTCATTAATATTTCTTCTTCGGTTTTCCAATCACCTTGAAGCCCGTGTATTTCTGAAGAGCCTTAGGGACAGTCACCGTGCCGTCCTCATTCTGGAAGTTCTCAAGGATTGCGACCATGCACCTCTGTACTGCAACACAGGTGCTGTTCAGAGTATGCGCTAGCCTCCTGTTCATCCCTGGCGAAGTTTCGCACTTGATTCCAAGTCTTTGGCTCTGCCATGTCGTCACGTTTGAACAGCTTGCTATTTCCCGGTATTGTTCACTCACAGGAAACCATGCTTCAAGGTCGTATGTTTTTGCAGAAACCCTGCCTGTGTCTCCTGAGCATAGCACGACCTGCCTGAATGGTATTTCAAGGGTTTTCCAGAAGTCTATCGCATTCTTAATCAGCTCCTCGTGCATTTGCCAGCTTTTTTCCGGCGTTGATATTATCAGTTGTTCTACTTTGTCAAACTGATGCACTCGAAATATCCCTTTCTGGTCAATGCCGTGGGTGCCTGCCTCTTTCCTGAAGCAGGTTGAGAATGCAACCATTTTCAGCGGAAGATTTGAGTCCAGGAATACTTCACCTGCAAATGCTGCTGTTCCCGGATGCTCGCTTGTTGCGATTGCGTAAAGGTCCTCGCCTTCAACTTTGTAAAGTACGTCCTGGAATGCGTCGAGCGACGTGACCCCTTCGTAGCTTTTCCTGTTGATGAAGTAAGGTGGGATGATGAATGTGTATCCTCGCTCGCGCATGAAATCAACTGCGTATCTTTGTATTGCCAGGTTGAGCACTGCAAGCTCGTTTTTGAGGAAATACCATCTTGCCCCTGAGATTTTTGTTGCCCTGTCAAAGTCAGCAAGGTCATTAATCTCAAGCAGTTCCACGTGGTTTCTCGGTTTGAATGTAAATTTTGGTTTCTTCCCGAATTCTTTTACGACCTTGTTTTCAGAGCTGTCCTTGCCTACCGGCACTGATTCGTGAAGCACGTTTGGCATTGCGCAAAGTGCATTGTGAATTTTTACCTCAACACGTCTAATTTCGTCATCCACTTTCTTTAGCTCGTCCGGGATTAAGGCAGCTTCCTTTATGACCTTGCCTGCGTCCTTTCCTGCCTTTTTCAGCGCATTAATCTCGAGCGAAAGCTTGTTTCTTTTTGCCCTTAGCTCGTCGCCCTTACCTTTCAGTTTTCTCCATTCCTTGTCAAGCTCAACAATAACATCAACCTGCTTTGGGTCCATATTCCTCTTCTTGAGGCTGTCCTTGACAAGCTTTGGATTCTCCCGTATTAGTTCAATCATAAATTATTCATTTGCAGAATAAGTGTATAAATAGCTTTCTGTGAACTATAGGGTTTAAATAATTGTAGTCAGTAACTGGGCTTATGAAAGAAAAAACCGTTGTTTCAGTAATTGCGCTTTTCATGGTGTGCTATCTTGTGCTTTTCTCCATAATCGCAGTCGTCCAGAGAAATTATGAATTCCTTTATTACACAGGCATAATGGTCATATTTATCGTTATCATTCTTGTCTATTACCAACAGCTTCATTTGCCAGTGTCGCTTATTGCCTGCCTTACGATATTAGGGGTGATGCACATCCTTGGCGGAAACCTTTACATCAACTCAACAAAGCTTTATGATACTTGGCTTATTCCCAGATTCCTAAAGTATGACAATCTCGTACACGCATTTGGGACAGCGATTGCAACGCTGGTTGCTTACAACATTCTTCAGCCGAAAACAGAGAACGGCACACATTACAGGCCTTTTGCGTTTGTACTGATGCTTATCCTGATTGCAATGGGCATTGGGGCCTTGAATGAGATTGTGGAATTCTTCGCGGTGGTATTCCTTGGTGCAGGACGTGCAGTAGGTGATTATTTCAACAACCAGCTTGACCTTGTCTACAATCTTATAGGATCAATAATTGTTTCATTTTTCCTGTATCACCACCAGAAAAAGCACCACGCGTACAGAAATGCATCAGGAAACAAACCTTAATTTTGTGCCGCAATGGTATGCATCAAGTATTGCCTTGCCAAGGGCGCTTGTTTTCTTCACGGAAATGTCACCTTTCTTCCCGACATTGAATGTTGCGATGTATTCATCGCCGATGTACAGGCTGATGTCCTTGCCGACGTAGGCAACCGGCACGGTAAACATTATCCTCTTGCCCCGGAAGTCGATCTGGTGCGGCACTTCTTTTCCAGCCAGAGGTGGTGCTGAAGCCCTGCCTGTGTGCTCCCTTACCTCAAGGGAAATGCCGAGCTCTTCCTCAAGTCGCTGGATGTTCTTCCCACCCGCGCCAATGAGCGCAGGGATGCCTTTTTCAGGCACGAACACTACTGCGTTGTTGTCGCTCACGACCTCAACGTCAATATGGTCTGCGTATTTCTGCAATACCCTGCGTATCTGCTCTGCAGCAAGTCTTTTTGCCCCTCTTGCTTTCTGTTCTGTCACAGGGACAATCACTGTTTCCTCGCCGTAAGAATAGATTTCCGCAACAGCCTTATTTGTCTCAAAGTCGGAAACAACCACAACAGGTCTTGCCAAGTCTGCCTCTGTCATCCCGGAAGGCACCTTTACCTCCATCTTTATTGCAAGAACCTGGCTAATCTCGCCGTTCTTGATGAAAACAACAGTGTCTATCACGTGGGGGATGACTCCAAGGTCAAGTTTTCCGATGAACCGCTGTATTGCGTCCATCGGGCAGGTGCCGTGCACGACGCCCACCATTCCCACGCCGGCAAGCCTTAAGTCTGCAAACAGTTCAAAATCCTTCGGGTTTCTCATCTCGTCAAACAACGAGTAGTCAGGGCGCGACAGGAGCAGTATGTCATGTACTTCCTCCGGCGTGCCACGGCTTAGTGCCAGCTGAGTCACTGTGTCAGGCACGACAAGGTCCCTTGGCGCCTCCACGGTCTTCACAATCTTGCCCTGTTCCACAAAGTATGTTGCAAGCGCTTGCGAAAAAGTGCTTTTTCCCATTCCGGGTGCACCAGCTATGAGGATTCCCTCTGCCTGCTCTCCAATCCTTTTCTTAAGCTTCTCGCTTATTTTATACTCAGAGAGCCTTAATGTCCTGACAGGCCTAACCGCGGTTATTTCCCAGCCGTCTGATAGTGGCGGTCTCAGAATCACCACCCGGTACCTTCCTATCTGCGCGATTGTGCTTCCTGGCCTGTCGATATCAATGAAGCTGTCTGCCCTGCTGTTTGCCGCCTCAATTATTTCCTCTGCCATTGTCTCAATCATTTCTGCCGATAGCGGCTTTTCGGAAACGGCGTCAAAAGTCCAGGCTCCTGGCTTTCCTTTCTTCGCCATAGCCTGCACCCCTTCGCGCAAATGCACGCTCATTGTGTTTGCGTCAAAGAATTTTTCCAGCTGCATAGGAATTGCCTGAATGCTGCCTATTTATAATTATTTGGGTTCAATAAAACAATCCGCGCAGCCAGAGCCATATCCTTGCTAAGAAAGGAATGTCCGTGAGGATTATGGGCGCTGTTGTTTCTGCGCTGTATGTTTTCCCCCTCCCGTCTTTGTACGATGCTGATATCCGTATATCTGTTGTGCCGAGCGAAAGCTCGTCAGAGTTTATTTCAATCTCAAACATCTGCTCTGCCGGCAACTCTGGCATTTCAAATGTCCTTGTGCCTGCAGGAGTGCTTACTTTCAGCTTTACGTTTTTCGGCACGCTGTAAGATGTCGGCCGGAGTAGAAATAATAAGCTGAATTTCTTGCCGTATGCAATTGTTGCGGGATACTGAATGTCTGTAATGTTGATTTTTGGGAAGTCCATCATTGTGAAGCCAAGGGGCGCGCTTTTCGTGAGCTGAGGGCTTTTTGCGCGGACAAAGACTGTTGTGCTGCCTGGCGTTGTGAATCCCTGCACGAATTCTGCCTGACGCGTTTGCCCGATTCCAATATCAATACCAATGCATTGTTTTTCATCAATACACACGCTAACCCCTTTCAGAGGCGTTGTGCCTGTGTTCCTGAGCGTGCAGTTGATGCCTGTCTTCTCCCCGGGATAAAGCTCCTGCCTGTCTGCAATGCAGCTTATGTCAAGGTTTTGCGAGACAACACACTCCTCTTCTTCAGAGAGGGTGTTCATCACGCGTGTCACGTCTACCTTTGAGTGCTGCACCCCCTTGTCTTTTGCAGTAAAGCTTGACGTCACAGAATCGTTTATTATTGTGTATACGCCGATGGGTATCGTGTAGACAAACTTGCTCTGTAGCCCTGGGTCAACCTGAATGCGCCAGAACAAGGTCTTTTTCTCACGCGGTTTGAGGATTACCTGCCGGTCCAGGGGTTCAATCACGTGCAGTTCATTCACTCTTGCAAGCCTTAGTTCTGTTGTTATGTAGTATGGTAAGAGGTTTTGCACTGTTGCTTGCACAAGGTTATACGAGCCGAATCCAACTTCGTCATAAACAGGCTTGACAGTAAGCTCAACTATTGGAGGCGTGCGCCTTGCTATTGAGATAATCTTAGCATCTGCCTTGGGCTCTGTGTACTGGAGTTCGCCATTGCCGTGCCACTCAAACTTTGTTCCCGGCTGTTCGGGGTCTGCGCCGTCCATCATTTTGATGTGGCCTGGATCAACCCAGCCGAATTCGCCGAATGTCGGGTCAAATGGAATCCATCCTGTGCCTGGGAAGTAGACCTCTGCCCAGCCGTGGGTGCCCCATTTTTTGTCGAAAAGCGGTGATGACGTGTAGGAGACGCCTGTCACGAAGCGCGCGGGGATTCCCAATGCCCTGCACATCGCGATAAAGAGCGATGTCAGTTCATCGCAGACCCCTTGTCTGTTCTGCAACACCCACGATGCTTTTTGGGCTGCCTCTGCTGTGAGCGTGCTGAGATTGTATTCTATGTTGTTCTTTGTCCATATTGCGAGCTCGCTCACCACTACGTACAAGTCATCTTTTCCCTGCGCAATCCTGTTTGCTAGGTTGATGATTTCTGCATTGTTGCTGTCAATGTGCTCTGTCGGCAGGAGGTATTCTTGGGCTTCATTCGGGATGGTCCTTAATGGGAACGGTATTTTTTGTGTGACGCGCGGGAAAAAATTGCGCACTTTAACAGTGCAATTGGCTTCATAATCTATACTATTTGGCGGGTATTCCCATTTGAAGCGCAGCCAATTGCCTATCCGCTCTGATTCAGGTTTTGTTTTTATTGCGCTTACCTGCTGAGTGGCGTCGCTTTCAGGGAAAAAATAAAGATCTGCATGCAAATACTCAACATCAACGGGCTTGCCTGCCTTTGGGCGCAGGTTCAAGTGTGAAGAAACTGTAAGGTCAACAATGAGTTCCTCACTGGCAAAGATGTTCTCTGCCTCCTGCGCTGCAAGCACAGCAGGCGTCATTGCCAAAACTGCAATCAGAATCCAAATTCGCATGCGCTCATTTTTTCAGTGGCACTATATATACTTACCGTCAATCTTAAATATTAATTATTTTCCTGATAAGTGCATTATGCTGGAAAAGCTTTTCACGCATTCAGCGCTTCACACGAGCGCGCACATCGGATATTTTTCAGGTGTTACAATGCTTCTTCCTATACTTAGTGATGCCTGGCAGAAAAGCATCAAGCCATGGGTGATGTCCCCTTCTGGTTTTTTCATCGCCTTGGGCCTTATACTTATCAGCCTGATATTGCTTGCATTCGTGGCAGGCAGCATCAGCGGGCTAATCAAGAGTGTTGGCTGGATGATGCTGATTCCAGGCATTCTTGCAGTCATATTCGCGGCATTTGGCCAGTCAACTGTTTACGGCTGGGCAGGCCAACACATCACGGGCTTTGCAACTGCAGAGCCTCTGGTCAACTGGTTTGTTGAGCATGCCGTACCAAAGGTCGCGTATCTCGGCGGCGTTTATATCCTGATAGGCGTCTGCCTCGTCTGGATAGGAAGAAAGATAGACTCTTTGGCAAGGTTTGTTTGAGAATCAGACGCACCTGTCTTCTAAGGTCCTAGTTGCTATGTGAAACTCGCCGCTATCCTCAAGCTTCTTTCTCCTTGACGTTTTCGGCGCCACTTGCTCAACTGGTGTTTCGTTGAGAGCAGGTATGTCTTCGGCTATTGAATCTATTGATTCGCCCTGCAGGACCCTGTAAACATAAACCACGTTTTCCTTTCTTATGCAACCCATTGCGGCAAGCTCCCTCGGCTTCAGCTTGCTCAACAACCTGCCATTGTACGTAAGAAGAGGTATGATTGAGTTCATTAACCTGGCCGCAACATACCTGTTCTTGTCAGCAACACGCAGCCCAAGCTCATAGACTCTTGTTATAAGTTCCCTGTTTCTGTTATAAACGTCCCCACTCACAAAATAAGGATAAGCCCTGCTTATTATAAATCTTTTGGGAAAAACACGCCGCCGCCCGGATTTGAACCGGGGCAGCGCCGACTTCGCTATTGCTCGTCGGCTGGTCCCGGTCAAATTTTTGTTGTACGCATCAGGACCGCTTTGCCTGAATACGCCGCCGCCCGGATTTGAACCGGGGAATCGCTTGCGCGAAACAGGATTAGCAATCCTGCGCAGTACCAGGCTGTGCCACGGCGGCAACGCATTAATTCACCTTAAGAGCTTATTTAAATGTTTTGGGGCACCGTAGAAGTTTTGTCACGCAAAGCTTTATAAAAGAAGTAGATCGTATTTACCTCATATAGCGAGGTGGAGGAGTCTGGAGTCCTCAGCGGGCTCATAACCCGCGGATCGGTGGTTCAAATCCACCCCTCGCTATTTTTCACTACTTTTTTATACGCTTGCCTTGCTTTCATCTTGCATGAACATTGATGTGGTTGTTTTTGACCATAGTGGAACAATAAGTGATGATTTCTCAATAGTGCATGCGAGCGCAAACAACATTCTTCGCATTTTCGGCAGACCGAGGGTTAGCGAAGCCCAATACCGTGCAGACTTTGACAAGGACATCGCCATGACGTACAAAAAGTGGGGTGTAGATGCGTCTTTGGATGAACTGAACAGGATTCATGAAAGCTTCCTCAGGCTTCACAGGCCTCAGCCAATTCTTTTTGCTGCTGAAACAGTGCGCCTTGTGCGTCGTATGGTTCGCAAGATTGTGAGTTTTAGTGCTCATCCTGAGTCAGAAGTCAGAAAGGATTTGCGCGAATTGGAGATTTATGGTTATTTTGATGCTATTTATGGCGGTGTCAGGAAGCATTTGGATGCTGATTTTGAAAGAATGATGAAAGAAACTAACGCCAGGAAGGAAACAACTTTGTATGTTGGCGACACAACTGTGGATATTGAGCTTGCAAAGCGCAATTTTGTGAAGTGCGTTGCTGTTGTTAATCCCAAATACTGTTATCAGGACCCTAAAATAGTGAGGGCTTTCCTTCCTCCTGCAGATTTTTACATTAATGACATTTCAGGCCTTGTTGGCATTCTCAAGAATTCTGCCTAATCACTCATATGCTTTTTGTCTTGTTCCTGTGTGGAATTTGTGTTCTATTTGTGCCCTGATGTCATCAAATGCCTTGTGCAATGCCCTTGCCAGGTCAAAGTCATGCGATTTGCAGCTTTCTATGACTGCCGTTGTTGGCGCCTTGAGCCTTACGTGGAGTGAGAATTTTTTCTTTTTCCCTTCCCGTTCATAACTTTTTATGTGCACAACCATCTGCTCAACGTTTTTCAGCAAGCGCGTAAATTTTTCAAAACTTTCTGTGCTGAGCTTGCTGACAAGCGCCTGCTGTTCTGCGTCAAGTTCGTTCACTCCGACAAATTGTATTAATTCATGCCTTCCAAACTTTGGCACAATTTTTGTCATAATATTCCAGCGGACAAACTAAGTATTTATAGCTTTCTGAGCGTTGCAGGTGTTAATGTCACCTTTTCATAAGGTCGTAATACGAATATTTTTATAGCTAAAACGAAAAAAACATGCTTTATGCGAATAGTTGGAATTGACGAGGCAGGCAGGGGGCCCATAATAGGCCCTATGGTGATGTGCGGCGTGCTTATAGAGGAAGGCCAGGAAAAGAAGCTTGAAGCCCTGGGAGTAAAGGATAGCAAGTTATTGTCTCCATCTGCCCGCGAAAGGATTGCAAAAGAGCTCGTCAAAAAGTACAAGCACCATATTGTGATTATTTCCCCGATTGAGATTGACAGTGTTGTGGGCAATGGCAAGACAAAGAACCTTAATTGGCTTGAGGCAGAAAAAGCAGGTGAGATAGTAAACGTGTTGAAGCCTGACAAGGTCTTTATTGACTGCCCAAGCCCAAACCTTAAGGCATATACTTCATTTATCAGGGAGCGTATTGATGGCAAGCACGAGATTGTGTGTGAGCACAAGGCAGACGCAAAATACCTTGTTGTGGGCGCTGCATCAATAATTGCAAAAGTCACAAGAGATGCTGAAATAGAGAAGCTCAAGGCTCATCTCGGAATTGATTTTGGCTCTGGCTACATTGCAGACCCAAAGACAAAATTGTTCACAGAAAAGTACTGGAACAAGCACCCAGAGGTCTTCAGGCACAGCTGGGCTCCTTACAAAAAACTCGTTCAAGAGATAGCGGGAAAACAGCAGAAACTGGACAAGTTCTAAAGCCACTGGAATTTCTCGTAAAGCTCATTCTTGTGCTTGTGCAGGAAAATATACTGAATGACTTTTCTTTGTTCCAATGCTTCCCTTGTACCGAAGGCGTCTTCGTGAACCTCGCAAAATGCGTTTTTTGCAAAAAATTGCGCAATAACCCTTTTGTTTAGGCTCTGGGGCGTTTCTCTGGCAAATTCGCGACAGTGATATTCCATTAGGCCAGGCAATAAGTCAAAAATATCCTCTTCTGTTGGTCTGACATAAAGGGCAACAAGCAGGCCGTGCCTTGATGTTTTTTGCACGCAAAAATCAATACTTGAGGAATCTTCCTGGTCCACCGCCACGTTAAGTCGTTCTGGCTTGAGCATCCTTGGCTTTGTGTGCGGCTCTTCTGTTTTGGAGTCAATGGTTTGGATGCTCATCTTAAAACGCCACTTGCCAAGTCTTTTTAAATGTTTTCTGCGAAATGACCAAAGCCTTTATATATGCCTAAATCGTGGTTTTTCTCGAGAGAATGAGCGATGACTCAACAGTGGAACAGCCTACAGGACAGACTCAGGTAGTTTCATCTGTAATCGGAAAGCCCACTAAAATCACAAAGCTGATTCTTGACGGCTTCAAGAGTTTTGGCAGGCGGACAGAATTATTGTTTGATGACGGCTTTAACTGCGTCCTTGGTCCTAACGGCTCTGGCAAATCAAACATTCTTGATGCTTTGTGCTTTGTTCTTGGAAAGCGCTCTTC
Organism: Candidatus Woesearchaeota archaeon; assembly: GCA_038850615.1. Lineage (GTDB taxonomy): Archaea > Nanobdellota > Nanobdellia > Woesearchaeales > ARS49 > JAWAAW01. Next base: position 30,318 of record JAWCLR010000008.1, on the reverse strand, counting down.
AAAGGACCTTCGTGCTGAAAAGGCAGCCAACTTGATATATAATGGAGGCAAGACAAAGAATCCTGCCAAGATTGCAGAGGTCAGCATTGTTTTTGACAACAGCAAGTCGGTGTTTCCGGTTCCAGAGGACACGGTTAAAATAACGCGCCTTGTCAGGCAGGATGGAATGAGCAAGTATAAAATCAATGGAAAAACAAAGACAAGGCAGGAAATTCTTGAATTGTTGGCTGCTGCAAAAATCAATCCAGACGGTTACAACATCATCCTGCAGGGCGACATCATCCGCCTTGTTGAAATGAGCCCAATAGAAAGAAGGCAGATTGTTGAGGAAATCGCAGGGATTTCTGTTTATGAGGAAAAAAAGCAGCAGGCGCTCAACGAGCTTATGAAAGTTGATGAGAAGCTCAATGAGGCGGCAATCACGCTTAGGGAGAGAAAGTCACGCCTTGAGGAATTGAAAAACGAGCGCGACCAGGCATTAAAGCACAAAGAACTGAATGACAAGATAAAGCAGAACAAGGCAAGCTATTGTAAGCGCCAGATTGACAAGAAAAAGAAGGAAAAGGAGTCTCTTGACGCAAAAAGCGAAAAGCACAAGTCCAAGCTTGAAAAACTGCAAACGAAAATTGCTAGCATAAGAACAGAAATACAAAAGCGCAAGGACTCGATTGCGGAAATTAACAAGGAAATTGAGCACAGCGGCGAGACAGGACACCTAAAGCTTCAGAAGGAAATTGAGAAACTGCGAATCGCGATAGAAACAGGAAAGCAAAGGGTAAGCACTTGTCAGAATGAAATCAGCAGGATTGGGCAAAGAAAGGAGCAATTAAAGAAAAGTATTGAGGACCTTGACAACAAGATTAAGGATCTGCAAAACCAGTCATCGAGTCTAGAGGAAAGGAAGCGGTTTGTCGAACAACAAATTAGTGACTTAGACCAGAAAATAAGAGATTTCAAGAAAAAGCACCAGCTTGACCAGGATTCTGAAATTGACAAACAGATAGAGTTGCTTGACAAGGATGCTGAGGAAAAACAAAAGCAATTGCAGGCATTAAGGGAGCAGCAGCAATCGCTTTTGAGGGAAAAAGACAAGATTGAATTCCAATTGCAAACCATTGACAGCCAGATAAGCAAGGTTCTTGAGCTTGAGCAACAGCACAAGGAAGAAATTGCTCTTCTTAAAAAGAAGAAGGAGCAGTTCAAGAAGACTGTTCTTG
>JAWCLR010000008.1:0-29064 GCA_038850615.1 Candidatus Woesearchaeota archaeon | reverse complement strand
TCTCAACAAGGACTCGGAACAGGCAGGCCAGCTTGCCATTAACAAGAACGCAATCCAAAAACTGGAGGAGGAAAGGTCAAAATTGCAGGTCAAGCAGGCAGGAATACAGGAAAGCCTTGCTGCCAATATGGCAGTGCAGAAAATCCTTGAGAACAGGAACAAAATCGGCGAGGTTTACGGCACTGTTGCAGAGCTTGGCCAGACAGAAAGCAAGTATGCCCTTGCATTGGAGGTTGCTGCTGCGCAAAAAGTGCACAGCATTGTTGTCGAGGACGACCAGGTTGCTTCAAGGGGCATAAAATACCTCAGGCAGCAGAAGCTTGGCATTGCAACATTCCTTCCGCTGAACAAGATAAAGCCACAGCCTGTGAAAGAGGAAACAAAGGCAGTACTCAAGCAGCCAGGAGTAATCGGGCTCGCAATAGACCTTATTGATTATGATCCCAAATTCAAGGACGTCTTCAGTCACGTGTTCGGAAACACAGTGATTGTTGACACGATTGACACTGCAAGGCGCATAGGTATCGGCAAGGTAAAGATGGTCACGCTTGACGGCGACCTTTGCGAGCTCTCCGGCGCAATGACAGGAGGCCACAGGCACAAAAAAACAGGCTCTTTCAAGGAAAAGGAAGTAGTGAAGGCATTAGAAGAGATTGATGAACGCCTTAATAAATTACGGAAAGGAATAACAAAACTTGAAGAAGCTAGAAAGGAGAATGAGGAAAAAATAAGCAGGCTGAGGGAGCTTAAGGCAAGTCTTGAAGGCGACATAATAAAAACAGAAAAATCACTGCACCTTGACTCAACAGACCTCGATGCTACTAAGAACTACAAGGCAGAGCTTCTCAAGAAGAACAAAATCGTTGAGGACCAGCTGAAATCAATGGAAGACAATCTTGCTGAGGAAACGCAGGCATTAACGCAGATAAAAGTAAAGCGTCAGGAATTAAAGAACAAAATAATGGAATTAAGAAATCCGAGATTGCTTGCAGAGCTTAATGCGTATGAGCAGAAGCGCAAGGAATTCCTGGAAGAACTTATGGGAATAAATGCAGAGCTGAAGAATCTTGAAACGCAGTCCAGCGAGATTTACGGCAAGGAAAAGGAAGGAATGGCAAAAATCCTTGAGGACCTCGACAAGGAAGCAAAAGCATTCGGTTCAGAAATAGAAGACGTGAACAAGCTCATTGCAGGTCAGCAGGAAGAGCTTGCCAAGAAAGAGGAGGAACAGCAGAAATTCCAGTCCCAATTCAAGTCATTGTTTGACAGGCAGAAAAAACTTCAGGATGAAATAACAAATTACGAGCAGATAATTTTAGGCATTGAAGAACAGTCAAGAAAGGAGGAACTGACACTTAACACTTACAGCATTGAGATCGCAAGGGTTTCTGCAGAGCTTGCAGGTCTTGAGGCAGAATTCAGCCAGTATTCTGGAATTGAGCTTGATATGGAAAAATCAGAGGAAAAGCTCAAGGAGGAGATTGCGGAATTCGAGAAGCTGATGATAACAATAGGCAACGTGAACCTCAGGGCCTTGGACATTTATGATGCTGCAGAAAAAGAATTCAACGAGCTCGTGCAGAAAAAGGAAGTCCTTGTTAATGAGAAAAACGAGGTCTTGAAATTGATGGCTGAGATTGAAACGTCAAAGAAGGACCTTTTCATGCGCACGTTGAACGTTGTCAACTCGCAGTTCCAGCGCTTCTTTTCCTCGTTATCAACAAAAGGAGATGCGTACCTGGAGCTTGAGAATCCTGAGCTTCCGTTTGAGGGCGGCTTGGGCATAAAGGTGAGGCTTACTGGCAACAAGTTCCTTGACATTAGGTCGTTGTCTGGCGGTGAAAAGACAATGACCGCCTTGGCATTCCTGTTCGCAATTCAGGAGCATGAGCCCGCGGCATTTTATGTTCTTGATGAGGTTGATGCTGCATTGGACAAGGCAAATTCTGACAAGCTCGTAAAGCTTATCCGCGAATACTGCAAGAAGGCGCAATACATTGTAATATCGCACAATGACAGCATCATAGCAGAGGCAGACACGCTATACGGGGTCTCGATGGACTCTGAGAAAGGAATAAGCAACGTGGTCAGCTTGAGGGTATGAAAAAACTTTTTATCGCGTCATTGTCATTACTTATTCTTGCACCTCTTGTTTTTGCTGAAGAAGTTGCTTTCACGTTCAGGGACATAAACACGGGGGAGAACATTAGCGATGTGGTTGTGTATGTTGTTTCTCCAAAGCAAATCATGCAGTACGTCGAGCCGAATGGCAGATTGTCATTGAACATTTCCCCAGGCACTGAAATGACTGTCCTTATTGATGACACAGCAACAAAAGGGCAGGATTATTTTGCAACGCACTCAGTCCAGCGAGGGCAGGTGGTTTCTGTTTTTCCAATTGGCACTGTGCGCGGCATCGTCAAAGACGCATTGGACAACGTGGTAAGCAGGGCAGACCTGAAGTTTGATTGCAAGCCAGTGCAGGGAATTGTCTTTCCTGAAAAAACAGATAAGTTCGGCTCTTTTTTTATTGAGGCAGTTCCTGAAGGCACCTGCAGGATTTATGCAGCATACAGCAATGGCATAGGAACGCGGATTGTTGAGATAAAGCGCGGTGACCTAAAAGACATTGAAATACGGCTGGACAAGACACTTGTTTCAGTGCCCATTACGCCTGCATATGGCACAATTATTGTGCTTGTCGTCATTCTCTTGCTGGTCATTGTGTTCTTTTTGGCCAGGATGTCAAGGCTGAGAAAGGCAGAAGCCAAGGAAGTCAGGGAGCTCAGGAAGGAGGAAAAGGCAAAGGAAATAGTCATCGGGGCTTTGGAAAAGGGCGAAATCAGCAAGCGTGCGCAAGACATCCTGAAAACGTTGCATCCCAAAGAGCGCGACATTGTGAACTTCCTGCTGCCAAGGAAGGAAGCCACGCAAGCAGAGGTCAGGCATAACACAGGCATTCCCAGGACATCATTAGCACGGGCCTTGCATTCGCTTGAAGCAAAGAATGTCCTTAAGGTCAGGACAGTAGGTAGGGTTGTCAAAGTCCAGCTCACAGAATGGTTCCTTGAAAAGGAGTAAAAGGGAACCAAATCAGCCTTTTTTTGTCAAATGGGAAGCAAAACAAGCTCCTTCGGGAAAACCTGCCCACCCAATATTTAAATACTAATCATTTCAATGGAACAATGTCAATCATTTTCGAGGTGAAACAAATGAAGACGACAAAATTATTCGCAACAATCCTGATGCTGACATTAATGGCTGCTAGTGTTGTTGCACAAGAGTTTCCAGGACCTTTTGTAGTGGAAGGTTCGCCTGTTAAAAACTTGGTCATTGTTGTGGCCGACAAAGCTCCAGCAGATGATTTAGTTGTCGCTGCCAGAATCGCAACCACCCTGAAGGCACCAACTGGATCAACAAAACTTGCAAGCGAAATTGGTGATATATCCAAATACAACAGCATTATTCTTGGAAATGCGTGCTATAATCCATTGATTGCATTGCTTCTTAATAATCCAGAGCAGTGCGCAACATCAGGGCTTAATCTAATTAAGCATGCGAATGGCAATGCGGCATTATTGATAATGGGTGCTACGCCTGAAGAAGTGCGTGCTTATGCTGACAGATGGCTCTCGAGCACACTTGTGCAGCCACTTGTAGCTGTTCCGATCGAAGCTGTTTCTGTCGCGCCTGTGGAAATAAGAGTGCCACGACCAGAAGAATACCAAAAGTGCTTGGCAGAACTCGAGATTGCGGTAAGCAAAGTTAAGGAGTATGAAGAACAGGGCTATGTAGCTCCGGGAAGAAGAGAATATATTGAACGTGGGAAAGAGCCGCCCAAACCTATTCCTCAAGACGTGTGGAATGCGTATCAGGCACTTGCATTGCGTTGCAGTAACCTTGCGCAGTACGCGAATTATGATGCTTGCATTAGAGCGTACAACGATCAGGCACAAAGCTTGAGAAACAGGATGGATGAGCCTGGCGCAAAGCGCGTGGAGTATGAAGGTCTTATTGCGTGTGGCAAGCGCTTTGGCAGGCTAATTCCTCCAGAGCCTAAGGAATATCCTGAATACGAGAAGTGCATGACTGAAGGCAAGCGGCGCATCCTTGCAGAATACGGTGAAAAGGGCACGATCACTGAAGAACCTTTCAGGGAGTTGGAACAACAATGTGCAACGCTCAGGCCGGTACTGCCTGAAGAAAACCCTGAGTACAAGGCGTGCATTGCAGAGCTTGATCAAAACAAGTTAAAATTACTGGAATACGAGAAGCGGGGCGAACGCCCGCCTGAAGAATTAATGCGTGAATTCCAAGCAATGCAGGACCGATGCATGATTTTGTTGGGCTGGAGATATCCTGCTGCAGTTCCTGTGGTGCCTATGCCGCCTGAACTTGAGAAAGTTGAACCTGAAAAAGTGGTTCCTGCGGCCGACTATGTCCCTCCTGCTGAACAGCCTTGTATTGGGTGCAAGCAGAATGGTGCATGCCTTCAGTATGGCATAAGGCTAGTGAGTCTAGAAGGCAAGCCTATGTACTGCGATATTGACGGCGCTTTCAAGCTGCAGAAGGCTCTTGGTGAGTCATGCCAGAACAATCATGAGTGCGTGAGCAACAGCTGTGCAGACCAGCGGTGCGTAAGCGTTCAGGAGCGGCTTGAGGCCGTTGAAAAGGAATTAAAGGAACAGCGCGGCATCCTTCAGAAAATAATGGACTTTTTCAAGAGATTGTTTGGAGGATGATTTTCTTTTTCCCTCTTTTTATATTTATTTCTTTGCCATCTTCCACATTTGCTCAAAATAATCCCTGTATGCATCAGCAATCTCTTTTTGCTTTATGAGCACCACAAATGGTTTTTCCTTGTTCCAGAATATGATTGCGACCTTGTCTGCGTAAATGTTTGTGCTTGTCTGCTCATTGCCCAAGCCGGCAATATGCCTGACTTCAGCAAGAGGGGCATCACTAAACTTTTCTGCATGTTTTGTGTCTGCCAGAATCCTTGCCTTTATTCCTTTCTGCTTTCTTCTCACATCAAACCAGTGGAAATAAGCAGGAAACATCTCTCTGGCTGAGGGAGATGCAGAAAGTATCAGCAATTCTTTCCCTTCTTTTATTTCATCCTCAAAAATTCCCTTTACTCCTGCGTGTCCCTTGAAGAACTGTGTTTCTTGTTTTTCCTTTGACATTGAGTGCGCAAGTTTGAGCTGTGGCAATACTCGCTTTATTGCCTCTTCCTGCTCTTGGACTATCTGCAATAGCCTGTCGGGTTCTGCTGCCTCAAACAATCGCCTGTTGTTTTTCATTATGTAGCTTACCAGTCCTTTCTTGATGAGGCGTTCTGTTGCATCATAGACCATTCTGCGGTGTATTCCTGACTTGCGCGAGATGTGTCCTGCCAAAGAAGGCCCTTCTTCTATCAAAGTCAGATAAACTTTTTCTTCGATTTCTGTCAGCCCGAGTGCTCTTAGCGCTTCCATCTTATTTTGTCAGTTCATGGAGTATTTGCAGTATTTTCTTGCTGACTTCCTCCCAATCGTGGCGTTTTGCAATTGTCTGTCTTGCTGTTACGCCGATTGTTTCCCTTACTTTTTGGTTTTTTAGCAATGCATTCAGTTTTTCAGTCAAGGCATTAACATCTTGTCTTGGGAAAATAAATCCGTTAATGCCGTCTTCAATGTATTCCTTTATTGAGCCGACAGGTGTTGCAATCACGGGAAGTCCGCAAGCCATTGCTTCCATTGTCGCAAGAGAGCTTGTTTCAGTCAGCGAGGGCAGTACGAATACGTCCATTGCTTGAAGGTAAGGAATAACGTCATCAACCGCTCCAACTCTTTTTATGCGCGGATTCCTGAATGCTTTGTCCTCAAGCCCTGAGCCGACAAGAAGCAGTATTGCGTCGTGCTTGCGCTGCAGTCTCCTGAATGCCTTTAGCAGTGTTGGCAAATCCTTTTCCCTGCCTATTCTTCCGCAGAAGCCGACAACAAGTTTTTTTGGGTCTATTCCTATAGTTTTTTTTGACATCGGCTTTGATGCCGAAGGAACAAATCTTCTCACGTCAATTCCGAGCGGGACAACAATCTTCCTTGTTTTTATTCCATTTGCAGAAAGGATGTCGCTGACTCCTGCAGAAGGAGTTATGAGCAAGTTGCACTGGTTGTATTTCTTTTTGGCGATACTTTTGACGAACATTTCAACAAGCATCTTACCATGCCTTACCGCTCTTGAAGCAAGTTCCCATTCGATTGAGTGCACAAAGCTGACTACTGGGATGTTTTTCTTGTGCGCCGCCTTGATTGCTGCCATCCCAATAGGACCTATTGTTTGGTTAAACACGATGTCTGCGCGCTCAACTTGCTTTTCAATTGACTTATAGCCAACCCATGCGAAATAAATGTCGCCAAACCTTATCTTCAGCAGCGGATAGCAGTGGATGTGCACGCCGGGAAAGTCGGGCATTTTGCCAGGGAATTCAGGGCATAGCACTGTTACCTGGAATTCCTTTACGAGGTAGGGCATAAGTTCTTTCAAAAACCTTGCAATGCCATCCCATCTGGGCAAAAAGCAGTCTGTGCTGATGACAAGATGTTTTTTCATTTTTCAGTTGAGCTTGTAAAACTCTTCTGCATACTTGAACCCGTGTGCCCAGCCGTGGCTTAATGCGTGAAGCCACATCTTGAACCTTAGCACGGGAATAAATGGAAAAATGTGTTTGGCCTGGCTTTTATGCGCCTTGAGCGCTTTGACCTTTAATGCGTAAGTGTCAGAAACGTCAACAACTAGCTTTGGGGCGTCGCGCTTGAATGTCTGGACTGCAGACCATACTTCAAATGCGTAAACGTCGCATTTTATCGTGCCGTCCTTTATTAGGTCTTGGACAATTCTCCATACCGCGTTGTGGTCAGGATGCACGTCTCCGGGTCCGAGCGTAAAAATCTTTTCAGGGTTTTGGCGTCTTATGAGGTATGCAAGCTTTTTCTTTATTCCCCTCTTTTTGTACTGTTGCATGAATCTACCTTCTTTTAGTCCAAGATAGACTAACCCGCTTCCACCCAGGATTTTGTCGCTTTCCAGGCTTTCTTCATATCTTTTTTCCATAATCACTTTTGGCTTGAGGTGCGGGTGGCTTTTTTCTCCGTAAGAAAAAATTATTGTCTTGACTTTCTTGCCTTCTTGAGCGTATTTTGCGAGCGTGCCGCCTGCTCCAACAATGTGGTCGTCATTGTGTGCTACGATAACGAGCACTGTTCCTTTTTTTGTCATAGTGGTGAAATTGCACACCACGTTTTAAAAGCTTTTGGAAAAGGGCTTTGGGAATCGTTGTGTCTCTGCGCGCGTAATGCGCCGTTAATCTGGATTGGTGTTTAATGCAGGATTATGCGCCGACTGGGAGTCGAACCCAGGCCATGAGCTTGCATCGCCTTTCGGCTTGGAAGGCTCAGGTCATGCCGTTAGACCATCGGCGCGAACGAGACTGAAACCAATATATTCGTTTATAAAGTTAGCGCTTGGGAAAATTGCCAGTGCAGAATTTTTTGTTAATATCTTCCAACAAGCTCGATTATGCCGGCGATTTCATCATCAAAAGGGCTGTCTTTCGCTGATGTGAACCTTGCTTTCAGTCCAAGGCCTAAATGCTTGAGAGGCATGACCCAGATTCCTGCTTCTCCGCTCTGGTGTTCCTTGTTTATGAAACCGCTTCCTGCAAGGGTGATGGGTCCTGCGCTGAGTCCTGCAACCGGCACAAATGTAAGTTCCTTGTTCTCATCAATGCTTCCATCTTCGTTGATTTTTGGTTCGTAAACTTTGCGCACGTATGTTCCTGCAAAGAATGTTGTTGAGCGTGCCAGTCCTTCTGCCTTGTGTGAAATTGCTTGTTCTTTCATTATTTCTGTTTCAAGCGGGCTTATTGTGTTGTCAGGCAGGAAAAGCATGAAGTTCCTGGCTTGGTCCGCGTTGCCGCCAATGACGATCATTCCGCCGCCATAAACGTTTTCGTTGTCGTCAATGCCTGCCATTCCTGGAATTTGGATGTCGCCAAGGTCAAGCACGTACCCGATTGAGCCTATGAATTGGTTTTTGTCGTACCTGTTTTTGTTCGTGAATCCTGCTCTTGCAAAAATGTTGTTCCAGCTTCCGCCGATTATTGGTCTGAATAGCGTGTCCTTGTCCACGTCATTGTTTTTTTCTGTTTTTCTTTTTGCAATGATTGCGTGCAAGTCAAGCATGAGGTTTTTGTCAACAAGGTAAGTGATGTTTGGCAGTGCTCCGGCAAGAGATTGTTTGCTAGCATTTTCTGTTTCGGTAATGTCTTCAATGGTCATTCCTGACCATTTGTCTATGAAAATGCTTCTTTCCATTGATGTGCTCTTGTTGCATTCTTTTCTTGTAAAGCCTGCAATCTGCGCGCTTATCTGGCCGAAGTCATACCCTATGCCGGCCGTTGCTGCCTTTGATTCAAGAATCGTTTTTAGTCTTGTATCTATTGCAAGATAAAAAAATTCATCATCCGTGAGCACAGAGAACTCGCCTGCATAAAGTTCCTTTTCAAGTTTGCCGTATTTTCCAAATAATTTCAGATTTTCAATTCCTATGCTGAGTTCTCCTGACTTGTGCTTGAGCTTGTTCTCAAGCGTTTGTACGGGGTTGTCTCCCATTTCAGGAAGGGGGATTACTGGCGCATAAGGTGTTGTGGCGGGGTTTGTGTCGCCGTGATAGCCCGCAATCCTGACCGCGATGCTTGCCGGCTCAATTGTTAGTCTTGCATCTCCACCCCATATTTTTCCATCATAGTTCCCTGTCGGGATTCCGCCCCTGATTCTTGCATATCCTTGCTTGTCTGGGAATGCATCATTAGGCATTGAGAACTGGTATCCTGCAGGTGTTTTTTGTTCCTGTTTTTGCTGTTCTTTTGGTGCTTCCTGAGCATAAACAGCTGATGTAGGGCCCAGTGCAATTGCGAGAGCTGTTAATGTGTTCTTGATTATTCCCATGCAAAAGTCTACTAGTGGGCTATTTATAAAACTTCTAGAAGCTTAATTCTCTTTTCAGGTTTTCAATGAATCTTTCAAAGTCTTCCTGTTTTATTCCTGCTCCACACGCTTGTTCATGGCCTCCGCCATATCCTTGCACTCCGATTAGTGCTTTTTCCAGTGCCTTGTCCAGTTGTATTCCTGCAGGTGCCCTTAATGAGCATCTTATTTCTCCGCTCTTGATTCTGCCAAGCACTATGACCTTGTCCCTGAACTTGTAGAGAAGCTCGTTTGCAAGGTCTTTTGTGAGTGATAATTTGTCGTGGGAATAAGTGTGAACAAGAATTCCGCCTCTTGTTCTTTTACCGCTTATTTTTTTTAGCATTCTTTCGTAAACCTTGTTTATTGAGGCGTATTTTTTGAAAATTAGTCTGCCTCTTGGGGTTGTTTGCTTTAGTATTTCGTCAGGATGTTCTATCCTTGTCATTATCCTGATGCTTTTGTTTACTTCTGATGTGGGTCCTTTGAGGTTGAATGAGAAAATCTTGACCATTCTCCCTAAGGGCGAGTTAAAGAGGGCTTCCTGCGCGTCCTTTATTTCAGGTGGCAAAAATTCCGGCATTTTTTCCTGCAGTTCTTTTGCTTGGTCTGGCATGAACCAGTCGCCGATTGCGCCAGTTATTGCAATCCATAAGTCACTTGGCTGTTCTTTTTCAACAACCTGCCAGCATAAGACTGAAGCAGGGGTGTTTTTTCCTGTTTTTCGCGGGTTGAAATACTTCACGTTCTCCCTTTGGACTGGTGTGTGGTGGTCTATCCAGTAAACAGGAACTTTTATTCCGTCTATGAATTCTTGGTCCACCATTGCAATGTCAAGAACAAAGACAGAGTCAGCGCCGTATTCCTCAACCTTTCTTGCAAAATCCGCTGTTATGTGGGGAAATGCTTTTACGCAGTATCCTTTTCCTTCTCTTATTTTCCTGTAAAGCAGGAGAAAGCTTGCGAGTCCGTCAGGGTCGTCGTGGAAAAAATATATTGGGCGCTTGCAGTGTTCAAGCGCGTCTTTCAATTGTGAGATTTCTTTTTGTGAAAGCATTGCAAAGGTGTTCATGCACTAGATTTAAAAAGATATGCTTGCTTTTTGGTTGTATGAGTGATGTTTGCAAGACCTGTCATACATTCAAGGTTTTTGGCGAGAAATGCTGGTTTTATTGGGAGAACAAGAAGGCCTGCTCGCAATACAGGCGTTCAGAGGACGATGAGCCGCATTATTTCTCTGTTGAGCTTATTCCAATTGGCTGATTGTTGACTCAACCAGCTTGTTCACATCAATGTTTTTCTCAAATTGTTCAATTTCCTCTATTTTTGATTTTGTTGCTGGATGCCTTGCTATCATAAAGCTGCAGCAGTCCTCATATGGCAGGTTTGAGATGTCAAGGGTGCCGAGTTCTTTCGCCATATCAATTATTTCGCGCTTGTCCTTGCCAATTAAGGGGTGCAAAACAATGCTTTTTGTTGCAGAATAAATGGTTCTCAAGTTCTCCAATGTCTGCGAGGCAACCTGTCCTATGCTGTCTCCTGTCACAAGCGCCTCTGCGCCTTCTTTCTCGCGTATTTTGTCAGCAATCCTGAACATCATTCTTCTGTAAACTATCATTCTGTAATCAGCGGGCACTGTTTTGATTATTTCGCGCTGTATTTCACCGAAAGGAACCATTATTAGTTTTGTTTTTCCGTATTTTGCCAGTTGTTCTGCCAGTTTCTGGATTTTTCCTTTTACCCCTTCCTGTTGTGGTGTTTGGTTGTAAAAATGCACAAGTACTGCTTCAATGCCTTTTTTCAGGAATATGGCTGCAGCTACTGGAGAATCAATTCCTCCGCTCAATAAAACAACAACTTTCTTCATCTTGTTTTCAGGTATACAAATCCTTTTATTAAGTTGGCTGTTTAGCAGGAATAATGGGGAGATGTGTTCATTGCAAAAGCCTGAAACATGCTGAGGAGAATTGTCCGCTTTATGCTAAAGCACGGGCTAGGATGAAGGTTGCGCAAAAACTGACTCGCCCTGAGTTTTTTGGCAGTGCTCCAAGCCCTTTTATTGGAAGGTTTGGGTATCCTGATGTTCACGTCGGCATTCTTACCCCTCCTGAAGAGCGCGAAAATGCTTGGCTCTATGACGCTCCTAATTACTGGTCCTTGTCTGACTATAATGTTCCACAGATTGTTGATTTGAGGTCTGCTTTGGTGAATTCAAGGTTCAGGGCTAATGTCAGGGAGCGCAGGCACCAGTGGCTTGAGCTTGTGCAGGAGGTCGGAATGGCTTCAAGGCCAGTTGAAGTTGAATTATCTCTGAAAGACGTCCCGAGATTCAGGCTTCAGGCAGATGCTTTTGCTCCGCCAATGGGTCCAAACGCGGAATTGGCAAGGGCAAAAATAACGAGCAACCCAAGAATTCCAAAAAAGATTGACAAGGTTGTTTCTGACACTGACCTGAAGGCAGAAGCCGCCCTTACTGGCTTGTATGACAAAGGCATTGGTGAGAATGCTCTTAGCAAGCTTTTGAGCACAGGTGTTCTTGGAGTGAAAGAACAAAGAAAATTGGTTCCAACGAGGTGGAGCATCACTGCCACGGATGATGTGCTTGGAAAACACCTGATTGCGCAACTGAAGGATTTTGATTTTGCTGATTATTCTGTTTTTTACGGGAATTATCTTGGCAATCATTATATTGTCTGTCTTTTTCCTGATTTCTGGAGTTATGAGTTGTTTGAGGTTTATCTTCCTGGTGACAGGTCTCAGTTTGCAACAGATTATGAGCCGTTCTCAGGCCGCACAGAATATGCTTTTGACACGACAGGTGGGTATTATACTCCAAGACTGGCTGTTGCTGAAAAATTGAAGGAAATGAAGAGGCAGGCGAGCGTTCTCGTGCTTAGGTTTATTACTGAGGAATACACTTTGCCCTTGGGTGTTTGGGTTACAAGGGAGGCGTCAAGGAAGGCAGTTGCAAAAAAGCCAATTCTGTTCTCAAGCAAGGAATTGCTGCTAAATTATGTCCGGTTATTTGTGAAAAAGAGGTTCAATTATGATGCAGACTTCTTGTTAGCAAAGAGCAGGTTGTTGAAAAATCTTGGAAAACAGCAAAGGTTATCCTCTTTTATCTAAATTCTTATAAACCCTTGAATTAAAACGCAGGACATGCCTGATTTTGCGCATCTTGTTGCTGGCTTGAAGGAAGCGATAGAAAAAGCGCGCAAGGAAAGCGTCAGTTTGGCTCCGGAAAGGCAGGCTGGTTTCAAGGATTTTATGTCGCAAAGAAGGGAGCAGTTAAGGCGTGCTGTTTACACCGCAATGAGTGCCCTGACAAAGGAGTCAGGTGGTGTTTTGCAGGGCAGGGCGAGCAAAATAGTGCAGGAAATGCAGATAACGCAGGACTTGCAAAAGCTTGGCGAATTGGCCGATGAGCTTTTGGAGCTTGTTGCAGACGAGCCTCCGCAAGGCTCATTTGCTGTAAAGCGCCCGAGGGTCCCGTTTGAAATCCATGACATTATTCAAGCAGACATTGAGGAAATCAAGCGTTGCATGGCAAACAAGTGCTATCGTTCAGCAGTTATTCTTTGCGGCAGGATTCTTGAAACAGCGCTTCACAGGAAGTATTATGATGTTACTAAGAATGATTTGCTTGAAAAATCTCCTGGCATTGGTCTTGGAAGCTTGATTGCTAAGCTTTCTGAGCAGGGCATAGCTCTTGATCCTGGCTTGGGAAACCAGATTCACTTAATCAATCAGGTCAGGATTCACAGCGTGCACCAGAAGCAGGATGCCTTTGCCCCTTCTGAAGCTCAGGCGCAGGCAATAGTACTTTACACGCTGGATGTCTTGGAGAAGTTATTTGGCTAATTTCTTGAATTCTTCAAGGTCCTTCTTGAATCTTTCAATGGTTTTTGCTATGAATTCCGGCTGTGTTTGTAGAATCTCAGCGGTTTTTGCCACGATATCCCCTTTGTATTCTTCTGTTGAGGTGAGAATGAACCAGTCTGAATTGATTGGCTGTTTCTTGCTTGCTGCCTTGCGGGCTTTTTTCCATTTTTCAAACAATTCTTGGGCTCTTCCAGGCACTTGTTGTGGCTTGCAGTCAAGGAGTTTTGCAATGGTGTTTGCTCTGTCTTTTTCTTCTTCAATTATTTTTTTGGCTGCTTCTCCTGCGCAGAAATAAATTCTTACAACTCCGTCCTTTACTTTGTTTGACTTGAGAATCTTGATTTGTTCTGCTTCGCCTGTGCTGTTCAGGTGTGTTCCTCCGCAGGCCTCAACGTCAATTCCTTTGATTTCAACAATTCTTAATTGTTTTCCTGGCACTGCTCCGCCTTGGTAGATTGCCATTCCGTATTTTTTCTCTGCTTCCTCGCGCGGTATTACCATCTTAAGCACAGGCAGGTTTTTTTTGACGATTTTGTTTGCTTCTTCCTCAATGCGCAATAATTCATCGTCGGTGATTGTCTGGTAGTGTGTTATGTCAAGGTATGCCTTGTCTATGTCTTTTTTTGCGCTTGCCTGGTTGCAGTGCGGTCCAAGTACTGTGCGGGCGGCAGCATTGATTATGTGCGTGCTTGTGTGGTGTTGTGCCAATTGTTTTCTTCTGTCAAAGTTGACTTTTCCTCTTATTGTGTCTCCTTCTTTGAATTTGGGTTTTTCTGCAAGCACGTGGACTATTATTCCTCCTTGCTTGAATGCGTCAACAACGTAGCTTCCGTTAAGCTCTCCGTGGTCTGCTATTTGTCCGCCTGATACGGGATAAAATTGGGTTTTGTCAAGAACCACGTTGTTGCCTATTATTTTCAGGACTTTTGCGCTGAATTCTGTTGGCTTCCAGTCGCCCCAGTACAGGATTTCTGTGTCTGGAATTCCGTCGAGAGCGAGCTTTTCTTCTCTTTCTGTCTGCGTTTCCTGCTCTTTTTTCTCGCTTTCGTGCCTTTTTGCGACAAGCGAGTAGAAGTTTTTTGGGAAATTGACTTTTTTGCCTTGTTTTGCTGCTTCCTCAGCCACTAATTCAGGTGCAATCCCTTGGCTGTCATACAGTTTTATGAGGTCTTCTGTTGTGAGTTCTTGTGTTGCGAGCTTTGATAGCATTGTTTTTGTTTTTTCCTGCGTTGCCTTGTACCTCATTTTTTCGACTTCAATGATTTTGCGCACGTTTGTCAGTTGTTCTGAGAGTTCTGGGAATAATGGCTTTAGTTCTTGGGCGTGCCAGTCGCACACGTCGCAAAGGTCTATTTTCCAGTTGTACTTGTCTATGAATCCAAGAGCCCGCCTTAAAATTACTCTTAGGTTGTACATTCCTCCCACGTTGCTTGGCAAGGCGCCGTCTGTTAGGGCAATCAATAACGCCCTTGCGTGCTCTGCGATTGCGTAAATGGCTGCGATTGGCTCAACGCGTTCGCGCAATTCCTTGACATCCATCCCTATTTTGTCAGCAACTTCTTTCCATGCTTTGTCAAGGTCTGCCACTTCTCCTACATTGAGGTATGGTGTTAGTGGTATGAATTTCTTCATTAGTTCCTGGTCTATCTTGACTCCTGTTGCTTTTGTGAGTTTTTTCAGCACTTCTGGGAATGTTGCGTCGTATGCTGTTGCTGTTCCTTGCGTGAACCATGCTGCTCTTTCCTGTCCTTGTCCCATGTCAAGGACTTTGATTGCGAGTTCTTTTGAGCCTGTTGGTGTTGCTTCGTACTGCATGTATACCTGGTTGCTTATCTCGAGGCCGTGGGAAAAGAATTCCATGCAGGGCCCGAAATTGCCGCCTCCTGCCCAGCCGTCTTCGTGAATGGTTAAATCGTCGAGCTTCAGACCCATTCCTTCTGTGAGCCAGGTAATGTGGTGCTTGATGTACTTGTTAATGTCATAGTCTTTTGGGGCGAAAAAGCCGTGTTGTCCCATCATTATGAAGCACACAAAGTGGCCTGTTATGCCTACGTTGTCAATATCTCCGAAGCGCAAGGAAAATTGTGGTATTACTAATGGGTTTGCGGGCGGTTTTACTTCTCCTGAGACCACGTATGGCTGGAATGCTGCAATGCTTGCAATCGTGAATTCAGTAGTGGGATTCCATCGTGCAACAACAGGATAGCGCTTTATCGGCGTGTAGCCAAGTTTTTGGTGTATTTCTGCAAACTTTTTCCAGACCTCGATATAGCTAAGTTTTTTGCCCTGAGGCTTTCCTATGAACCTGAACCCTCCAGAGCACGCAGGGTCTCCGCACACTTTTTGGTCCGCGTGCCGTGTCCAGAAATACCTCTTGCATTTAGAGCAGGAATGCCTTGCAAATCCAAGCTCCTTCAGTGTTTTTGTAGGAAAATATCTATCAGGGTCTGCGCTGGCTGTTTTCTTGAACTGGTCCTTCAGTTCTGCATCTGTTGGCATAACGACGATGGGAGAACGTAAAGGGTTTATTAAGCTTATTGGGATGTCATTTTTTTGAACTGCGCGTCAATGATGTCCCTGTATGGCTTGTAGAACCATGCCTCAAAAGGCCCGTCCCACCATTCCATCATTACTGTGTCTTCAAGGAAGTTGAAAAGGTGGGGCACGTGAGGATTGATAACGATGTAAGTGTTCGGCCCAATTACTCGCTTTATTGTCTGCCCGTTCTGGTATGTCCAAAGCTCGACTTTGCCTGAGAGAAGGATGTCAAACTGCCTGTTCTTGTGCAAATCGCCGCTCCTCATGAAGCCCTTTTTTGTCGACAAAAGGTTGACTTTAACCCCATTCATTTCGTGCCTTTCTATCCTGCCCCTTGCGTCCTCAAACACGGGCTTTTCCAGCACCGCTGGCTTTGTCTCTGCCTTGATTACGTCAGGGCTTGAGTAAATGCCTGGCTCACCTGCAGGAATCTCAATAATGTTGTTTGGCATGGTTTGTTCTGAATTGTAGCCGGTTTATTAAGCTTATCAGCAGGTTGGATTAAAAAAGCAAGAATGAGATAAAAAAAAATAAAATTTACTGCGGCTCTTCGCTTGCGCCCATCTTGGTGAAGCCGATTATGAGGCCGATTATGACCAAGAGTGCTACAAGGCACAACAGTATGATTTCCAATGCCTTTCTTATTCCGCTTGTGCGTGGCACTGCTTCAACAGTGTTGTTCGCCTGCGGAGGGGGCAGTTGGACAACTGCTGTTTCTGGTTCCTTGCATGCAGGGTCTTCAAGGACTTCTATTTCGCCCTTGACTCCTGTCTTGCTGAAGCCGTCGTTGTACTTGACATCTATTGTCATCTCGTACACGCCTGGCTTTGTGCACTTTGGTATCCTCAAGTAGAGCTCTTCTGTTTCCTTTGCCTCGTCATTCTCTATTTCGTCGATGTAGTCTGATGCTGAGATTCCGAGTGCAGGAACTGCGACAGTCACCTTGACGTCTTCCTCGTCCTTTTCACCAAAGTTCTCAACGCGCACGACAGTCAGCAACGCCTGTCCTGCCTGAACGCGCCTTGATGGTGTGAATATCGCGTCCACAACCTGCAGGTCATGGCGCGGCACATCTATCTTGATGTTATAGTTTTGTATGAGTTCATCGCCGTCGCGGTCTGTCACGACAACACGCACCTTGTAGTTGTCCTCCTCAACCAGGTCGGGGAACGTGATGTGGAGGGTCTTGCGGTAAGTGATGTTTGCGTCCATGTCAAACGGTCCGACGCTGTCAGAAAGCCTGAGTTCCTTGTTGTGCTCAAAGCCTGAAACAAAGACTGTGACCTCGACATCGTCAACATCTTCAGAAGCCTCGAGCAGGACCTCAAACTCAACCTTGTTGTCCCTCAGGACGTCCAAGCGGTTGCTTTGGTCTGGCAGTATTTTTTGGTCGTCAATCTCCACCCTTGTGATGTTCACAGGGATTGCGGCAGCTGCACCGACCAGTGCAAGCGCGCACAGGAGCACAATTCCGAAAATTCCGAATGTTTTGTGCGTGTTCATTTTTCTTAATAACCCCCGACTATATCAGCGCAATAACGCTAATGTTACCCCCAGTTAATAGTGACCTATTTATAAAGCTTCGCTTCAACAACTATTATGTAGTGATAAAAAAATCCTGCGTTAAGAACCGGTTCCAATCTGATGGCTCTGCCACAGGCCAACAGTGGTGAAAGAGCTTCAGGAATCGTTATGTCTCTGGCGCGGTACGCGCCCGTAATTTATGGCTTATTGCCAAGTCTACTGCTCGGCATACAAACCTTTTTTAAACCCCCGTCTAATGCCTACTATTCATGATACGCCAGCCGATTGTGGCTATTATGGGCCACGTGGACCATGGAAAAACCTTGTTGCAGGACAAGATTCGGGGCAGTGCTATTGCTGCGCGCGAGGCAGGCGGTATCACGCAGGCTATTGGAGCAAGCATTATTCCTTTGTCGACAATACAGAAAATCTGCGGTCCTTTGCTTGAGGCTCTTAAGCTCAAGCTCACGATTCCAGGGCTTTTGTTCATAGACACTCCTGGCCATGCTGCTTTCACGAACTTGAGAAGGCGTGGCGGAAACCTTGCTGACATTGCTGTCCTTGTGATTAATGTCATGGAGGGATTTATGCCCCAAACGCTTGAATGTATTGAAATTCTCAAGCATTACAAGACTCCTTTTGTTGTTGCTGCCAATAAGATAGACCTTTTGCCAAGATGGCGTCCCTCTGCTCAAAAGCCGTTGGTGCAGAACATTGCGGAGCAGGAGCCAGAAGCCCAGAAAGCAATAGAAACAAAGGTCTATGAGATTGTTGGAAAGCTTTATGAGCTTGGTTTTGAGGCAGAGCGTTATGACAGGGTAAGTGATTTCACGAAGCAGATTGCTGTTGTGCCAACCTCTGCGGTGACAGGAGAAGGTATTCCTGAATTGCTTGTTATGCTCACAGGTCTTGCCCAAAGGTTCCTTGAAAGTGGCTTGAAAGTCACAGAGGGCGGTCCTGCGCAAGGCACTGTTATTGAGGTAAAGGAGGAAAAAGGGCTTGGCAAGACTATGGATGTCATTATTTACGATGGCAGTCTAAAGGTTGGTGACGCTATTGTAATCGGTGGCTTGGAAGGCCCGATTGTTAGCCGCGTGAAGGCATTGTTCACCCCAGCACCGTTGCAAGAATTGAGGGAAAAAAAGACAAGATTCACTTCTGTAAAGGAGGTCTCTGCTGCCACAGGAGTCAAGATTGTGGCTCCAGAAACCGAGAATGTTGTTTCAGGAATGCCCTTGATTGGCAATCCTGAAAATGTTGAGGAGGCAAAGACAAGGGTCCAGCAGGAAGTCGAAAAAGTCGTGATTGAGACTGGCAAGGAAGGAGTAATAATAAAGGCAGACTCGCTTGGCTCGCTTGAGGCATTAATCACCCTGCTTAAGGAAGCAAATATTCCTGTGAAGAGGGCTGGCATTGGTCCTGTAACAAAAAAGGACATTACTGATGCTGCTGCAAATGTTGAGAAAGACCCCTTGCTTGGTGTTGTTCTTGGCTTTAACATTCCCCAGCCAGAAAGCGTTCCTGAGAATGTTGCAGTTCTCACAAACGCAGTGATTTACCGTCTTATTGAGGACTACCAGAAATGGGCAGAGTCCAAGAAAAAGGCGATTGAGCTTGCAGAGCTTGACTTGCTCATAAGGCCGTGCAAGATTGAAATACTGAAAGGCTATGTTTTCAGGCAGAGCAATCCTGCTGTGTGCGGAATTCACGTGCTTGCGGGCACGATAAAGACAGGAACTCCATTAATGAATCTTGAAGGCAGAGAATTGACGGTTGTGAAGGGCTTGCAGGAAGAGCAGGAAAACATTGAAAAGGCGGAAAAAGGAAAACAAGTGGCAGTCAGCCTGCCAAATGTCATAATCGGCCGCCAGCTCCACGAGGGAGATATCCTCCTCTCAGCCATTCCAGAGGAGCATTTCAGGAAGTTCAAGGAATACAAGGAATACCTTACAAACGACGAAAAAGAATTACTGAAAGAAATCGCGCAGATAATGAGAAAAAATAATCCTGTTTGGGGAGTATGAAAACCAACCTTAACGCATTGTCAGGCAGGGACTTGAAGCCGGTTCTTGCGAGGATAAAGGAGCAGTGGGGTGCTGAGATTGATTTTCCGTGGGCTTGGTATCAGAGCGCAAAAAACGACTTGTTTGTCTTGAGCAAGGATATTACCAAGATTGACCCTAAGAAATTGAGGATAAACAGTGTCGGATTGTACATTGGCGAATTCAAGAAAGGAGAATTGAGGTTGAGCATTGAGGGCTCACAACTTATTGGTCCGCATGCAAAAAAGAACGTTGTTGAATTAGACAAAGACGAGCTCCGCCAGTGGCTCAAGGGCGAAGACCTCGTAAAGGATGTAAAAGCAGAAGGTTACGTGATAATGAAGTCAGGCAATGATTTTGTTGGCTGCGGAAGAGTAAAGGAAGGAAAAATCCTGAATTTCGTGCCAAAGGCAAGAAGATTGTTAGTGAATGATTAATCCAGTCTTTCCAATGTCACAATTATTTTTTCTTCAGGGTTCTTCAATAATTCAATCAGTTTCTTGTTCAAGTCTCCTGCTGCCTTGTTTGCATTAATCAGCAGCGTGCTTGGAGACCTTTGGGGTCCTTTCCTGACAATGATGTCTGAGCCTGGAATAAATCCTTGGTTTGCATCGCCAATAATCTCCTCTGCATAATTTCTTACTTTTATTGTCAGCTTTAGTTTTTTTGAGATTTGCGTGAGTGCAGAAATTGCCTCTGGGTCGAAGTTTGCCCTTGTGCCTATAACAGACTGGCCTTTTGGAATCACTGCTGTTTTTTGGGTGAACTCAAGGATTCTTTTGTGGGTTCCTTCAATTCCTGCATGTCCGTACGCAATGAATTCCATGCATTGGGGGAATCATTCCTTCTATATTAAATGTGCGTTCATTTGACGTGTATCTCAACAATGTCTCCGTCTTCAAGCTGCTTGTCTAGGTTCCTGAACTGCTGTCCTGGGAATTTTGCCGATTTGCCCCATATTTTTGCAAACTTGAATTTTCTGACGAAGTCTTTGTGAATTCTTGAACACACGGTTTCTATTGTTGAGCCTTTGCGTAATACCATTGGTTCTTCAAGGTCTGGTTTTTTGCCGACCTCCTTTAAGAAAATCCTGACAAAATTAAGTTTGGTGAAAATGAGTTCTTTTAATTCTTCGATGTTTATGTTTTGTTCTGCGCTTACTGCAAGGTCAGGATTTAGTTTTTCAATCAGGTCTTGTTGTTGGAATTCGTCAAGCAGGTCAAATTTTGTGACAACAGTGACTGCTGGAATGTATTTCTTGTTGCCTTCAACAGCGTCAATGAAGCTGTCAATGGTGACTGGGCTTCTTATTACAACGTCAGCATTGTTTATTCTGAAAGTGTGGAGTATTTCTTTTATTGTTTCCTTGCTTATCTCTATAGGCACCGTTGCGCTTATGTCTATTCCTCCCCTTGTTTTTTTGGTAATCTTGACGTCAGGTGCTTCCTGATTTATCCTTACTCCAACATCATATACTTCTTTCAGTATTGCTGGATAATGCTCTGGGTGCAAGGCGTCAATGAGGATTAAAATCAAATCGGCAGAACGCACCATTGCAAGCACTTCTTTCCCACGACCCCTGCCAGAAGCTGCTCCTGCTACTATGCCCGGCACGTCAAGTATCTGGATTTTTGCCTGGTTGTACTGCAAAACTCCGGGAATCACGGAAAGCGTTGTGAATGCGTATGCTGCTGTTTTGCTTTTTGCCCCTGTCAGCTTGTTTAGCAGTGTGCTCTTTCCTACAGATGGAAAGCCGAGGAGAATTACAGTTGCATCGCCTGATTTTTTGACAAAGAAGCCTGCTCCTGCGCTTTTTTTTGCCGCTTCTTTTTCCATTTTTTCGCGCAGCCTGGCTATTTGGGCCTTTGCTACGCCGAATGCGTGCTCAGTGGCTTTGTTGTACTGCCACTTTCGCATTGCGTCTTCAATTTCCTTGATGCGTTCAGGTATGCCCATGTGGTGCCGTTTTATTATATTCGAGCGACTGTGTGAGGCTCGAGCTTGCGGAAAGCCGAACTCGGAGCGAGTGTCTCTTCGCGAAGCGACCTTATTTGGAGTCTCTTTATGCTATTCGTATTTGTTCCCGAAAAGGTTTATAAAAGCATCGCTGTTCTCAAATGCTATGGCGTTTTTGCAGTTATGGGCAGAGGCCCAGGAATGGGTAAACATTGTTGCCTCGGCAGTAATCGTTCTACTTATTGGTTTTATCATTGGAAAAGTGCTTGGCAAGCTTATTCAGCGCGGCTTGCATGAGATTGAGCTTAACAGGATTCTCAAAAAGGCAGGAATCAAGTTTGGGCTGGAGGAATTTGTGGGTCGCTTGATAGAATACTTGATTTACTTTATTGCGATTGTTGTTGCCCTTGACCAGCTTGGTGTTACTGCAATAGTCCTTTACATCGTGATTGCCGCAATTCTTGTGATTGTGGCAATTGCGTTTCTTCTCAGCATAAAGGACTTCATTCCGAATTTTATTGCAGGGATAAGGTTGGGCTATAACAAGTTTTTCAAGATAGGTGACGTGATAACAGTCGGCTCTGTGTCAGGCAGGGTCAAGGAAATTGGCTTGTTGGAAACAATGCTTGTTAGCAAAAGTGGCGACATAATTCATGTTCCAAACGCGAACATTCTCCGACAGGAAATAAAGGTAAGAAAGCATTAGTCTCTTTTTGGCGGCAAAGCCATTGAAATGTGGATTGGCCAATTTCTGCTAAATAAATTCGTCGTCAGGATAGTTTCAGATTACTTCCAGCAAAGAAACAATGTTGAATATCTGCGTCCTTGTGTATGCCTGCATGTTGTTGTCTTCTGCAAGCTCCTCAAGCTCCTGCAATGCCCTTGAGACCTTTATCGGCATTTCCCCGTCCTGCTCAAGTACCTGTATTGTGCCTGTGATTTTTGTCTTGACATTCTTTGGGATTTGGTTGTCCTGCTCAAGTTCTCGCAATGCCGCAATAACCGCTGATAATTGGTCCATAAGAATCACTTCTTGAGCTTGCTCATAACTTCTTTTTGAAGGCTTTCTGCTTTTTCCTTGAGCTGTTTTTCCTGCTTGTCTATGTTCTTGAGCCTAAGGTCAATTATTTCCTTTTTTGCATTAAGCTCTGTTTTCAGCGCGGTCCTGTCCGCTTTTATCATCACGTTTCCAACAATCTTGAATGCTTCGTCTGTCTTTTCGATCTCTTTCAGGGCGCTTTCGAGCTCGAAAAGCTGCGCCTGGAATTGCTGTTTCTGCATAATCAGCGACTGGACATTTTGCTCAATCAGTTGGAGCCTGCTGATGCTTTCCTGTGTTTCTTTTGGTATTTCCATGGGAACCTAAACCGCCTTTACTTTTGTTGGAGTGCTTCTTGACTTGTAAAGCATCTTGCTTCCGCAATAGGGGCAGCGCACGCGCTTGCCCATCATGTCTTCTGAGATTTTCCTGCCACAGCTGAAACAAGTGTATTTTACCATCTTTATGCGCTTTCCTCCTCTGGTGTCTTCTCCTGAACCTCTGCCAGCACTTCCTCAATTGGGGGGAGTGCAGCGGGCTTTGCAACAAACGTGTATGCCTGTCCTGTGAACGTGTTTTTGCATTTCCTGCAGTGCCAGATTCCCTTTGATTTTCTTACGACTTTATCCTTTTTGCAGTACGGGCACTTTGTGCTCTTTTTCTGCATTATTTCAATTGCTGCGCGCTTGAATTTTGTAGTCCTTCCATACCGCGCCCCAAATCTTTTCACAGGACCTAGACTCTGCTTCTTTTCAACCATTGTGCGTTGTGAAAACAGCAGTCGGTTTTTAAAGGTATCGCAACCTGCCTCACACAAAGCTTAATAAAGGGGGCTCTGCGACTTATTCCGTTATGAGCATTAGCAGGCAATCATTGGCATAGTCTCTTCTTGATAGCCGTTAGCCTGCCTGCCGCTCTTCCAAAATGAGCATTACAGCGCACGAAAAGTTCAACTTGAAAAAATTCATTAGGGAATTAGAAAGTTACAAGGCCGCCCATACGGAATTCGTCACAGTGTATGTACCTGCCGGCTATGACCTAACGAAGATAATCCAGCACTTGGTGCAGGAGCAGGGCACTGCGAGCAACATCAAGAGCGCGAGCACTAGGAATAATGTCATTGATGCGCTTGAAAGGATGATTCAGCATTTGCGCGTTATCGGCAGGACGCCGCCTAACGGGATTGCCGTCTTCTCAGGCAACATACTTGCAAGGGAGGGCAAGTCGGATGTCAGGGTGTGGAGCATTGAGCCGCCAGTGCCTCTGAAGATGCGCCTGTACAAGTGCGAGAAAAACTTTGACCTTGACATACTTCGCGATATGCTTGAAACAAAGGAGGTTTACGGCCTTGTCGTGATTGACGCAAGGGACGCAATGCTTGCCCTTCTAAAGGGAAAGACCATAGTCCCTCTTACAAAGACGCATTCGCATGTTCCGGGTAAGTTCAAAGCAGGAGGGCAGTCAGCTGTCCGCTTTCAGAGAAACAGGGAAATAGCTGTCAAGGACCATTTTGGCAAGGTTGCCGAGCTGATGAAAGAGCAGTTCTTTACGCTCGAGGGGCTGAAGGGAATAATAATCGGCGGTCCTGGCCCCACAAAGTACGAATTTGTTGACAGCGGGCTCATAACTGCAGACCTAAAGAAGAAAATCCTTGGCATCAAGGACCTGAGCTACACGGAGGAGTTTGGACTGGAAGAGCTTGTGGACAAGTCTCAGGACATACTTTCACATGAGGAGATTGCCAGCGAGAAAAAGATTGTCGGCAGGTTTTTGGAACTTCTTGCTACAAAGCCGAACATTGTTGCTTATGGTGAAACAGAAGTAAAAAGGATGCTTGAGATGGGCGCTGTTGAGACACTGCTACTCTCTGAAGCCCTGCCTGGTGAGAAAATAGAGGAATTCGAGGAAATAGCAAAAAGGTTCGGTACAGAGGTTATGATTATTTCTACAGAGACCCGTGAAGGCGCCCAACTCAAGGACATTGGAAAATACGGCGCAATCCTGCGCTACGAAGCGGGCTATTAAGCAATGTTCTTTAGGATGTTTTTCTGCTCAACTCTTATCTTCTCTGCATTGCCACTTAAATATAATATCGTGTCATTGTTCACGCGCTGGAAAATAACGCTTCCCTCATAGCCGCTTATGCTTATGGGCGTTTCATTTGTTCTTACAGTCCAGCGATCCTCAAGCCTCAGGTTGCCAGTAAGGTCGCTGCTGAATGATGAGAGGTTGACCTTTGACACCTCAATGCTTCCTGCAACAAGTGTTATTGTCGTGCTTTCCTTTCTCGTATAGGTGATGTCAAGCTGGCTGCCGTGGACGCTTGCCATAGTGCCGTCAAGCTCTATTGTTTTGCCGTTCCACGCTATTGTGCCTGAGAACTTGCTTATTGAGAAGCTTCCTGTGCCGTTTATTTCCCCATTTCTTGTCTTTATTATTGCTGATACAGGAGCGGAGAATTTTATGTCGGCATTGTCCGCAGTAACTGCCAACTTGTTGTCATTTATGTAAAAAGAGCCAGTGAGCGTTGTGTTCTGTAGCACAACCAGCCCTGTAGGGCTCAGAAAGCCGATGCCACCTCGGAATGCGAAAAAACCCAGCACGAGGATTAATGCCCATGTCAGCACAGGAATTAGCCGCCTGACTCGCTCTGTTTTAAACAACTCCACCACCATACGCATTGGGTGATGCCCCGTATATAAACATTTCGCGCAATATTTATTTATCAATGCACTTAGTTTGCCTGCTATGGATCTTGTCAGAGAGGCGTTCAACGCGGTTTTTCCTGAAAAGCCATATGCCTATTCTGCAGAGGTAAGGTATTCCGGCAAGTTTAGGGGTTATAACGCTAACATCAGGCTGAACAAGCTGCAGAAGAGGATAACCCTCAATCTTAGCAGTCAGTGGAAATGCGTGAGCCGGGACATACAGCTCGGCCTTGTCCAACATTTGCTCTGCAGGTTATTCAGGGAAAAAAGGCGCTCAACACAGATCGATTTATACAATTATTTCATCAAGAGCGTTCCAAGGACAATTGCAAAGACAAAATCTCACCCCCTTCTCGCAGAGAGCTTTAGCAGGGTGAATGAGAGATTCTTCAGCGGAATGATTGACCAGCCAAACCTCGTCGTGGGCAATGGCATTACAAAGCTTGGCTCCTACGATCTTGGCACCGACACTGTGAGCATAAGCTCAATCCTTCTTGGGCACCCGCATTTGCTTGATTACGTGATGTACCACGAATTGCTTCACAAAAAGCACCAGTTCCAGGGTTCTGGCTTAAAGAGGACTTTTCACAGCAGCGCTTTCAGGGAGGCTGAAAAGTCATTCCCTAACTCTGCTGCTTTGGAAAAGGAATTGTCAAAACTCGTCATGCACCACAAGCGTCGTTCTTTCTGGGACTGGTTCTGAGAATCCCTACAAGGTTAGTTTTATGTGCCTATAGATGCAGTAATCCTTATTATTCATATTATTCAATGTCCTGCAACTGTTTTCTCGGAATTAAGGGATGGGCCCCGTCGCACAGTTTGGCGCTCTCTTTGTACCTGACAGATCCTTAGATTCGCTTTGTCTCCAGCCGTAATTTGCCAGGCACTCAAGCTTCATATCATACAGTCAATTACACGCTTGAAGCATCTGTCTTTTGGTTGCTTTCAACTCAAGGTCTTTGTGTTTGAATCAATTGAATGACAAAACGCGGAATTATTATTTAATCATAAATCTCCCGAAAACTATTTAAATAGCCCTATTGCACGAAAGGTGCGATGTCGACGAAAATCGTTAGTGCGGGCTCCATAAAGGAAGGCGGCTATATCCTGATTGACGGCGCTGCATGCAAGGTTGTAAGTGCAGAAACGAGCAAGTCAGGCAAACACGGGCACGCAAAGGTGCGTATTGTCGCCATCGGCCTCATTGATGAAAAGAAGCGCGAGATGGTTGTTCCAGGGCACGATAACGTTGAGGTGCCAATCATAGAGAAGAAGTCAGCCCAAGTTTTGAGCGTTTCCGGCGACAGGGCAAACGTGATGGACTCAGAAACGTATGAGACGTTTGATTTGGCAATCCCTCCTGAGCTGAAGGAAAGCGTTGTTGAGGGCTGCCAGATAATTTATTGGGTAATACTTGGGCAACGGGTAATGAAGCAGTTGAAGAGCGGTGCTGAATAATGGTAAAATTTCCAGAAGCAGATGCGCGGATGTTCCGCAACAAGTTTGTGTGCAGGAGATGCAAGAGTGTCATCCGAGCGCCGAACAGGAAGATAGCGGAAGGAGTCGTGAAGTGCAGGAAGTGCCAGAACAAGTTCTTCAAGCCAAAACGCAAGAAGTAAATGTGCTCATATTAACTGAGTAAGTGAAGCTTTCTCAGCATGCTTGGGACAAAACGGTTGCCGACACGCCTGTCATTTGGAGCAACCCCAACATTTTTATAAGAGTGAAATGAACGCAGGCGTTATGGACTTCCAATACGTGCTGTTAGCCGTCTTCATCCTCTTGATGATTCTCTTTTCGTGGCTGCAAAGGAAAAACATCCAGTTGCAAGGCATTTTCCCCTTGTTTTATTTCGTGATGTGGCGCACGCAGCGTGGCTTGAAGTTTATGGACCGCCTTGCGCAATTAATGCCTGGTTTCTGGTCGTGTTTTTTCGGCTTTGGCATTGTTGCCTGCTTTTTCGGATTGCTGATGATAAGCTACGAGCTTGTCAAGAACACTGTCAGGGTGTTGGTTTCTCCAGGTGCTGTGCCTGGAATCCAGCCAGTGCTCCCATTTGAGGCAAAAGGTGTTTTCTTTGTGCCTTTTGTTTACTGGATACTGAGCATATTTGTCATCGCGCTGGTTCACGAGTTCTGCCATGGCATCGCGGCAAGGATTTACAAAGTGCCCGTGAAGAACGCGGGGCTTGCATTCCTTGGGATTTTTGTGCCGTTGGTTCCTGCCGCCTTTGTGGAGCCTGACGAAGAATGCCTCAAAAAGCAGAACAGGTTCAGGCAGTTGAGTGTTTTTGCGGCAGGGCCGTTCTCGAACCTCGTGATAGCAGGCATAGTTTTTCTTGTTGTGATGTTCGTGGCAAATCCTGTTGCGCAGTCGATGCTCATTCTTGATGGCGTGCGCGTCACAGGTGTTGATGAGGGAAGCCCTGCAGCACTTGCAGGTATTCATAAGGATGAAATAATAACCGCGATTAACGGCGTTCCAACAACCTACCTTGAAAACCTCAGCTCAGAACTTGCTGTAAAAAAGCCAGGCGACACTGTCACGTTGCAAACAAAAAATGCTACGTACACAATTGTGCTCGCGCAAAATCCCAAGAACGCTTCCAAGTCGCATCTCGGGGTTTTGTCCCGCCAGCACGCGGAAATAAGCGGGGCATTCAGAGAAAAATACGGCGAGTGGCCTGTGCCAATCATCCTGTGGTGTTTTGGTCTTTTGTACTGGCTCTTCCTGCTTAGTCTTGGAATCGGGCTGTTCAACCTTTTGCCAATTGGTCCTATTGACGGTGGTAGGATGCTGCATCTGGCTTTGCAAAAGGTTTTTAAGCAGAAAGCTAGCCAGAGGGTGTGGGTGTTCATCAGCACAGTGTTTTTGCTGTTGGTGGTTGTAAATGTCATTGCAGGTTTCATGGCGTAATGTTTTTGCGTGCGTCCTTGTTGTGGCGCTGCTTTCTGCCTGCCAGAAGTCGCCTTCAGGCGCGGTGATAGTTCAGATTCCTCCTGAAGGACCAAAGGAGGTTGTTGTCACGAGCGCGCCTCTGCCAGAGCCTGCTTCTGCGCAGCCCGAACAAATTCCGGTTAACAGGATTCCGAGTAATGTTCTTCCAAGGGAGGAGCCGCAAGTGATAGTTATCCCCGAGAATAGGCCTGCTGAGGACCCTGTTGCTGACTGCATTGAGAAGTGCAAGTTGTCCTGCGAGACTTCTGCAAATTTTGCGTGCTCAAAGCCGAGCGGTGCTGACTGTAGGTCTGGCTGCGGGCAGATAATTGATCCAAGCGCTTGCTCAACAGCGTGCTCTTTGAGGAGCGCAAGAATTTGCGAGCCAAAATTCATAGAATTCTGCTCGGCGCAATGTGTTGGAAAGTGCTATTAAGCGTTCCTTTTAGGAAAATTAAATGAGTGCTTGCAAGTAGAAATATTTTATTCAGTATAGTGAATTTTGTTCAATCGTGCGAATTCGTCAAAGAATTGTGTGAGGAATCACTATGTTTCTTGGTTTGTAAAGCCACGCAACTAATTATTTTTTGGTTTCAAAATATTTCCTGACCCTTTCATTTCCCTGCGGTTTTGCGTTCGGTCCAAGGGCATAATATTTTTTTTCAACGACACTGCCCCATGAGTATTCGCCGCGCTCTTCCTTTATTTCCTTGACGACAAATTCTCCAATAGCAACTCCCTTGCGCAAATGATAGTAAATGTTTTCTCGCGTGCATTGTGGAAATATTTCGTTGTATATTTTTGCCAATTCGTAGCCGTATGCAGAGCCCTTTACTGCAAGTATTTCTACCATTCCCTGCCTGATTTCTGACTTGATTGGTCTTCCGCGCGGCATATTGTCTTTGTTTGTTTCTAACTTTTAATATTTTTCCATATTTAAAGAAACAAAGATTAATATACTCTTATCAATCAGTCTGGCGTATGGCGAACTGGCTGAAATTATTGTACGTGTTGGTTATCGCACTGCTTTACGTGCCAATGGTTTTTCTTGGCGCAAACGTGTTCTTTCCGAAATTCACTGGTTCTGAGAGTTATTTCCAGCCTGTTAAGGATTGTTATCCGAGGTATAGTGTTGCAGAAGAATGCTACAGCCAGTATCCTGCGTTTCCAGGCCTGACTCAAGAACAGGAGAATGCGCGCCAGCAGAATGTCAATGCCTGCCTTGCGGCAAAGAAGCAGATGCAGGCTGAGGAGCAGGCAAGGATTGACCAGTGCCTTGCAGAACAACGTGCAGCAGAAAAGGTGTGGAATGAGGAGCGCAACGTGTATAATGGGTGGAAGTATGCTGCTATTACTGGTTTTAACCTTGTTATCCTGATTCTTGCAATACTGCTTCCGCTTGCTGATGCGGTGCTTATGGGAATATTCAT
>JAWCLR010000007.1:43874-47467 GCA_038850615.1 Candidatus Woesearchaeota archaeon | reverse complement strand
GTCTTGTCAGACCTGCACATTGGTTTTGAGGAGTTCCTGATGAAGCAGGGCGTTCTTGTTCCGCGGTTTCATTACAAGGACATTATTGACCGCCTTGAACAGGTTTTTTCAAAAGCAAGGCCAAAAGTGATTGTGCTTAACGGCGACCTGAAGCACGAGTTTGGGGGCACTTCAAGGCAGGAATGGAAGGAAACAATGCGGTTATTTGATTATTTGCAGAGAAAATGCGAGCAAATAGTGATTGTCAAGGGCAACCATGACCCTTCCCTTGGTCCATTGGCGAACAAGAAAGAAATACAGATTGTCCCAGAACTTAAGCTTGGGAATATTCTGGTTTGCCACGGAGACTCAATGCCGAAAACAAAGGACGCAGAAGTGATTATTATGGGGCACATTCATCCTGCTGTTTCATTAAGGGATAATGGAAGGGTTGAGAGGTTTAAGTGCTTCCTGAAAGGAAAGTGCGGAAAAAGCACCTTGATTATACAGCCAAGCTTTCACCCAAGTGTTGAAGGCAGTGATGTCACGAAAGAGAAAGTAACGTGCCCTCTTGTGTCTGATTTTAGCGATTTTGAGGTCTTTGTTGTTGATGATGCAAGGAAGAAAGTGCTTGGGTTTGGCAGGGTCAGGGATTTGCCCTGATTTTGTCAGCAAGTTCTTTTATTTGCTTTAGCGCTTTGTCATAAGCATCTGGGCCGTTGAAAAAGAATCCGTTGTAAGGTCCTTTGTCAATGAAATACCTGACTGCAATGTTTATCGGCGCTGCAGGGTTCTCTGACAACCTGAAATCGCTCCTTATTCCAACTATTGGTTTTTTGCCTTTGTATTCTGCTGCGTAAAAGCCGATTTCTGCAGCAATGCCGTCATCAATTGAATGACTGCCGTCAAGTATTGCAATCATTAATTTTGATTTTGGCATGAGCATTTCATAGTTCACTTTGCCCACGATTTTGTTAAAGTCATCCCAGAATGCAAATTGTTCATCAATTGTCTTAAAGGAGCCAAGCCTTTCTTTGTCAAGGTATTCTTCGCATGAGTTGAACGGGCATAGTGGCAATATTCCTGCTTCGTTTTTCAGTCGGTTGTAAAATTTGTCCAAGATCTCTTTTCCTGAAGTGCTGAAGCCGAACTGGTTTGCGATGTATGCTGGAACAAGAAGTCCTGATGTTGTTCTTGCAAGACAGTTCTCATCCCAGTTTGTTTTGCTGATGATTGACGGCAGTTTGTCCAGTTCCATTTGCGCACAGAACAATTATTGCATTTATATAATTATTCGTCAGTGTATGAAGCAGCCGTCAGAATCAATCTTCTCAATATCTTCTGTGTTGAACCAGTAGGTATTAACGTCCTCAAAGCATTCCCTGCAATGAGGGCAGAAGCTCCTTGAAATGCCTGTCACGAATTTCAGGCAGTGCGGGCAGTATGTTGGATAAACATGCGTCATGAACACATTGAGAAAAATCCTGCTTATAAAGTTTTGGTGATAACTTATGGCAATGTTTTAAAGAATCAGAGGCCCGCCGGTTTTTTTACGCCGGCGGACCCGTCGATTCGTGAGTGAAGACCTTTATTCGCGGTCAAGCCACGAGTAGCGGCCTTCTTCTGTCCCGTGGTCTGCCTCGCACCTCCTGCAGATGTAGGGGTCGCCAAAGGCGCTTTTCGTTATTGGTTTGCCGCATGAAATGCACACAAGCCTTTTCATGCCTTTCTTTTGGACATTATTTTGTCCATGACGTGGTTGAAGTAATCCTCTTCCTTTTTCTGTGATTGTATGAATGCCTTGATTGATTGTATGTCTGTGATGAAGACGCTGTCTGTTTCCATCAGTAGTCCTCGCCTTCCTTCATCATTTCGTCTTCAAATGATTCCTCGCCCTTGTGCCAGAGCGTTTGCATCATTTCCTCTTCGTCGTCAAAGTCCTCGTAGTCGTCTGTGTCCTTTTCTGGCGGAAGAGACATGGGCAGTGTTGGCTGGTGGAATGCCTTTTGGTGCTCGAATTCAAGTATTGTTTTTCTCATTTTCTTGCACCCCCTTACGGGACTACCCCATTACCTCTTGTCCGTAAACTTTTCGGACAATAATTATATTGGCCTAAATGGTTTTATATTTTCAGGTTATAATTTATAATCTTTATATAAAATCTTGTTTTTTATAACTAATCGCAAGCTTTATATAATTAAATCAATTTCTATACAAGAATAAAGGGTGGCTTAAAGGCAATGAAAAAATTATAAGCACATTGCAGGCTACCTGAAAAAACCTTAAGGGGATTATTATGAAGAGAAAGGTAATTCAAATTGCAGACTCAACGCAACTTGTTTCCCTGCCAAGAAAATGGTGCTTGCAGCACGGCATTAAAAAAGGCGATGAACTTGAAGTGGAGGAAGACGGCAATCGATTGATTGTTTCCACAGAACGCGACACAGAGCTTGGTTCTATTGAAGTTGACGTCACTCCCCTTGACCGCTCTTCTTTGATTTTTCTTATCCGCGGGCTTTACAAAAAAGGCTATGATGAGATAAAACTGATTTTCAACAAGCCTCTCGTCAAACATTATCGCTTGGACCAGCACGTTAAGGCAATCAGTGCAATCCACACAGAGGTTAATAGGCTTACAGGGATGGAAATCGTGCAGGAAAAGGAAAATCTTTGCATTCTCCGCGCAATCTCAAAACCTACTGATAAAGAGCTTGACAGCATAATAAGGAGAGTGTTTATTCTACTTCTTGATGCTGCAAAAGATGTGGTAAATGGCGCGAAGTCAAATGACCAGCTTTTGCTCGAAACCATTGAGGAAAAGCACGATACAATAACAAAATTCATCTCATACTCTTTGCGCATAATGAACAAGATACGGAATGAGAACACCAACACCCACTTTATTTATCACATCATTGCAACCTTGGACAAGATTACTGACTTGCTGAAGAATTGTGGAAGGGATCTTAAGGGTTATGACAAGAAACTTACAAAAGAAAGTGTTGTCATACTTGATATGATGTATCACTCATTTGAGTTGTATAAGGATGTTTTTTATAAGTTTGACCTTGAGAACGTGCGGCAGATTGCTGAGAACAAGGAACAAATTAGTGCACGAATAAACGCATTGCTTTCCAAGCTTCCCCCTCATGAAATAATGCTTTTGAGCGATATGCACCAGTCTCTTGAGCTTTTCCGTGATTTAGTTGAATCAAGGATGGCAATGGAATTCTGATAAGTCCTCTTAGGCATTCTTAATGGTCCTGATATACGCGCACATTATCTCATGGTCATAAGGCCAGTTCCACCTGCGACCGGCCCTGTTTAACAGGATATGGTCATTGATTTCAGGAAGTGTCAATGACCTTGGCTGCCCACCTGCTTTTGTCCTGTTAAAAAACCCTATGCTGACCGCGTGGGGTGTACTGGCATTTGTCCGCAACATATAGTCGTCTGTCAGCGCATAAATCAATCCATCCATAAGCATTGGTTGAGGAGCGATTGAGAGAGCAAATCTTGAAATATATGTGGGGTTGGTGCGCGAGCACGCTTTAGGCAAGTAGCCTGAAAGTTTCAGTTGTTCCTCAATCAGGTCAATGAAAAGGTTGCGCATG
>JAWCLR010000007.1:35289-43864 GCA_038850615.1 Candidatus Woesearchaeota archaeon | reverse complement strand
TTCACCCCGCATGCATTAAAAAAAATACCGAGGTGGCCGTACGCCATTGTAGTTGTAACCACTTTCAGTGGCATCTGGCTTGTGACGAAAGAGGGAATGCCGCTGTAAGTCTGTTCTGCGGCATATTTTTCCACAACATCAGGGTCAAATCTGAACTCTATCTCGTTTGGTTTTTTAGTAATCAGCTCTTCCGTGTTTACGTCTTTGCCAAACAAGTGCCGTACAATAGTATTCACATATTCTTCATGCGTTTTCTCAAAGGACCTTTGTGAAGGATGTTTTTCCTGTTTTTCTTCCCAATTGATGATTGATATTAGCCTTTTCGCGTTGTCCAGAGGCATCAACCCACGATCAGTAAATAACATGTACAAGAACCTGTCGCTGTATCTGTCAAAATCATTCATGTCAGAATCAATCCTGGAGAGGCGTTCTTCCATCTCTTTTGTTGACCCAAAACCGCGTTTCTCGAGCCGTTCTTTAAGAGTGGTCATGTTTGCATACAAGAGTATCGGCACAACGCCGTTGTTGTCAAACAAGCGTGTGATGGGCTCAAGCTGTTCAAGCGCAGGATTTACCATAATTATGTGCTTCTTGGCTTTCTGTGCTTCCATTATGTTCAGCCGAGGGATGCCGTAACGGAACCCTCTGTAATAAAAATCGTAAATGTACCTGTTTTGTTGCTTAAGAACTTCAAACTGGTCATCTGATTTGATGTAATTGAGATCAAAGCCTAATCGTTCATCAGGCCTGGGCGGTCGTGTTGTGTCTTTCTTGATAAACTCCACGCGGTCTCCAAGCATGTTAGCAACAAGTTCTGTGATTGTGGTCTTGCCTGCTGCTGAGGGACCCATTATGTAAAAAACCATTGACTCTCTTTTGTTAATGTGCTCTGTCTTGGGACCAGAAGCCCGTACTTCTTCCTTTTCAGGTACCCGCTCCAGGACACGCCCTAGATAATAAAGCACCTGCGGCGTGATCATGTCCCCTTTCTTATTTTCAGTCTTGATTATTGGGTAATCAGCATTGCATCTGTCTTCCAAGTTATTAATGCTGCTTTTTGGAAGCAATGCGATTATGGGTACTTTTGGATTAAGTTTACGTATCTCCTCAGTAAGTTTTTTGCCACGGGCCGGGCCTGGATAGTCCATAACAACAGCATCCATTATTGTCCTGTTGTACGCAAGATCTTTCAGAAATTCCTCTTCCCCGCTTGAGCGCTCTGTCCAGAACTTGTTCTCTCTCAGGCGGCGTGCCAGTGACTTTAGTTGTTCTGTTGGGTCGTATATGATAACAACACCTTTAGGCATCGTATTTAGCTGGACATCTGTGATGCCTTTTACAAGCTCCTTGAATGATTTCTCGTCTTGGATCTCTTTAGCTGAGATGTATCTCAAGTTTGTGTACTGCCACAACTCTTGCTGCGCATGCTTGATATTCACATCATCTTCTACCCCGACGAAAATAGGTATTGTGCTGTGTTGGCGCGCAAGCATTTCAAGTCGGCTAATGTCAATCTTGCTGGTTCTCTTCTGGAAGGGGTAAAATAGCGATGCTACGTCAATCCAAGATGAGCCGCCTCGTAACAACTCAACTTCAGGAACCTCTTCTATCAGGAAGTCATCCTTAAAGTGATCTTGGATTGGCTGGAATATTGTTTCGCCATTAATTCTAACGAATACAAGTCGCGGAATAGCAAACGGCCTATTGGGTGTTTTGCGTTCAATCATTCTTCTTCACTCTACTCTGTGTTGAATCATAGTCGTTATAGTCTTGTGTGATTTATAAACTTTGTTACTTTTTGGGCAGGGGGCATAATCTTTATAAAGAGCGAGATTCTCTTATCAAGAAGCTACTTATCAGTAGCGAAGGGGGAAGAATGAGTGAATTGGAAGATATTTTGGGAAAGGCATCTACATTATCCGATCTTGCTGTACGAGCCCAAACGCTTAATCCAGAAACTCTTAAGACATATCCTGAAATACTAAAGACCTGGTACAGACAGCTTGATGGTATAAATAACGCTCTGCCGGAACGCAATCTTGGCGAAAAAATACTCAATGCGATTAACGCATATATATCTCAGCTTTCAAAAGAGGATGCGGTGCAAATCATTGAATTTTCGCACCTAAGGCTAAAGCGCCATACTGACAAAGGTGGCTACAAAAAGAATTATCAGGGTATTGATGATGATATTGACGAGCTTCCAAAAATAATGTGCGATCTAAAACGCTCGGCAGAGGACCCCACGCTCCCTTCTCTGTTCCTTGAGTATTGCAGGCGTGAAAGCCCTGACACTTCCATTAAGCATTTGCCAGATTGTTTTGAGCGGTTTGCAAAGGTAAAGAAATGGTATGAATCAGTGCCTGAGGAATTTAAGATACTGCCTATTATGCGGGACGACCCGAAACTGGGTGCTGGCAAGTGGGATAACCTGCGCAAACTACTCAAGCCCGATGACCCAAAAGACCAAGAATATGCCAACTGGATACAAAAATTTGAAGATCTGGAAAATGAGTATAAGTTCAGTTTCACCAATGTCATTGATTTCATTACCAAGTGCAAGTCTAGAAGAAATAATGATTCGCTTTGATGCCTGTCTTTTTCGCAAATAACCGCATATTTTAAAAACCACACTTCACCCTCAGCATTCTATGCCCACTGAAAAGGAGCTTATTGACGAGCGCATAAGGAAGCTTGGGGAATTCAAGAAGCTCGGGATAAACCCGTATCCTTACAAGTTTTTGCCCACGCATAATGCAAGGCAGATTCTTGAGAAGTACGGCGCTTTGAAGGTTGAAGAGGATTCTGGCGAAAAAGTGGTTGTTGCAGGCAGGATAATCGCCCTCAGGAGGATGGGCAAGGCGACATTCATGCACATCCGTGATGCGACTGACAAGCTCCAGCTTTATTTCAAGGAGGACGAACTTGGCGGGGACATTGGCAGCCAGTACTCGCTCCTGAAACTCTATGACATTGGTGACTGGATTGGCGCTGAAGGAGTTATTTTCAAGACTAAGACGGGTGAAGTGACTGTCAGGGTGCAAAAGTTTGAAATGCTCTGCAAAAGCATACGCCCCTTCCCTGAGAAATGGCACGGTCTTAAGGATGTTGAGATACGTTACAGGAAGCGTTATCTTGACCTTGCAATGAACCCTGAAGTAAGGGAGGTTTTCAGGAAGCGCACAAAAATAATCTCGACAATAAGGGAATTGCTCAACAGCAGGGGTTTCATGGAGGTTGAGACCCCAATACTCCAGCCGATTTACGGCGGTGCCGCTGCAAAGCCGTTCAAGACACACCTCAATGCCCTGGACAAGGACGTGTTCATGCGCATTGCTCCAGAGCTTTACCTGAAAAAACTCATTGTAGGCGGAATGGACAGGGTTTATGAGATTGGCAAAAACTTCAGGAATGAGGACATTGACCGCTTCCACAACCCAGAATTCACTCTGATGGAGCTATACCAGGCGTACGCAGACTTTAACGACATGATGGAATTGTGCGAGGACATTTATGTCTCGGCAGCAAAAGCAATTCACGGCACAACAAAATTTGAATACCAAGGGCATCAGATTGACGTGAAAAAGCCGTGGAAGGTAATGACCATGATTCAGGCAATAAGTGAGCTTGGCAATGTTGATGTTGAAGTCCTTGATGACAAAAGCCTGCTCGCAAAAGTTCCGAGAAAGGAATTGTTGCCGCCAAAACCCTCTCGTGGAATGATAATCCAAGCGTTGTTTGAACAGTTGTGCGAGGAAAAGCTGATACAGCCGACTTTCATCACGCATCATCCGATTGAGACCACGCCGTTGTGCAAGCCGTGCAAGAACCACGTGTCGCTTGTTGAGCGCTTTGAGCCTTTTATTGCAGGGATGGAGGTTGCCAATGCATACTCAGAGCTCAATGACCCAATACTTCAGAGAAAATTGCTTGAGGAACAGGCAAAATCAGGGCCTGAATGGGGCAATGAGGTTGACGAAGACTTCATTCAAGCGATAGAGTATGGCATGCCTCCGACAGGCGGAATGGGGATTGGCATTGACAGGATGGTGCTCCTTATTACAAACTCTCCAAGCATACGGGATGTTATTTTCTTCCCGTTCATGAAGGTGTAAGATGAAAACAATAATTGGCCTAAAGGAATACGTGACGATATTTGGCAAGGACAAGGCAAGGAAAGTAATTGCCCGCATTGATACTGGCGCATCAAAATGCAGCGTTGACTCACAGCTTGCCCACTCGCTGGGCCTTGGTCCTGTCCTTCGCGAAAAAAGAGTCAAGTCAGCACACGGCATATCAACAAGAGGGATTATTCTTGCCAGGATAATGCTTGCAGGCAGGAAATTCAAGGTATTTTTTACTCTAGCAGACAGGAAGCACATGAAGTATCCAGTGCTCATTGGAAGGAACATACTTAAGCGCGGATTCTTGATAGATCCGGCCAAGAAAATAAGGTGATGATTATGCGTGCAGGTGTAATAAGCATGGGCAGCATTTCCTCAAAATGGACTGTTGAGGCATTGAAGAAGTATTTTGATGAAGCAGACCTTCTTGACATCAAGGAATTTGAAGTCAATCTTGGAAAGGAGGGCGGAGTGCTTTATGAGGGAAAACCTTTGAGGCACTATGACTGCCTTTACATGAAGGGCTCAGGAAGGTATGCGAACTTGTTGCGCTCAATCGCGAGCATGCTAGGTGACAAGACTTTTGTTCCAATAAAGCCAAGCGCTTTCACAATATGCCACGACAAGCTCCTTACTCACATCATGCTTCAAAAATCAAGAGTGCCCCAGCCCCAGACTTATATTGCCTCAACCTCGCTTGCGGCAAAGAAAATAATCAAGAAAATGACATATCCAATAGTTCTCAAGTTGCCGACAGGAACTCATGGAAAGGGCGTGATGCTTGCAGATAGTTATGAGAGTGCGAGCTCAATGATTGATGCGCTTGCAGTCCTTAAACAGCCTTTTTTGTTGCAGGAATACATTGAGACAGACGGCACTGACACAAGGGCTTTTGTTGTTGGCGACGAGGTTGTTGCCTCAATGAAGCGCATTGCTGTCAAGGGCGAAAAGAGGGCAAACATACATGCAGGCGGCAAGGGTGAGAAGACGGAACTCAGTGCACAAGCAAAAAAGACTGCTTTGATGGCAGCAAGGGCTCTTGGTGCAGAGATTTGCGGTGTTGACATGCTTGAAAGCATCAGGGGACCAAAGGTCATTGAGGTTAATGTTTCTCCCGGGCTTCAAGGCATAACAAAGGCAACAGGCATTAATGTTGCTGACAAAATCGCAAAATACCTGTTTGAGCGCACAAAGGAATTCAAGCGCGAAATAGAGGCAAGGCACAAGAAGGAAATGATTCCAGAACCGGTTCCAAAGAAGGAAATGCAGGAAGTCATCACCAAGCCGGACTTCAGGGGAGCAAGAATACTCCTGCCAGAAGTTGTAACAACAGTCACAAAGCTCACAGAGGATGATGATGTTGCAGTCAGGATGGCAAAAGGAAGGCTTGAGATTGAAAAGCTGCCAACAAAAAAGGTGTTTTCAAGGACTGAAGACTTTTAAACAAGCACTCTTTTGATTGCATTATGAAGGTCGGCGTCTTGTTTTCAGGCGGAAAGGACAGCACTCTTGCAATGATAAAAGTAATGAAGGAGCACAAGATAGTCTGCCTTATCACGGTTGTTTCCGAGAACCCTGAGAGCTTCATGTTTCACACTCCTAACATTCATATTGCTGACCTTCAGGCGCAGGCAATTGGCTTGCCTCTTGTTAAGGTTTTAACAAATGGAGTGAAGGAGAAAGAGCTTGAAGACCTCAAAAAGGTAATTGAGGAAGCAAAGCAGAAGTTTGGCATAGAAGGCATTGTTACTGGGGCAGTGAAGTCAGCTTATCAGGCAGAGAGAATCAAAAAAATCTGCAGCGAGCTTGGCATTGCTTGCATTAATCCATTGTGGCAGATGGACCAAATCCAGCTGCTCAAGGAGGTTGTGGAGTCAGGAATTCAAGTCATTATTTCTGGTGTTTTTGCAGAACCGCTTGGAAAAGAGCTTCTTGGAAAGCCGGTAGACTACGCAATGATTGAAATACTAAAAAAGGCAGCACAGACGCACAAGATAAATCCTGCTGGCGAGGGCGGGGAAATAGAGACAACAATTCTTGACGCGCCGTTCTTCAAGAAAAAAATAATTATTAAAAAAAGCAGGATTGAATACAAGGATTTTGCAGGTGTTTATAGAATAGAGTTTGCAGAGCTTGTTGACAAGTAACAATGCAGAATACAAATGTTTTTATAACACCACCTGTAATTTGCTAACTGATTATTATGCCTGTTGACCTTGAGCATGATGAGGCAAGGCTTGCTGCTGAGCTTAGGAAGTATTTTGCCAAGAATGGAATTCTCAAGCTGAGGACTCTTATTGCGCAGCGCAAGAACTTGCTTATTCCTGCAGGAGTTGCAAGGCTTTCTTACGAAACTGCTGAAAAACAGATTAATGAAATCGCCCTTGAGGGCATAGTCAAGAGTATTACTGATCTCGTGACTGAGAATCATGTTGCGCTCATAAAACTACTTAATCAGGAAGAAATATTGTGGACAATGCTCAAGCAGGCAATACGGGAGAAGGACGCAAGGCAGATTGAGCGGTTAAAGGCAGGCATTGATGCAGTTCTTGACAAGGAATTAAGGCTTGTTCCGACTGATGCAAGGGCGCAAGCAGTGCTTGTACAGATGACGCCAAAACAAATGGAAAAACTCGTTGGGTTGCGCTGAACCGAAGATTT
This sequence comes from Candidatus Woesearchaeota archaeon, assembly GCA_038850615.1. Taxonomy (GTDB): domain Archaea; phylum Nanobdellota; class Nanobdellia; order Woesearchaeales; family ARS49; genus JAWAAW01. The sequence continues at coordinate 37,079 of JAWCLR010000007.1, read as the reverse complement.
ATAAATTGTCCCTTTTTAGTGATTAATTGATATGGGCAGTCTAGTAAAGCAGGTAAGTGTTTTTGACCTTGCAAGTGCAGGCAAAACAAAGCATTACAGGGCGGTTCTCACGGCAAACTTGTATTATGTCCTGCGCAAGAATGGCGTTCCAGAGCTTGTTGGCGAGAATGAGTTCAAGTCCGCAAGCACAGGTTTTCCTGAATTTCCAACAAGGTCAGAGGTCTTCACGCTGTTATGGTATTCTGATCCTGAGGATCCTTATTCGTGGGTTGGCGATGAATTTCTTGGTTGCAGGTCAACACAAGTTGTGTATGAGCCAGGAGCTGAGCCCTGTGATATCATTGAAGCAATTAAGAAAGGCTGTGCTGAATTCACAGGCACGTTCCCAGAAGACAACAAGTTTTATCGCAAAATCAGGGACGGGCTTACAGCAAGGGTCACCCTTCTTGAGAATTCAGGCCATAAGGTAACTCTTGATGCTTCAGGAAGAATAAAATTCAAGAATGACAGAATGCTTGTGACAAGCATTGACGGCGCCACTATTCGTTTGTACTCGCCCGAGAGAAACTCTTTCATCAAAAAGCTGAAAAGCAATGAAGAGGCATACCGAATCATAAAGAAAGAATCGTCTGATTAATCAGAACTTCAGCCCTTTTCCTTTTGCGCCGAGCTTTTTCATCAGTTTTTCAGGCGTTCCTGCGCCTTTTAGCATCTTGATTAGTTTCTTGCTTTGCCTGTATTGCTTCAGCAAGTCCCTAATGTCGCTTGTTGAAATTCCTGAGCCTTTTGATATGCGTTCAATGCGCTTGGCGTCAAGGATTTCAGGGTCTTCAAGTTCTGCCTTTGTCATTGAATTCATTGCGTGCTTCCACTTCTTGAGTTTTTCTTCCTGCACTTGCAATGCTTCCTTTGGCAGTTTTAGTTGTCCCATTCCTGGAATCATTTCCATTATCTTGCCCAGGGGCCCCATTTTTTGCATTGCCTCCATTTGCTGATAGAGGTCAATGAGGTTGAATTCTCCCTTTAGCAGTTTTTGTTGGATGTCTTTTGCTTCTTCCTGGGTTATTGCTTCCTTTGCCTTCTCAAGGAGTGCTTCAATGTCGCCCATTCCAAGGAGTCTGCTGACAAATCCCTGCGGGTTGAATTGCTCTAAGTCATCTATTTTTTCTCCGACGCCGATAAACTTCACCGGAGCCCCTGTTACAGAACATGCTGTCAGTGCTCCTCCTCCTTTTGCAGTGCCGTCCATTTTTGTGATTATGACTCCAGTTATGGCTCCTGCTTCGTGGAATGCCTTTGCCTGGCTTTGGGCTGCCTGACCAATGTCTGCTGAAATGACGAGCAATGATTCATCAGGCTTCACAAGGGAATGGACTTTTTTCAGCTCGTCAATCAGGTCTTGGCTTAGTGCGTCCCTTCCTGCGGTATCAATTATTAAGAGGTCATATTCAGGATATTGTTTTTCAAATTCCTTGTAAATCTTGAGGGGGTCTTTTTCATTGCGCTTGATGAATGCAGGGACGTGCGCGATTCTTGCCACTTGTTCGAGTTGGTCCATTGCTGCAGGCCTGTGCACGTCCAACCCGACCAAAGCCACTTTTTTGCCTCTTTTTGTGAAGTATTTTGCGAGTTTTCCTGCTTGTGTTGTCTTTCCAGAACCGAAAAGCCCGACGAGCATTATCTTGTTGGGCTTCTTGTCAGCAAGCTGGACTTCGTTTTTTTCGCCGCCAAGGAACTTCACCAATTCTTCATAGACGATGTTAATTAGTTGTTCTTTTTTTGTGAGCCCG